>CAXBRB010000009.1:0-28222 GCA_963977795.1 uncultured Acidimicrobiaceae bacterium
ACGAGCCCGGCATCGCCGAGGGGAGCGTCGTCGCGGCGGGCCAGGTGATCGGTCGCTCCAACGGGTCGCTTCCGGTGGCCTGGCGCACCCGCGGCACGGACGTGAGCCTCTTCCCGATGCTGGACGCCACCCGCCCCTCCGACTGACCGTCGCACGCACGGGGGACGCGGCCGGTATCGTGCCCGCACCCGGCAGCACGCACGACCGAGGAGCACCCTTGCAGGCAATCAGGATGAACGAGCCCGGCGGACCCGAGGTCCTGGTACTCGAGCAGGTGCCCGACCCCGAGCCCGGCCCGGGCGAGGTGGTCCTCCGGTGCGCCGCCCTCGATCTGCTGCTGGCCGAACGTCGGCCCCGGCCCCGGTGGAAGTCGGCCCTGCCCCGTCACCCCAACCTGCGCTGGTTCCGCACGACCTTGCTGGGCCGCCAGGTGGGCTGGGTGCCCACACCGCCCCCGGTCGGTCCCTGGCGACCGGTGCGACTGGTGGCCGCCGATCCGACCGCGGTGGTGGGCCGGCGGCTGACGGCCTCCTGCGGTGCCGTCCCCCCGTCGGCAGGTGCGGATCCGGGTGAGGTCGAGGTCGTCCTCACCCTGGACGGCCCCGTCGAGGGGGCCGTGGTCGAGGTGGCCGGCAGCCGGGCCGACCTGGCCTGCACCCCCGACGGCGACCGCTGGGCGCTGACCGGTCGGGTGGTGCTCGACCACGTGGAACGGTGGTGGCCCCACGGCTACGGGGACCAGCGGCGCTATCCGGTGCGGGTCCACCTGGCCGACCGGGTCGTCGAGGTCGGATCGGTCGGCTTCCGCTCGGTGGCGGTCGACCGGGACGGTGGGGCCTTCACGGTGTCGGTCAACGGTGTGCCCATCTTCTGCCGGGGGGCGTGCTGGTTCCCGACCGACCCCGTCGGCTGGTCCCCCGACCAGTCCGGGGTGGCCGCTGCGCTGTCTGAAGCGGCGGCGGCCGGGTGGACCATGGTGCGCATCCCCGGCGGCACGGCCTATCCGGACGACTCGTTCCTGGATCACTGTGACGCCGTCGGCCTGCTGGTGTGGCTCGACCTGATGTCCGCCCAGGCCGCTCTGCCCGAGGACGACGGTCCGGCCGCCGCGGTGCTGGTGGACGAGACTGTCACGGTGGCGGCGGAGGCCGCCGGCCATCCCTGCCTGGCCGTCCTGTGCGGCGGGGAGCAGATCGAGGAGCAGGGGGCGATGCAGGGGCTGGGTGCCGACCGGTGGCGTTCGGCGCTGCTGGAGGAGGTCCTTCCGGCGGCCGTGGCCGGGGTGGCACCGGACGTCCCCTGGGTGACCTCGTCGCCGTCCGGCGGCGACCTTCCGTTCCGGACCGACACCGGGGTCTGCCACTACGCCGGGGTCGGCCCGTACCTGCGACCGCTGACCGACCTGCGGCTCGCCGCGCCGCGCTTCGTGTCCGAGGGGATCGCCTTCGCCGTCCCGCCCGAGCCCGAGACGGTCGACCGCTGCTTCGGCGGGGCGGCCCAGGCGCTGGCCGACCCCGCCTGGCGGCAGGCGGCCCACCGCGACGCCGGGGCGCCGACCGACCTGGTCGACGTGACCGACCACTACGTCACCGAGCTCTTCGGCGAGGACCCGTCGGCTCTGGCCGCCCACGACCCCGACCGCTACCTGGAGCTGGCGCGGGCGGTGGGGGTCGAGGTGATCGAGCAGGCGTTGTCCGAGTGGCGGCGCCCGGGGTCGCCGTGCGCCGGGGCCCTGGCCATCGCCCAGCGCGACCTGCGTCCGGGACCGGGGTGGGGGCTGGTGGACGCCGCCGGCCGGCCCAAGGCCACCTGGTGGGCCCTGGCCCGCACGGCCGCCCCCCTGGCCGTCCTGTGCACGGACGAAGGGGTCAACGGGCTGGCCGTCCACCTCGTCCATGACGGACCGGGCACGGTGTCGGGCACGGTGGAGGTGGGCCTGCACGGTGCAGCCCACCTGATCGAGGCCGCCTCGGCCCCGGTGACGGTCCCCGGCCACGGGGCCACCGTGCTGCGGGCCGACGCCCTCCTCGACGGCTTCCGCGACCTGACCTACGCCTACCGGTTCGGCCCTCGGGCCCTCGAGGTGGTCACCGTCGTCCTGCGCGGGCCCGACGGTGCCGTCCTGGCCGAGGCCGCCTACCTCCCCGGCGGTCCGGCCCGGCCCCGGGACCCCGCACTCGGCCTTCAGGCCGGACTCGAACGTGCCGATGGGGGGGCGTGGCTCCTCTCCGTCTCGACCGACCGCTTCGCCCAGCGCGTCCAGGTCCGCTTCCCCGGGTTCCGGGCCTCGGACTCGTGGTTCCACCTGGCCCCCGGACAGGTGCGCCAGGTCCTCCTGCGTCCGGGGACCGCAGCCCGAGGCAGACCGACGGGCTCGGTCTCGGCGCTCAACGCGACCGGGCAGCTGACCGTGGGCCGCTGATCCCCCGGGCCCGGGAGCCGCTGGCCCCGGTGGTCCGGAAATCCTCCCCCCGCCATTGTGCCGGCCCGTGCTGCACCCCTAGGCTCGGAGTGGGCGCGGGCACGGTGGTGCGCCGACCCGGCGGGCGATGAGCGCCCGCGGGAGACGGGCCATCGGCGGCCGCAGACCGGCGGGAAGGGGCAGGTCCACCTAGATGGCGATCCGAGACGAGTTCGGGAGCGGCGTCGACGTCGTGTCCTCCCGTGCCGCCCTGGTCCGTGCCATCGCTGACTCTGCCAGCGGGTCAGAGGCGCCCGGCGGGGCGGTGGCCCGCGTCCACCGCGGGGTGCTCCGCCGGCTGCTCATGGCCGACGTGGTGGGGCTGGCCACCGCTGCGGTGCTCGGCCCCATGGTCCTCTCGGCCCTCGCCGCCCACCCGATCGCGGCCACCGGCCGGATCGGGTTCACCGTCCTGGCCGATCTGGCGGTGATCCCGCTCTTCCTGGGCGTGTTCGCCTGCTACGGCCTCTACCGGGGGACCACCCGGCGGATCTCGCTCAGCGTCTTCTCCGACCTCCCGGCCATCATGCACGGCCTCCTGGTGGGCTGCTTCCTCTATGCCACCTTCGGCTACGTGGCCCACCGGGTCGGGTTCAGCGACCAGATCACCGTGGCCAAGATCGTGGCCCTCGGGGTGGTGGGCGCAGTGGCCGTGCCGCTGGCCCGCATCGTCTCCTTCGGCCTGATGGGCCGGGCGCCCGACGGCTCGGTCCCGGTCATCGTGGTCGGCACCGGCAAGCTGGCCGAGACCGTGGCCAGCCATCTCCGGGCCCACTCGTCGGTCCGCTTCGTCGGCTTCGTCGACGACAGCCCGCTCGGGCGGTCCGGGGTCGTCGGCGGCCTCGATGAGCTTCCCGAGCTGTGTCGGCGCCACGGGGTGGCCCGGGTGGTGGTGTGCTTCTCCCGGACCCACCCGGAGCGGACCACGGAGATGCTCAAGGCCATGTCGGGCACGGTCGGGGTCTCCATCGTCCCCCGCTACTACGAGCTGATCACCGCCCGCTCGCACGTCGAGGACCTCTCGGGCCTGCCCATGATCGACATCGCGCCGGCCTCCATGGGCCCCGGGGCCCGGGCCGTCAAGCGGGCCTTCGATCTCGTCGTCTCCTCGGCCGTCCTCATCGTCGTCTCGCCGGTCCTGCTCGCCGCCGCCGTGGCCGTGGCGGTGACCAGCCCGGGTCCGGTCTTCTTCCGCCAGGAGCGGATGGGCCGCGGCGGCCGGGTCTTCCGGATCTTCAAGTTCCGGACGATGGTGGACGGGGCGGAGCACCAGCGCGACCACCTCCTCCACCTCAACGAGGTGGACGGCCCGCTGTTCAAGGTCGTCGACGACCCCCGGATCACCCCGGTGGGCCGGTTCCTCCGACGGACCAGCCTCGATGAGATCCCCCAGCTCCTCAACGTGTGGAAGGGGGACATGTCCCTGGTCGGGCCCCGACCCTTCGTGGTGCCCGAGGCCTTGGAGATCGAGGGCTGGGCCCGCAAGCGCTTCGAGGTCCGTCCCGGGATGACCGGCCTGTGGCAGGTCTCCGGACGCAACGAGCTGTCCCACCTCGAGCTGTGCCGTCTCGACTACCTCTACGTCGCCTCGTGGTCGTTCTGGTGGGACATCCGGATCCTCTGGCACACCCCGGCCACGGTGCTGAAGGGACGCGGCGCCTCCTGAGGTTCCCGGCCCGGCTGCCGCCGGGCCCGGTGCGCCGTCACCCCCGGCGGCGCTCCTCGTCGACGACCCGGTCGATCTCGGCCACGAAGCGCGCCGGGGCGTAGCGGGCGGCGTGATCCACCAACTCCCGCTCGGACCAGCCGGTCCCGACCAGGGACTCCACGGCGGCGGCGACCCCGGCCACGTCGGGGCGGTCGAAGAGGATCCCGGTCCGGCCCTCCTCGATGGTGTCGAGGAAGCCGCCCCAGCGCAGGGCGGCGGTGGGGCGGCCGAAGGCGGCTGCCTCCACCGGGGTCAGGCCGAAGTCCTCCCACGAGGCGGTGACCAGGCCGGCGCTGGCCGCATACAGCCAGCGCAGACCGTCGTCGGCCACCCGTCCGAGGAAGGTCACGTTGGCCGGCGCCCCGGCAGCCAGCCGGTCGGCCTCGGGCCCGGTGCCCACCACCACGAGGCGCAGGTCGGGCAGCCGGCGGAGGGCCTCCACCACCACGTCGACGTTCTTGTAGGGGAGCAGCCGCGACACGCACAGGAGGAAGCCCGGCTCGAGGTCGGCCGGCGGCCGGCGCGGCCCGGTGACGTCGATCTCCACCGGCGGCGGCACCACCTCGGCCTCGATGCCGTAGACGGCGGCCACCCGGTCCCGGACGGCCCGGGAGTTGACGAGATAGCGGTCGGCGGTGGCCGCGGCCCGGCGGTCCCACCGCCGCAGCGCCGGAGCGAGAGCGGCCAGACCGGCGCCGGCCAGACGGGACGATCCGTCGAGGTACTTGTCGGGCAGGTAGAGCCACCGGGCCGGGGTGTGGCAGTAGACGACCTTGCGGCCGGTGACCCGGGCGCCGTGGGCCCATCCGCTCGAGGAGCAGACCGCCACCTCGGCGTCGACCACCATCCTGTCGAAGGCCGGGGCCAGGAGGGGGAGGGCCAGGCGGTGGTGGTGGCGCAGGACGCCGAGGCGGTCGAGCGGCAGCGTGCGGACGTCGTGGCCGGCGAAGGCCGGGAACGTGCCCGCCGGGTCGTAGAGCGAGGTGTGGATCGGGGCGTCCGGATGGGCGGCGGCCAGGGCCAGCACGACCCGCTCGGCACCGCCTTCCTGGGTCAGGTAGTCGTGGACCAGGGCCAGGGGGACCGGTGCGTCGTGGTCCGGGGTCACGGCTGGCGAGGCTAGTCCCCGGGTGCGGGGATGCGGGGGTGCTGGTGCAGACGGTGCGGGGCGTGCAGGGGCGCGGCGCCTAGCGTGGCCGCCGTGCAGGTCCTCTTCGTGTGCTCGGCCAACATCTGCCGGTCGCCCATGGCGGCTGCCCTGTTCGCCCTGCGGGCCGCCGAGCGGGGGGGCGAGGTCGTGGTGCGCTCCGCCGGGCTGCTGGACGGCGGCGAAGGCGTCCCCGCCGACGTCCAGGTGGCCATGGGTGCGTACGGCGTCGACCTGTCGGGCCACCGCAGCCGGGAGCTCGACTCGGCGCTGGTGACCGGGGCGGATCTGGTGGTGGGCATGTCGCACCGCCACGTGCAGGAGGCGGCTCTGCTGGATCCCGACGCCTGGGAGCGCATCTTCCGGCTCAAGGAGCTGGTGCGACGGGGGAGCGGGATCGGGCCCCGGCTCCCCGGCCAGGATCCCCAGGGCTGGGTGCGGGCTGCGCAGGGGGACCGAACCCGGAGCGCCCTCGTCCAGGTCTCGCCGGCCGACGACGTGGCCGATCCCTTCGGCGGTCCGGCCGCGGGCTATGCGGCCACCGCCGCCGAGCTCGACGCCCTGGTCACGGATCTGGCCGACCTCATCTGGCCGGCATCCTGAGCCCGGCCGGCGGAGTCCGGCCGTCGGAGTCCTGCTGTCGTAGTCCGGCCGTCAGCCGACCAGGAGCTCCGGGTGGCGGGCCGCCACCATGCGACGGAGGCCGTCCCGCCAGGCGACGGTGGTCGGACCGCACAGCTCGTGCATCCGGGTCAGGTCGATCTGGACGCTGTCGATGGTGTCGGCCGTGGGGGCGAACGAAGGGGTCAGGCCGCACAGGCGGCCGAGCTCGCCGCACCACTCCTCGATGCTGACCGCCTCGCTGCCGCCCCAGTTGACGACGGTGGCCGGGGTGGAGGCGGCGGCCAGGAGGAGGGGGACCGACCGCACGATGTCGTCCTCGTGGATGGGGTGGTAGACGCTCGGGGCATCCACGTGGACCGGCACCGGGTGGCCGGCGCGCATCATCTCGAGGTGGATGGCCGGCCAGCCCCCCCGGTCGCCGTAGGGGACCGAGAGCCGGGCGATGGTGGTGGGGAGGCCGAAGCGGTCGCAGGACCACAGGGCGGTCGCTTCGGCGGCGATCTTGCAGATGCTGTAGGTCCGCAGGAAGGGCCAGACGCCGTGGTTGTCACCCAGCGGGTCGTCCTCGGCAAAGACGTGGTGGCCCATCGGTGCATACACCCCGGTGGTGGAGCAGTGCAGGAAGGCGCGGGCGTCCTGGTGGTGCTCCATGAGGGCGGCCAGGCCGCCGGCGTTGGCCCGCAGGTCGGTCTCCCACTGGTTGGACTTGGCCACGGCGAAGTTCACGACGTAGTCGGCGTCGGCGGGCAGGCCCGCCACGTCGCCGGCGGCCAGGTCGATGGGCACGCACCGGACCCCGGCCTCCTCGAGGCGCTGGCGGGCGGCGGCATCACGGAAGCGGGCTGCCCCCACCACCTCGCACCGTCCGGCCAGGGCGATGGCGACGGGCTCGGCCACCTGGCCGGTCACCCCGGTGATGACGACGGTGGCGCCGTCGAGGTCGGGTGCAGGCATGGGTGGAACCTCCGTTCCGGGGTCGTCCCCCTCGGTGCCGTGGGTCGGCCGGGGCCGCATCCTACCGGCGGTGCCGGCAGGCACTTCCGGGCGTCATGGAGCGGGGACGGTGGATGGAGGGTGGGGCCTGCACCCGGTGTGCGGCGGAGACGTGCGGCACGTCGGCCTGGCCGACCGGCCGTGCAAGCCGGCCGGATGGACACAAGATGTCGTGGTTTGACCACGGAGAGTGGTGGTGCGAGGTGGACACCGCTGCGCTGGGTGCTCCATACTGGTCCTTCTACCCGTTTGCGACGGGGAGCCACGTTCTCCCAGGTCAGCCGGTCACGGCGGCCTGGGCGGCCCCCGACCCGACCCGCAGTCACGCAGTGAGGACGTTCCCATGAGTGCCACCTGGCGCAAGCACGCAGCCTGCCAGGGCATCGACCCCGAGGTCTTCTACCCCGTCACCGACGAGGAGGCCGAGGAAGCCAAGGCCATCTGCGACCAGTGCGTCGTCCGGGAGGCGTGCCTGGAGCACGCGCTGGCCCACCGGGAGCGCGAGGGCGTCTGGGGCGGCACCACCGAGCGGGAGCGTCGCCGCATCCACCGCCAGCGCCGCAAGTCGGCCTGAGCGCGGCGCCGGGACGACCATGCCCGGCGTGCCGGCCGGGTCCGGAGGCCCCGGCCCGGGTGTCCCCGACGACCCCCGTCGGGACGAGCTGCTCCGGCTCCTGGCCGACCACCAGCCTGCCGACGCCCGTGAGCGCCAGGCACTGGAGCGCTTCACGGCTGAGCTGCACCGCCTCGCCCGCCCCTTCGACCGTGAGGCCGACCTGGTGCACGTCACGGGATCGGCCATCGTCGTCGGCACTCGAGGGGTGGTGCTCCACCGGCACCGCCGCCTCCACCGCTGGCTCCAGCCCGGAGGCCACCTCGATCCTGGCGAGCGGCCCGAGGAGGCGGCGGTGCGGGAGTGCGCCGAGGAGACCGGACTCGAGGCCGTCCACCCGGCGGGAGGGCCGCACATGGTCCATGTCGACGTCCACCCGGCGGGCGACCACCTCCACCTCGACCTCCGCTACCTGCTGGTCGGCCCCGACGCCGATCCGGCCCCGCCGCCGGGGGAGAGCCAGGAGGTGGCCTGGTTCACCTGGGATGCCGCCGCCGCCCTGGCCGACGACGCCCTCGCCGGCGCCCTGACGGCGAGCCGTAGGCTGGTGGACGTCGGCCGGATCGGAGTGGCCGGGGTCGGCGGCGAGGAGGGCCATGGCTGAGCGTTTCGACATCCTGCTGGAGGTCCAGGGGCACGACACGGCCATCGACCAGCTCCGCCAGCGGCTGGCCACCGTGCCCGAGCGGGCCGCCCTGGCCGACCTGGCCGCCCGGCGGGCCGCCCTGGCCGGCGAGCGGGCCGAGGTCCAGCGGGCCTCCGACGACCTGGCCGGACGGCAGGCCGCCCTGGAGGAGCAGGTGGCTGCCGCCGCGGGCCGCCGGCATGCCCTGGAGGAGCGGATGCGCTCCGGCGGGGCGGGCGCGCGCGACCTCGAGGCCATGGACCACGAGGTGCACCAGCTGGCCGAGCGCCAGTCGGCCCTCGAGGAGGAGGAGCTGGCCCTGCTCGAGGAGCAGGAGCCGTTGGAGGAGCAGCTGGCCGGCCTGGAGGCCGCCGACGGCGCCCTGGTGGCTGATGCCGCTTCCCTCACCGTGGCTGCGGAGGCGGCCGAGGCCGAGCTGGAGGCGGCGCTGGCCGCCGAGGGTGCCGCCCGGGCCGCCCGTGCGACGGGGCTCGACCCCGACCTGGCCGAGCGTTATGAGCGCCTCCGGGCCAAGCTGGGCGGGACCGGAGCGGCCCGCCTCACCGGGGACCGCTGCGGCGGGTGCCACCTCACGCTGCCGTCGGTGGAGGTCGAGCGGCTCCGGCGCCTTCCGGACGACGAGCTGGCGACGTGCCCCGAGTGCGACCGGATCCTCGTCCGCTGAGCGGGCCCGTCCGGCCGGCGACCCGGGGGCGGGCGTGCTGATCCTGGTCCGTCACGGCGAGTCGACGGCGAACGCCGAAGGACGGCTGCTGGGCAGGATCGACGCGCCCTTGACCGACCGCGGCCGGGAGCAGGCCCGGCTGGTCGGGGCGTCGCTGGCCGGGGCCACCCGGGTCATCTCGAGCCCGCTCGCCCGGGCCCGGGACACCGCCGAGGCCCTCGGGGCGGGCGTGCCCGTCGAGATCGACGACCGGTGGGTGGAGGTGGACTACGGCGAGTACGACGGGCGCCTGCTGGGCGAGGTCCCCGCCGAGGTGTGGACGCAGTGGCGCACCGACCCCGCCTTCCGCCCGCCGGGCGGGGAGAGCCTGGCCGAGGCCGGCGCCCGGGTGCGGTCGGCCTGTGAGGAGCTGCTGGCCCCGGGCGGCGACGCCCGTGGTGACGGCAAGGTGGTGGTGGTCAGCCACGTCTCGCCCATCAAGGCCGCCGCCTGCTGGGCCCTCGGTCTCGGTGACGAGGGTGCCTGGCGTCTCTACCTGGCCAACGCCTCGGTCACCACCATCGCCTGGGGCCCCGGCGGACCGGTCCTGCGGGGCTACAACCACACCCCCTGGGACACGGCGGCCGGCTGAGCGTCCCGTCGGCCGGGCGGCTCACACCACCAGGGAGCATGCCGACCGGGCCATGACCCGCTCGGCACCGGCCGGCGTATGGTCGGCCCGCAGGGACCACCAGGCCTCCCACCCCGTGGCCAGCTCCAGGGCCTCCAGGCGGGTCCGGTCGCCGGCGGCGGCCAGCTCGGGTCCGAAGGTGGCCAGCAGCTGCTGGCGCATCCGGGCCCGGTCGTCGGCCAGGACCGGTGCCGCACCCGGGGTCCCTGCCGGCGCCCCGGCGGCCCGGTAGAGGGGGAGGAGCTCCTCGAAGTACAGCCGGCGCTGGCGGCACAGGGCGGCCACCCGGCCGGCCGTGTCCCCCCGGGCGGGGATGGCGGCCAGGAGCGGCCGGTGCCGGGCCGACTGCACGGCCAGGGCCTCGTCGATCAGGACCGCCAGGGAGTGGAAGTGGTGGAAGACCGACCGGACCGAGCATCCGGCCCGCTCGGCGATCTGGCGGGCCGTCGGGTGGAGGGCGCCGTCGGCGGCCAGGGCGCAGAAGGTCTCGACCAGCCGGGTGCGGGTCTGGGCGCTCCGTGCCCGCCGGAGGTCGTCGGCCATCCGCCCGTCGTCCGGCACCGTGATGACCCAGGGCTGGCCTGGCCGGCGACGTCGGACGGGAAGACCCGTGCCGGTCGGTCCCGCGGTCCCGTGATCGCCCCCGTCTGCGCGCATGCCCGCACATCGGCGCGGCACGGCGCGTACCGAACGTGACTTTCGGCCCCTCTTTGCCCGGCGGCGACGGGATCGGGGCTCGGGCCCGCCCTCGAGGTGGGGCTTGCCCTACGGGTGGGCCGGCAGTGCCACCGGGAAGCAGTGTGACCCACCGGCAGTGCTCGCGGCCGGTGCTGGGATCAGGGCAGGACGGCGACCTTGATGGCGCCCGCGTTCCGGTCGGCGGCCACCCGGAAGGCCTCGGCTGCCTCGTCGAGGCCGAAGCGGTGGGTCACCACGGCGTCGACCAGGTCAGGGGTGGCGGCCAGGATGTCGGCGGCGGCGACGAACTCATCGGTCCCGTGGTGGTGGCCGTAGGTGAAGGAGGGGATGATCGTGACCTCCTTCATCTGGAAGGCCATGCCGAGGGCTACCGGCTCCCAGTAGGTGCCGAGGATGGCGATGCGCCCGCCCGGCCGGACCAGCTCGGTGGCCCGGTCCAGCGAGCTCTGGGTGCCTGCGGCGTCGAGGACGACCTCGTAGTCGCCACCGACGACGACCGAGGCGCCGAGGCGCTCGCCGGCCGCCAACCGGTCCGGCCGGTGCGCTTCCAGATCGACGTCGGCGCCCAGGTGGCGGGCCGCGGCCACCGTGCAGAGCCCGACCGGACCGGCTCCCAGCACGAGGACGCGCATGCCGGACTCGACGCCGGCCAGGTGGATCCCGTGGAGGGCGACGGCCAGGGGCTCCACCAGGTGGGCGTGATCGAGGGCGAGCCCGGCGGGCAGCGGCTTGGCGCACTGCGGGGCGACCCAGGCCTCGTCGGCCAGGCCTCCGTCGAGGCTCACCCCGTACATGGCGCCCAGTGCGTTGCGGCACTGGGCCTCGGCGCCGGCCCGGCACCGGTCGCAGGTGCCGCAGTGGGCCACCGGGAGCACGGCCACCGGAGTGCCGTCGTCGAGGCGGCCGCAGAACTCGTGCCCGAGGATGGCCCATGACGGTCCGAGCGACACCATGTGCAGGTCCGACCCGCAGATGCCCGAGCTCACGACCTCCACCCGGACGGTGCCCTCCGGCGGGACCTCCGGACCGGGGACGACGGCGATGCCGTCAGCAGTCATCTTGACGCCGCGCACGGGCGCACCTCCTGGTTCGTCGACTGGTGCCGGGTCGTCGGCTGGCGGTGGCAGGAGCCGCCGGCGGCTGCCGGGCAGGTCACGCCCCGGGGACGTGGTACCACGCCAGGACGTCGCCGTCGCGCACCGGCGGGGCGCCGACCATCCACGACAGGAAGGCGACCGAGGTGGCCGGTGCGGGCAGGCCGGCCACCGGGGCGATGACCGAGCGGACGTGCCACGCCCGCAGCTCGGCCCGCAGCCCGGCCCGCAGGGCCGGTGTCTGCGGCGGCGCCGTGCCGGCGGCCAGGGCGATGAGCGTGCGGGCCATGAGCGTGTCGGTGACGTAGCCGGTCTCGGGGGTGAAGGCGATGGCCCGACCCGGGGGCTGGGGCACCAGGAAGTAGCCGCCGGGCATGCGGAACCGCATGTCGGCCTCGGCCTGCCACAGCTGGCCCTGGGGGGAGGGGGTGGACGGGTAGGGGTAGAGGAGGGCGACCGAGTCGGCCGGGACGTGGCCGACGCCGGGGCCGGTGAACCAGGCCGGGGTCCCGGGATCGACGAACCCCTGGAGGGGGAGGGCCGGGACGATGGGGGCCAGGCACAGGACGGCCACCGCCATCGGGGCGACAGCGGCCCACTGCCGGCTGCCGGCCTCTCGGGTGAGCCGCGTGCGGAGGGCCTCGAGCCCGAGGGCGAGGACGAGGCCGGCCAGGAGGGAGACGTAGAGGGCGTAGCGGACCGGAATGGTGTTGGACAGGAGGGGCAGGTGGGTGAAGACCCGCTCGGGCAGCGGGAGGCCGGCGGCCACGTCGGCCCCAGGCTTGCCCCGGACGACGAGGGCGCCGCCCAGGGAGAGCACCCAGGCCGCCGCACCGGTGAGCGCCGCCACCTTGATCACCGGGCTGCGACGCCACAGGAGCACCACCGTGACGGCCACGGCGAGCACCAGGGTGATCCCCAGGTAGCTGCCGTTCTCCACCGGGCTGTTGGCGAAGACCGACGAGGTGCGGCGCAGCCCCGGGGTGGCCAGCCACACGTACTGGCCGGGGACCACCAGGCCGGCCAGGTCGGCCCGGTAGGCCTCGGGCACCAGCTGGATGGGCCCGGAGATGGAGCCGGGCCCCCGGACGGCCAGCCACACCGGGTAGGCCAGGAGGACGCCGGCCACCGCTGCGGCCCACCCCGTCCCGACGGCGGCACGGCGGAACCGCAGCGCCAGGGACCGATGCCCCACGGCGGCTGCGGCGACCACCCCGATGCCCCCGACGACCACGGTGGAGGCCAGGACCTCGCTGGAGACGAAGAACTGGCCGGTGGCGGCCAGGCCGAGGAGCACGCCGGCCCGGCGCGCGCTCCAGGCCTGGCGCACCGTGACCTCATGGACGAGCAGGAGGATGAGCGGCGGGAGCACCACGAAGGTGAGGTTGAGGTGGCCGTTGGCCTGGCCGATCTCGTAGGGCGAGAAGCCGTAGACGAGGCCGCACACCCAGGCGGCCGGCCGCCAGGTCACCCACCGACGGGCGAAGGCGTAGGCCGCCGTGGCCGATCCGGCCAGCGCGGCGGTGGAGAGGACCGTGAATGCGGCGACGGGGCCGGCCGTCAGGGTCACCGGGGACCCGAGGAGGCCGAGGAGCGGCGCGCTGGTGTTGGTGACCAGGTTCACCCCGAAGGGCACGTTGACCCACCAGGAGAAGAGCGGGTTGTGGCCGTGCAGCAGGGCGAAGGGGGTCCACCGAAGGAACCAGACGTTGGCGAACTGGTCGCCCCCGGGCTGGATGACCGAGCCAGGCCCCTGCGACCAGGGCTGCCAGTAGATGGCGACGGCCAGCGCCACGTAGCTGACCACCACGAGGGCGGCAGCCAGGCGTGCACGCTGCCGGTCGCCGTCAGGGCCGTCGGGACCGGAACTGGACGGGGAGGTCCCGGCGGGCCCGCTCCGGTCCCCGGGGACGGCGGTGTCGCCCGCCGTCGGGGCGGGGGACGAGTAGGCGTCCTCGGTCCGTCCCGTGGTCACGGGGTCACGGTAGCGGAGGAGCGACCCGGCGGCGGTCCCCCGGCGTCCCCGCTGGTCTGTCCGGTCGCGCCCTCAGCCCGGGATGTCGAGCACGGCCGGCTGGGCGAGCAGGCTGATGGTCTCGCGGAACATGGTGGTGCGGATGGTGCGCAGCGGCTTGCCGGCCTTGGGGGCCAGGGCGGCGGCGGCGGCCACGGCGGCCGGCAGGAGCTCGTCCTCGGCCAGCGCGGCGCTGACGATCCCCGCGGCCGCGGCATCCGTGCCCCCGTAGCGCCGGCCGGTGAGCATGGCCTCCACCGCGGTGTCGGGGGTGAGCTTGGACTGGACGAGGAGGGACATCCCCGGTGCGAAGGGGATGCCCAGGTCGACCTCGGGCAGGCAGAAGAAGCCGCGGTCGGCCCGCATCATCCGGGTGTCGTGGGCCAGGGCGAACAGGCCGCCGCCGGCGAAGGTGTGGCCCTGGAGGGCGGCGACGGTGGGCACGGTGCAGGTGAGGGGACGGGAGAACACGGCCTGGACCTTGTCGATGTAGCCGCCCGCGTCCCCGGGGTTGGCGATCAGCCAGTCGAGGTCGAGGCCGTTCGACCAGATCTTCCCGGTGGCCGTGGTCACCAGGGCCCGGGGGCCGTCGGCGGCGTCGACCTCGTCGAAGGCGGCCAGCACGGCGTCCATCCACTCGAGGGTGAAGCGGTTCTCCCCCTCGCCGAGGTCGAGGACGAAGACCTCGTCGGTGCGCTGCAGGGTGGGCATGGGGCTCCTCCGGTGATGGGTGGCGGCTCGGCCGCACAGTACCCCTCGGGACGCAGCACCCGGGACGGGAATGGGTGACGACCCAGGAGGCGGGTGGTAGGTTGCGGGTCCGTCCGTGCGCCTCGTCGGTGCCCGGCCTGCCCGTGACCACTAGGGGGATCAATGCGAACGACCGGTACGACGCGGGGCCTCCGGGCCCTCCGCACAGTTGGGGCGCTCGGCGCGGTGGCTCTGCTGGCCGCCGCCTGCTCGTCGGGCTCGTCGAGCTCGACGACGACCACGGCTGCCTCGGGTGGCTCGTCGGGGACGATCGACAACAGCCTGGCCCTCGCCTACACCGGCGGCACGGCCGGGAAGGCCACTGAGTCGACGCCGATCCGGATCGGCTACGTCAACCAGCAGTTCGGCTCGCCGAGCTACCCCGAGAACACGGCGGGGGCCAACCTGGCCGTCCAGTACATCAACCAGAACCTCGGCGGCATCAAGGGCCACCCGATCCAGCTGGTCTCGTGCTACGTGGCCACGGAGGAGGACGGCCAGAAGTGCGGCACCCAGTTCCTCAACGACGCCACCATCAAGCTGGTCCTGACCGGCACCCTGGTGATCGGCAACGACTCCCTCTACAAGGTGCTGGGCGGCCAGAAGCCCATCATCATCGGCAACGGCCTCACCGCCACGGACTTCGTCCAGACCGGGGCCGTCACCTACATGCCGGGTGCGCCCGGCGTGGTGTCCGGCATGGCCAAGTGGATCGTCGACGGCGGCGCAGGCACGGTGAAGACCGTGGCCGTGGTGGCCACCAACGACGCCGGAGCCACGGCCTCGGCCAAGCTCCTCTTCGCCCCGCCGCTCGAGAAGGCCGGCATCAAGGTCACCGAGGTGTTCATCTCCCCGACGGCCCAGGGCGCCGACGTGGCCTCCGCCGTGAAGGCGGCCGGCGGCGGCTCGGCCGACGTGTTCGTGCCGATCACCCCGGTCCAGGGCTGCATCGCCGTCTACGACGCCCTGAAGAGCCTGGGCATCAAGCCCAAGGTCGTGACCACCGGCCTGTGCTTCGGCACCCCGCTCATCCAGCACCTCGGCGGCACCTTCCCCGACGGCTGGTACTTCGGCGCCTACGGCGTGAACTACTTCGTCCCGCCGCAGAAGAGCGTGCCGGCCTCGGAGCAGCTGGCCCTCTACGAGCAGGTCGTCAAGAAGTACAACCCGACGATGGAGTACACCGGGTTCGCCGGGCCGACCTTCGGCAACGTGTTGACCATCACGCAGATCTACAACAAGCTGGGCGTCGACGCCTCGGTGGCCCAGCTGACCGACGCCACCAAGAACTTCGCCGGACCCCAGTGGGGCATCCCCGGCACCCCGGTGGCCTGCGGGAAGATCACGCCGACGTTCCCGACCCTGTGCATCGGCCAGATGGGCATCGAGCAGTTCTCGGGCGGCAAGTGGGTCCCGATCGCCGACGCCTACAACAACAAGCTGATCAACGCCTTCGGCTGATCGTCCTGCACCGGCCCGAGGTCGCACGACGGTGACCGCAGCGCGTCGCTGGCTCACGCCCAAGAGGATCCCCGCCCTGGTGGCGGGGATCCTCGGCGTGGTGCTGCTGGTCGTCATCCTGGCCAACGCCGACCAGACCCAGGCCATCGCCCTCGGCCTCGGGGGCGGGGCGCTCATCGCCGCCATCGCCCTCTCGATCACCCTGAACTACCAGGGCTCGGGGGTGGTGAACTTCGCCGCCGGGGCCGTGGCCATGTACGGCGGGTACGTCTACTACGGGCTCCGGGTCAACGGGCAGCTCTTCCTTCCGCCCATCCCCAACCCGCTGGCCCTGATCCAGGGGGTCGTCCACCTGGCCGGCGCCAAGGGCTTCTCGCTCCCCAACATCCCCGTCTTCATCACCCTGGCCCATCCGGGGACGTCGACGGCGGCCTTCGGCACCTTCGTGCAGCAGCCGGCCATGCCGGTGTGGGCGGCCATGCTCATCTCGCTGGTGGTGCTGGCCGCCCTCGGCCTCATCTTCCACTTCCTGATCTTCCGGCCCCTGCGCCGGGCCCCGGTGCTGGCCAAGGTCGTCGCCTCGGTGGGCCTCTTCATCGTGATGCAGGCCGTCATCGTCCTGCGCTTCACCTCGTCGGCCAAGTCGGTCGCACCGATCCTGCCCAGCTCGCCCCTCCACCTGCCCCGGGGGGTCCGCCTGCCCGAGGACCAGACCATCCTGGTGCTCATCGTCATCGCCGTGACCGCGGGGCTGTGGGCCCTCTTCCGCTTCTCCCGGTTCGGCCTGGCCACCCGGGCGGCGGCCGAGAACGAGAAGGGCGCCCTGGTGCTCGGCTACTCGCCGGACATGCTGGCCGGGGTCAACTGGGTGGCCTCGACGGTGCTGGCCGGCTTCTTCGGCATCCTGGCCGCCCCCATCAACCAGTCGATCGACCCGATCACCATCACCCTGCTGATCGTGCCGGCCCTGGCAGCGGCCCTGCTGGCCCGGTTCAACTCCTTCGTGGTCACCACGGCCACCGGCCTGGTGCTCGGCATGGCCACCTCGTGGATCCAGCTGATCACCAACAAGTCGTGGTTCCCCAAGGCCAGCGGGCAGGCCCTCCCGGGCCTCACCGACGCCCTGCCCTTCCTGGTCATCATCGTGGTGCTGGCCCTGCGGGGGAAGAGCCTGCCCACCCGGGGCTCCATCGAGACCGTCAAGCTGCCCTTCGCCCCTCGGGCCCGTGGAGCCCTCCCCACCACCCTGGTCCTGGGGATCGCCGCCATGGTGCTGCTCTTCTTCGTGACCCCGACCTGGCGGCTCTCCATCGTCAACTCGCTGGTCGGCATGATCATCTGCCTCTCGCTGGTGGTGCTGACCGGCTATGTGGGGCAGATCTCGCTGATGCAGATGGCCCTGGCCGGCATCGGGGGGTTCACCCTCTCCAAGGTGGCCGACGCCCACCACATCCCCTTCCCCTTCGGCCCCCTCCTCGGGGCGCTGGCCGCCGTGGTCATCGGCCTCCTGGCCGGCGTGCCGGCCCTGCGGGTGCGCGGGGTGAACCTGGCCGTGGTGACCTTCGCCGCGGCGGTGACCATCCAGAACCTGATCTTCGCCAACCCGGCCTGGTCGGGCCTGAAGGGGGCGTCGGTCCGGGCCCCCAGCCTGTTCGGCTTCCACTTCGGCCCCAACGACCCGTGGACCAAGCCCTTCTCCGGGGCCAAGGGCCTCCTGCCCAACCCGTGGTTCGGGGTGTTCTGCGCTCTGGTGGTCATGGCCCTGGTGCTCATCGTGGTGAACATGCGCCGCTCCCGCATCGGCCGGCACATGTTGGCCGTGCGGGCCAACGAGCGGGCGGCTGCGGCGGCGGGCGTGTCGGTGGCCGGCACCAAGGTGCTGGCCTTCGGGGTGTCGGCCTTCATCGCCGGCCTGGGCGGCGCCCTCTCGGGCTACCGGTTCGGCTCGGTCACGGCCCTCTACTTCGGGGCCATCCCGTCGATGATCTTCCTGGCCTACGCCTACCTGGGCGGCATCTCGTCGGTCTCGGGCGCCATGGTCGGCGGCCTCATCGTGGCCGGCGGCATCACCACGACGATCATGACCAACTGGCTGCACATCTCCGACCAGTACACGCTGCTGCTGGCCGGGATCGGGCTCATCTTCATGGCCATCCAGAACCCCAAGGGTGTGGCCGGCGCCGTCCGCGACGGCGTCCACGCGCTGCGGCGGCGCAAGGACCTCCCCACGCCCGGGCACGGGCTCCCCTCGCCGGACGACGTCGCTCCCGTGGCCGCCGAGGCGGGTGCCTGATGGCTCTGCTCTCGACCCGGGACCTCGGTGTGGCCTTCGGGGCCAAGCGGGCCGTCGACGGCTTCACGCTGGAGGTGGGGGAGGGGCAGCTGGTCGGCCTCATCGGGCCCAACGGCGCCGGCAAGACCACGACGATCGACGCCATCACCGGGTTCGTGCCCTCCACGGGCACGGTCACCTTCGACGGCACCGACATCAGCGGGTTCTCCTCGACGGAGCGGGCCCGGGCCGGGCTGGGCCGGACCTGGCAGAGCTCCGAGCTGTTCGACGACCTGACGGTGATGGAGAACCTCCAGGTGGCGGCCGAGCGCATCGACGTGAAGGGCTTCCTGCGCGACCTCGTCAAGCCCCGCAACGACGACCTGTCGGCCATGGAGGCCATCCTGGACTCCCTGGATCTCACCGGCTCGGCCGGGGTGCTCCCCACCGATCTCTCCCACGGTCAGCGCAAGCTGGTCGGCGTGGCCCGGGCCCTGGCCGCCCGGCCCAAGGTGCTCTGCATGGACGAGCCGGCGGCCGGCCTCGACACCGAGGAGAGCCAGGCTCTGGGCCGGCGCATCCGCTCGCTGGTCGACGGCGGCCTGTCGGTCCTCCTCATCGACCACGACATGGGCCTGGTGCTCACCATCTGCGACTACCTCTACGTGCTCGACTTCGGCCAGCTGATCGCCGAGGGCACCCCGGCCCAGATCCGGGCCGACCAGAAGGTGATCACCGCCTACCTGGGCGAGCGCCACGCCGATGCGTCCGAGGGCGCGCCGACCGCCGGGGAGGCGCCGTGAGCGAGCCGCTGCTGGCCATCCGTGGGCTCGACGCCGGATACAACGGGATCCCGGTGGTCCGGGGCTTGGATCTCACGGTGGCCGCCGGCGAGGTGGTTGCCCTGCTCGGGCCCAACGGGGCCGGCAAGACGACCACGCTCATCACCACCAGCGGGCTCCAGCCCGTCCTGGCCGGCGACATCGCCATCCTGGGCCAGTCGGTGAAGGGGAAGGCCCCGCACCACATCGCCCGGATGGGGGTGAGCCATGTGACCGAGGACCGCTCGCTCTTCTTCTCACTCACCGTGAAGGAGAACCTGCGGCTGGGCAACCAGGGCGGCCGGGCCGACCTCACCACGCCGCTCAAGTACTTCCCGGCTCTCGAGGAGCTCCTCGACCGCCAGGCCGGACTGCTCTCGGGCGGCGAGCAGCAGATGCTGGCGCTCGGCCGGGCGCTGGCCTCGGGCCCCAAGCTGCTGATGATCGACGAGATGTCCCTCGGCCTGGCCCCGGTGATCGTGGAGCGCCTGCTCCCCATCGTGCGCTCCATCGCCGATGACACCGGGTGCGGCGTCCTGCTGGTGGAGCAGCACGTCCAGATGGCCCTCGAGGTGGCCGACCGGGGCTACGTGCTCTCCCACGGCGAGCTGGCCATGGAGGGGACGGCCGAGCGCCTGGAGGCCGACCGCCACCTGCTCGAGTCGAGCTACCTGGGCGACTGAGGCCGCCGGTGGCCCGCCTGGCGCGCCCCTGGTCGGTGGCCGCCGCCGGACTGACCGCCGCCCACCACGCCGTCGAGCTCTCCGCCGGGGTGGGCCTGGTCTTCCAGGCCGAGCTGGGACTGGTCGGAGCATCGGCCCTGTGGGGCCTCCAGCTGCCGACCTGGGCCGCCCTGGCCGCCCGGGGCGGCCGCCGCTGCGACGGGGTCCTGGCTGCCACAGCCGGCACCGCCCTGGCCGGGTCGCTGGTCCACTGGGCCATCTGGCCACGGCGCCGGGGCCCGCTGGGCCTGCCGGTGGTGACCGAGGCCGAGGGGCTCCCCGAGGGGATCCTCCCGGCCTACAGCGCCCTCCTGCACGTCTGGGCAGCTGCGGCGGCGCTGGCCGTCGTGGTGGACGCTCCCCGGGAGAGCCGACGGTGGGCCCTGGCGGGGCTTGCTGCCGCTCCCGTGCTGGCCCTCTCGGCCCGACACCACTTCACGTGGATCCGTCGGGAGGCGCTCGAGCGGCCGGCCTGGTGGAACCGGGCGGCCGCCACGGCGTGAGGGGTCAGGTGGCGTGAGGGATCAGGCGGCGGGAGTCGGGGCGGACACGCCGGCTGCCGCCCGGTAGGCGGCGATCTGGGCCTGCAGGCGGGCCCGGCGGTTGGTGACCGACGTCTGGCGACGGTGGATCACCGTGTTGAGGAACCGCACTCGGCTGTTCTGCTTGGCCAGCTGGGCGGCGACCCGCTTCTTCTCGAGAGCGACGATGGCCAGGGCGTCGACGGTCAGGTGGTGGCGGGCCGCCTTGATCTGGGCCCGGTGGGTGTAGAGGGCCGTCGGGCTGGGCGTCGACTGCGTCGGGGCGACTGCGGTCGCTGTGGCGTCGGCGGCGGTGGTGTCGGCGCCGGCCACACCGGCCCCCAGGGGCACGAGGCTGGCGACGGCGATGACGGCGCCGGCGATGGCGGCGGCGAGCGGGCGGATGACGAGCATGGCAGGTGCTCCTGGACTGGTCGGTGGGTCTCCCCTCCGCCCCGGGGCGGGCGGCAACCAGTCCATCGGCAGGTTCTGCCGGCACTTGAGCCCGGATCGAGAGTGCACCGGACCCGGTGGCCGGCCGGCCCGCCGGATCCGAAGGGGGAGCCGGATCCGGCGGGTCGCCAGCGTCGTCCCGACGGGGGTCGGGGCGGAGCGGGCGCCTGGTGGCGCCTCGTCGATGTGTCCCGTCCGCTGAACACCTCGTCGGCCGGGGTGCACTGCCCCTGCACCCCGGCACCACCATGCTGTCCAGCCGAGGTGTCACCCACCTCACCACACCCTCGCGTCCGGGCGAACATTCGGTGAACGTTCTCTGGCGGATGGTCTCCCCCACCGCAGCGCTGCACCTTTCGACGTGCTGCGACAGACGCCAGGCGGGGGATCATCCCGGCCGAGCCGTATGGGCGTGAGCCGCCGGAAGGGGTCAGTCGATGGATCCTCGGGGCACGACCCACTGGGTCGGCTGGCCGGTGACGTCGCCGATGACGTCGAAGTCCGTGTCGTAGTGCAGGACGACGAGGTTCTCGAGCTCTGCTGCTGCGGCGATGAGCAGATCAGGCACCTTGCGACCCCGGAGCCTCCGGTCGGCCAGCGTACGCTGCACCTGTCGGGCGCGGACGAGGTGGGCCTGGCGGAGCTCGATCAGCTCGAAGACGCCAAGCGCAGCATGCAGACCATCCCACTCAGCGGCGTCCCGTGCGGAGAACCCGATCTCAAGGTCAGTGATGCCGATCCTGGCGGCGCCCACGCTGGCGGTCAGCGGCTCGATGACGTCGCGCACGGGCCGGGCGTGAAGCCTGGTCAGGACGCTCGTGTCGACGAGGTGGGTCAGCGCCACGCATCGCTCCGATCGGCGAGGTCGGACGCAGCCAGGATGTCGAGCGCCGTCGCCACCTGCTCCTCTCGATGACCACCGACGATCCGCAGCGCCTCGTTCACGGTGGCCTTGATCGTGGCCCGTCCCAGGGCGGCCTGTGCGGCGGCGAGCGCCTGGTCGTCGATGTCTACGAGGCGCTTGGTCATCACCGGAGTATATATAGATTTTTCATCATATATCCCGCGGTGCACCTGGTCCATTGGCAGGCCCCTGCGGCGTGCTGCGCCGCCAGAAGATCGTGGCCCCCGAGGGGAACCGGTGACACGACCAGCCCTCCGTGCATGGAACGTCGGCGGCGAGAAGGCGACGGTGAGCCGGCCTGTAGGCGGGATTCTGTCCACCCCTTGCGGGGTTGGGTGGCCATCCATCTGCGCGGTCTACCCGGGGGTGGTGCCAAGGCACCGGACGGGCCGCCTCGACCCCCTGTCTGACCTTGCTCCGGGTGGGGTTTACCGAGCCGGCCGGGTCGCCCCGGCCGCTGGTGCGCTCTTACCGCACCGTTTCACCCTTACCTGTGCCGGGTCGCCCCGGCCATCGGCGGTCTTCTCTCTGTGGCACTGTCCTGCAGGTCGCCCCGACTGGCCGCTAGCCAGCACCCTGCCCTGTGGAGTCCCGACCTTCCTCGACGGGCTCCCGGCCGGGTCACCCCGTCCGACGCCCGCCGCGGCCACCCAGCCGGCTCACCGTCCCCGTCATCGTCCCACACCGGGCCGGGGAACGCCTCCCGGGATGGAGAGCATCGGGGCCCGGGGCCGTCCCGTGCCGTCGCACCGGGCATCTACCCTGGGGCGGTGAGCCTGGAGGAGCGAGCGAAGCGGCTGTCGGCCGGTGGGACCCCGTCCCGCAGCGGGCGGACGCCGGCGGCCGCTCCCGGCGGCGTTGCGGGCGCCGCCGCGGGCACGTCCGACGCCCTCACCATCGCCGAGCTCTACGACCAGGTCGACCGGGTGGTGAAGGCGGCCTTCCCGGACGATGTCTGGATCACCGGCGAGGTGCGCTCCATGAACGTGCTGCGCAGCGGCCATCTCTTCCTGGACCTGGTCGACCCGGCCGACGCTGAGGACAGCGGCGCCCCCAAGCTGAACGCCAAGTGCTGGGCCGGCACCTGGCGGTCGGTCAAGGCGTCCCTCGACCAGCTGGGCGTGACCCTCGAGGTCGGCATGGTGGTCCGGGCCCGGGGGAGGGTGGAGCTCTACAAGGCCCGTGGCTCGGTCGACTTCATCCTCCGTGAGCTCGACACCGAAGCCCTGATGGGCCGGGTGGCCGCCGAGCGGGCCCGCCTGGTCCAGGCCCTGGTCGACGAGGACCTCTACGACCGCCAGCGCCGGCTCCCGCTGCCTCCGGTGCCCCTGCGGGTGGGCCTGGTGGCCAGTCAGGGCACCGAGGGCTACCACGACTTCCTCGGCCAGTTGGAGGCTTCGGGACTGGCCTTCGTGGTCACCCACGTCCAGAGCGCCGTCCAGGGGACCGACGCCCCGGCCCAGCTGGCTGCCGCCCTGGCCACCCTCCAGGACGCCGACGTCGATGTCATCGCCGTGGTCCGCGGCGGCGGGGCCAAGGCCGATCTGGCCGCCTTCGACCACGAGCGGGTGGCCCGGGCCGTGGCCACCTCGGCCATCCCCGTCTGGACGGGGATCGGCCACACCAACGATGTCTCGGTGGCCGACGAGGTGGCCCAGCGCAGGTGCATCACCCCGACCGAGTGCGGGCGCGAGCTGGCCCACCGGGCCCTGGCCGTGTGGCAGCGCACGGCCGATGCCGGCCTGCGCCTGGCCCGCGCGGTGGCCCAGGGCACCGACCGGGAGGCCGACGTGCTGGCCAGCCGCCGACGGTCCCTGGCCACCGGGTCCCGGTCCCAGCTCGACCGCCACCACGATCGGCTGGACGGCGTGCGGGTCCAGGCCGCACGGGCTGCCGACCAGGTGGTCGGACGCACCAGGGCCACCCTGGCCGGACGGTCGGGCCGCCTGGCCGCCTCGGCGGGCTCGCTCCTCGAGGTGGCCGAGCTCCGGGCCGCCCAGCACCGCCGCCTGCTCGGCGCCTACGACGTCCACCGCCAGCTGGAGCGGGGCTGGTCGGTGACCCGGGGGCCCGACGGCGCCGTCGTGCGCTCAGCCGCCGGCCTGGCTGCCGGCACCGTCCTCACCACCCAGCTGTCCGACGGCACCGTGACCTCCACGGTCACCGCCGCCGCTTCCGATCCCCCCGACCCGCGCCCCGCCGCCACCGAGACAGGAGCAGCCTGATGCCCACGAGCCCCGATCCCGACGCCGCCACCCCGGTGGGCGATCTCTCGTACGCCGAGGCCTCGGCCGAGCTCGACGGGATCATCGACGAGTTCGAGACCGGCATGGTCGACGTGGACCGTCTGGTCACCCGCCTCGAGCGGGCCACCGAGATCGTCGACGAGCTCGACCGCCGGCTCCGGGGAACCCGGCTGCGGGTCGACGAGCTGGTCCCCCGGCTCGAGGCCGCCGGCCGGGAGGACGGACCGGCCGACGACGGCGATCCCGGCCCGACGGACCCGGGTCCCGACGACAGCCTGTTCTGAGGAGGGCCGACCGGTCGGCTCAGCCGATGTTGCGCTCCCGGCCCTCCCAGTAGGGGGCCCGCAGCTCGCGCTTGAGGATCTTGCCCGAGGGGTTCCGGGGGAGCACCTCGACGAAGTCGACCGAGGTCGGGCACTTGTAGTGGGCGAGCTTGGTGCGCACGGAGGCCAGGACGTCGGCGGCCACCTCCTCGTCGGTGCCCTCGGCTCCCGGGGCCCGCACCACGATGGCCTTGACCGTCTCGCCCCACTTCTCGTGGGGGACGCCGATGACGGCGGCGTCGGCCACGGCGGGATGGGAGAGCAGGGCGTTCTCCACCTCGGCCGGGTAGACGTTCTCACCGCCCGAGACGATCATGTCCTTGATCCGGTCGTGGAGGAAGAGGTAGCCGTCCTCGCTGAGCCAGCCGGCGTCCCCGGTCTTGAACCATCCTTCGGGATCGATGGCCGCCGCGGTCTCGGCGGGCTTGTTCCAGTAGCCGAGCATGGTCTGAGCCGAGCGGCACAGGACCTCGCCGACGGCCCCCGGGGGGAGCACCTCGCCGGTGGCCGAGTCGACGATGCGCAGCTCGACGTGGGGGTAGGGCTTGCCCGCCGAGCGCAGCAGGTTGGCCCGGGGCCCGGAGGGGTCGTGGTCTTCGGGCATGAGCGAGGTGATGGCCCCGGTGGTCTCCGTCAGGCCGTAGACCTGGGCGAAGTCGCAGCCGAAGGTCTCCATGGAGCGCACCAGGACGTCCTCGCTGATGGGAGAGGCCCCATAGAAGACGGTCCGCAGCGAGGACACGTCGGTGGTGGCCAGCTCGGGGGTGGCCAGCAGGAACATGAGGACGGCCGGAACCACGAAGGTCTCCGTCACCCCGTGGGTCTCGATGATCGAGAGCACCTCGACGGGATCGACATCCCGGAGGATCACCGTGTGGCCGCCCCCGGACATGCCCGAGAGCGCCCACCCCACACCGCCGATGTGGAAGAGCGGCATAGCAGCCAGCGAGACGGTGTCGCTGCCGATGCGGAAGAGCTCGGCCGCCCCGTGGAGGATGGTGGTGAGGTTCCCGCCGGTGATCATCACGCCCTTGGGCAGGCCCGTGGTCCCCGAGGTGTAGAGCTGGGTGACCACGTCGTCAGTTCCCGGGGCGAAGCCCGGGTCGGCCGGCACCCCGTCGACCAGGCCGGCCACCCAGGCATCGAGGTCGACCAGGGGGACGTACGTGGTCACCGAGGTGACCGCCGGGGCCAGCTCGGCCACGGCGCCGTCGTAGTCGGCGCCGTAGAGGAGGACCCGGGCCCCGGCGTCCTCGACGATGGCGGCCATCTCGGCGGGGGCCAGCCGCCAATTGACGGCCACGCTGACAGCCCCGAGCAGGGAGCAGGCGAAGAAGACCTCGAAGAACTCGATGCCGCTCCGGTCCAGCACGGCCACCCGGTCCTCGGGGCCGACCCCGTCGGCGGCCAGGGCCCCGGCCAGACGGCAGGCCCGGTCGTAGGTCTCGGCCCAGGTCAGGGTGCGCCCGCCCAGGGTCAGCATGGGCTCGTCGGGACGCTCGGCGGCCCAGTGCCGGAGCAGGGCGGCCGGCGAGGCGAGGTGGGGGTGCTGGACGGCGGCGGTGGACATGGTGGGGCGCGCTCCTGGGGATGCGGGGTGACGGCAGGGCGGTCGGGCCGCCCGGACCCGGGCGATCGTACCCTCGGAAGTCCGTACCCGGCCGGGCCGCAGTCCGCCCCGCCCGGGCTCCCGTCCGTCTCCGGACAGGAGGTCCGCCGCCTCGGCCGGCTTCTGGCCGGGCCGTAGTGTGGGGACGTGACCGACGCCGCCCCTTCCGCCGACCGCCTCTACTTCCGCCAGCTGCTGGCCGGCCGGGACTTCGCCACCGGGGACCCGGTGGCCCGCCAGATGGTCAATTTCGTCTACCTGGTGGGCGACCGGGAGACGGGCGAGGCCGTCATCGTCGACCCCGCCTACGGCATCGACGAGCTGCTCGGGATCCTGGCGGCCGACGGGATGACCTGCGTGGGGGCGCTGGCCA
Organism: uncultured Acidimicrobiaceae bacterium; assembly: GCA_963977795.1. Lineage (GTDB taxonomy): Bacteria > Actinomycetota > Acidimicrobiia > Acidimicrobiales > RAAP-2 > Bog-756. Next base: position 25,789 of record CAXBRB010000009.1, read on the forward strand.
CCCACTTCCACCCCGACCATGTGGGCGGCGACCTGATGGGCCACGGCATCGAGGGGATCACCCGGCTGCTCGAGCGTGCCCCGGTGCCCGTCCACGTCCAGGCCGACGAGGTCCCCTGGGTGGTGCGCTCCACCGGGGCCGGGGCCGACGACCTGGTGGGGCACGCCGGCGGGGACGTGGTGACCGTCGGCTCGGTCCCCATCACCCTGGTCCACACCCCGGGCCACACCCCGGGCAGCCAGTGCTTCCTGGTCGACGGGAAGCTGATCGCCGGCGACACGCTCTTCCTGGAGGGGTGCGGCCGGACGGACTTCCCCGGGTCGGACCCGGCCGCCATGTACGAGTCCCTCACCACCCGGCTGGCCCGGGTGTCCGACGACACCGTGCTCTACCCCGGCCACCTGTACTCGGCCGCCCCGTCGGCCACCATGGGCGACACCCGGGCCAACAACTACGTCTTCCACATCCCCACCCTCGACCAGTGGATGGCCATGTTCGGTCGGTGAGCCCGTCGCCAGGCCCATCTACGATGCGGCCATGCGCGCACCGCTTGCCCCCGATGCCACCGTGGTCGTGGTCGGCGCCTCGCTGGCCGGCCTCCGCGCCGCCGAGGAGATCCGCCACGAGCACCACCCGGGTCGGGTGATCGTCGTCGGCGAGGAGGCCCACCCCCCCTACGACCGCCCGCCCCTGTCCAAGCAGCTGCTCTCGGGGAAGTGGGACGTCGAGCGCATCCACCACCACGCTCCCGACGCCCTCGACACCCTGGGCCTCGAGCTCCGGCTCGGGGTGCGGGCCGAGTCCCTGGATCTCGGGAGACGTTCCCTCGCCCTGTCGGACGGCTCCACCCTGGCCTTCGACGGCCTGGTGGTGGCCACCGGGGCGGCCGCCCGGCCGCTGCCGGGCACCGAGGGGATGCCCGGCGTGTGGACCCTGCGGACCCTGGACGATGCGCTGGGCATCAAGGCCGGCCTGGCTGCGGCGGGACCCGAGCCCCGCCTCGTGGTGGTGGGGGCGGGCTTCATCGGCGCCGAGGTGGCGGCCACGGCTCAGGGCCTCGGGGCCCGGGTCACCGTGCTGGAGGCTCACCACACGCCGCTGGCCCGGGTGCTGGGCGACGAGCTGGGCCAGGCCTGCGCCGACCTGATGACCTCCCACGGGGTGGACCTTCGGTGCTCGGCTGCGGTGGACCACCTGGAGGCCGACCCGGGCGGGGCCGACCCGGTGACTGTGGTGCTGGCCGGCGGCGAGCGCCTGCCGGCCGACCTGGTGGTGGTGGGGATCGGGGCCGCCCCGGTCACCGGCTGGCTGGAGGGCTCCGGCCTCACCCTGGACGACGGCGTGGTCTGCGACGAGGCCCTCTTCGCCACCGAGGGCGTGGTGGCCGCCGGGGATGTGGCCCGGTGGCGCCGGCCGTCCACCGGGGTCCTCACCCGGATCGAGCACTGGACCAACGCCGCCGAGGGCGGGGCGCATGCCGCCCGCAACCTCCTGGCCGGGGCCGACGGGGCCACGCCGTTCGACCCCGTCCCCTTCTTCTGGTCCGACCAGTGGACGGCCAAGGTCCAGATGATCGGCCTGCCCGGGACCGGCGACGAGGTGGTGGTGGTCAGCGGGTCGGGCGCCGAGGGGAAGATGGTGGCCCTCTTCCGTGACGGGGACCGCCTCTCGGGCGTCTTCACCATCAGCCAGCCCCGTCAGCTGATGCTCTACCGCCCCCTGCTGGCCGCCGGGGCGTCCTTCGACGAGGCGCTGGCCCTGTCCACGCCCGCCGATGTCGTCGTGTGGTTTGGCGCCACGATCCGCGAGCAGGGCGGCAAGCGTGCCATTGCGATGGCCACCAATCGAGGCGTGTTCGGCATCGCCCCTTACCCCGTCGAGCGCATGCGCGACGGGCTGGAGACGTTCGGCCACTACGTCTCGCGCGGGCTGGTCGAGCAGATCATGCGTTCGCCCGAGCGCACCGGCCTGCGCGGCGCGCGGCGCGAGGTGACGGTGATGTTCACCGACATCGAGGGCTTTTCGCGCATCGCCGAACAGCTGCGGCCGGAGGTGATGACGCGGCGGCTGTCGCACTATTTCGAGACGCTGGCGCCGGCGATCGCCGACAACCGCGGCACGATCGACAAGTACATCGGCGACAGCATCATGGCGTACTGGAACGCGCCGGAGACCGACGACGAGCACGTCTTCCATGCCTGTCGCGCGGCGCTGCGGGCGGCGGCGGCGAGCCGGGCGCTGGCGGTGCGCTGGCAGAACAACGCCGGCAAGCTGTACTACGGCAACCCGGCGGCCAAAAACTTCGACACCCCGGGCGTGGCCAACAACGGCACGGCGACCAGCCCGGCGGTGTTCGTGCAGCCCGGCACGACCGGCAACGTGGTGACCTTTGACGGCACCTTCGACGTCGAGTCGCTGGTGGGCGTTGATCAGT
>CAXBRB010000010.1:0-27518 GCA_963977795.1 uncultured Acidimicrobiaceae bacterium
CGGTGGATGGCCAGGTCGGTCTCGGACCAGTGGATCTTGTTGGCGCTGGCCTCGGGGCCCACGGCGCCGCCCTCGCGGACCCGGGTGGCCGTCCACAGGGTGTTCAGCCGGTAGGCCTCGGCGTCCACCCAGGCGGCGGCCACGGCGTCGGCGCTGCGCGCCGCCCGGGCGGGGTCGCGCTCGAGGTGCTCGGCGTAGAGGTCGACCAGGCGGGAGGCGGCCTCGGTGTAGCGGGCCGGGCTGCGCAGGCTGAGGCCCCGCTCGGACCCGGCGGTGGCCATGGCCACGTTCCAGCCCTTGCCGACGTCGCCGAGGACGAGGTGGTCGGGCACGAACACGTCCTCGAAGAAGAGCTCGGCGAACCCCGTCTCCCCGTCGATCTGCGGGATGGGCCGGACCGTGACCCCCGGGGTGGCCAGGTCGATGAGGAAGTAGGTGAGCCCACGGTGGCGCTCGGCCTCCGGGTCGGTCCGGAAGAGCCCGAAGCACCACTCGGCGAAGGCCCCCCGGGAGGCCCACGTCTTCTGTCCCGAGAGGACCCAGCCGCCCTCGGTGTCCGAGCGCCGGGCACGGCTGCGGATACCGGCCAGGTCGCTGCCGGCGTCGGGCTCGGACCACCCCTGGCACCAGATCTCCTCGGCCGAGGCCATGGGCGGCAGGAACCGGGCCTTCTGCTCGTCGGTCCCGAACTCGAAGAGGGTGGGGGCGAGCAGGAAGATCCCGTTCTGGCTGACCCGGAGGGGGGCCTGGAGCCGCCAGTACTCCTCCTCGAAGATGAGCCACTCGAGGATGCCCACGCCGCGGCCGCCGTACTCCTCGGGCCAGGACACCACCGACCAGCGCTCGGCGGCCATCTCGGCCTCCCAGGCCCGGTGGGCCTCGAACCCCTCGGCGGTGTCCAGGGAGGGGAGCGAGCGGGGGGCGGGGGCGTGGGCGGCCAGCCAGGCCCGGGCATCGGCCCGGAAGGCCTCCTGGGCCTCGGTGCCGTGCAGGTCCATCGGTGCGTCCATGGGGCGGGCTCTCTCGTGGGTGGGCGGTGCCGGAGCCCCGCCGCAGAGGTCCGGGGACGGACGGCGCAGGGCTGTGGCGCTGCACCGGCGGGGGCGAGTGGGAAATCTCGCACACCGCCGCGCTCCGGGCAACCGGGCGCCGTTGCCGCGGCCCCCCAGATTTCCGGCGACCCGACGCCGTCGGGCAAGATGGCCCCATGGCCAACGCAGTGATCGTCGACGTCGTCCGGACCCCGGTGGGCAAGCGCAACGGGAGGCTGTCGGGCTGGCATGCCGTGGACCTGGCCGCCCAGCCGCTGGCCGCCCTGGTCGAGCGCAACGACCTCGACCCGGCCCTGGTGGAGGACGTGGTCCTGGGCTGCACGATGACCGTCGGCGAGCAGGCCATGAACGTGGGGCGCAACGCTGCCTTGGCCGCCGGCTTTCCGGACACGGTCCCGGGCACCACGGTGGACCGCCAGTGCGGCTCGGCCCAGCAGGCCATCCACTTCGCCGCCCAGGCCGTGGCCTCGGGGGCCATGGAGATCGCCATCGGGGGCGGGGTCGAGTCGATGAGCCGGGTGCCCATCGGCGCCACCACCGAGCACGGCCCCGGCGAGGCCTACGGCCCGACCGTGCACGGACGGTTCGACTTCATCCACCAGGGCCTGTGCGCCGAGGAGATCGCCCGACGGTGGGGGATCACCCGGGAGGAGATGGACCGGTTCGCCCTGGAGTCCCACGACCGGGCGGCCCGGGCCATCGAAGAGGGGCGCTTCGAGCGCGAGATCGTGCCGCTGGCCACCCGCCGGGCCCGCATCGAGGACAAGGTGGCCGTGGCCGGCACCGACGAGGGCGACCCGGCCGGCGAAGGCCCCCTCACCTTCGACGAGGGCGTCCGGGCCGGCTCGTCCTACGACAAGCTGGCCTCGCTGCCCCCGTGCTTCGTCGAGGACGGCCTGGTGACCGCCGCCTCCTCGTCGCAGATCTCGGACGGCGCCTCGGCCGCGCTGATCATGACCGAGGAGAAGGCCTCGCAGCTGGGCCTCACGCCCCGGGCCCGGTTCCACACCTTCGCCGTGGCCGCCAACGACCCGGTGATCATGCTGACCGCCCCCATCCCGGCCACCGCGCTGGTCCTGGCCAAGGCCAAGATGACCCTCGACGACATCGACCTGGTCGAGATCAACGAGGCGTTCGCCTCGGTGGTGCTGGCCTGGGCCAAGGAGTTCCACCCCGACATGGCCAAGGTCAACGTGAACGGCGGGGCCATCGCCATCGGGCATCCCACCGGGGGCTCCGGCGGCCGCCTCCTGGCCACCCTCCTCAACGAGATGGAGCGCACTGGTGCCCGCTACGGGCTCCAGACCATGTGCGAGGGCGGCGGCCAGGCCAACGCCACCATCATCGAGCGCCTGGGCTGACGTCCCGACGCCGACGGGCCCTCGCCCATCCCCTCGCCGGCGGGCCCTCGCCCGCCTAGCGGCCGGGTGGCCGACCGCTAGGCGGGGAGGTCTGTCTGCGGGGTCGTCGATGCCTTCTTGAGGAAGTCGACGCTGTCGGCGCCCACCGGCCGCGACATCAGGTAGCCCTGATAGAGGTCGCATCCCAGGGCGGCCACCCGCTCGAGCTGTGAGGGCGTCTCGACGCCCTCGGCCAGGACCGTCAGCTCCATGGCCTTGGACATGTTGACGATGGCCGAGACGATGGCCTCGTCGGTGTCGTGGATGCCGAGGCCGTCCACGAAGGACTTGTCGATCTTCAGCACCTTCACCGGGAACCGCTTGAGGCGGGCCAGCGAGGACTCGCCGGTGCCGAAGTCGTCGATGGCCAGGCCGACGCCCATCTCGTGGATCCCCTGGAGGGCGGCCACGGTCTCCGCCGTCTCGCTCATCAGGAGCGACTCGGTCACCTCCAGCACCAGGGCGTGGGCCGGCAGGCCGGCGTCGGCCAGGGCCTCGCCGATGATGGTCAGCAGGTTCGGATCGCTCAGCTGGTGGACCGAGAGGTTGACGGTGATGTAGGCGTCCTCGGCCCCGGGCAGCTCGTGGCGCCACCGGGCCATGGTCGAGCACGCCTCGCGCAGGACCCAGCGGCCCAGGGAGAAGATGAGGTCGGTCTCCTCGGCGAAGGGGATGAACTCCATGGGCCCGAGCAGGCCCCGGGTGGGGTGGTTCCACCGCACCAGGGCCTCCATGGCCACGATGCGCCCGGTGCCGACCGAGGCGATGGGCTGGTAGTGGACGACCAGCTCGTCGTGGTCGATCGAGTGGCGCAGGTCGTCGTAGATCTCCAGGCGGGCCACCGAGTTGACCCGGAGCGACTCGTCGAAGACCTCGATGCGGGCCCGGCCCTTGTTCTTGGCCTGGAACATGGCCGTGTCGGCCTGCTGGAGGATGTCCTGGGCGCTCTGGCGGCCCCGGAGGACGAACGAGACGCCGACGCTGCAGCTGACCGTCACCGAGCGGCCCGACAGGAGGATGAATGACTCCTCGGTCACCTGCGAGTACTCCTCGGCCAGGGCCACCGCCGCCGCCAGGTCGGGCACGTCGGGGCAGAGCACGACGAACTCGTCGCCGCTGAACCGGCTGACCACGTCGCCGGGGCGGGCGGCGGCCTTGAACCGGCGGGCCAGCTCGAGGAGGAGCTCGTCGCCGCTGGCGTGGCCGAAGGAGTCGTTGACCAGCTTGAAGCGGTCGAGGTCGACGAAGAGGACGGCCAGGTTGGTGGCGTGCTGCATGGAGCGCAGCAGCTCGCGCTCGAGCTCGTCGTTGAAGAAGGAGCGGTTGCCCAGCCCGGTGAGGGAGTCGTGGTAGGCGAGCCAGTGGAGCTGGGCCTCGGCGGCCTTCCGGTCGGTGACGTCGGTGAACGAGCAGACGACCATGGGGGCGTCGGTGCCGTCCGCCCCGGCCAGGAGGCGGGCGCTGACCGACAGCCACTGGCGCCGGCCGGCCTCGTCGGTCACCCCGATGACCACGGCGTCCATCGACTCGCCGCTGGCCAGGGTGCGGATGTGGGGGAAGAGGTCCTCGGTCAGGGGCTGCCCCTCGGCCGTGGTGGCGAAGCCGGTCCCGGTGAACATCCCGGTCCCGGCGACCACGGCCAGGCGGCCCCCGAGGATCGTGGCCGCCGCCTCGTTGTGCGCCGTCATGACCCCGGCGGCGTCGAAGAGGATGATCCCCTCGCTGAGCGAGGCCACCACGGCCTCGTAGCGGGCCTCGGCGGCCCGCCGTCCGGCCTCGGCCTGGCGGGCGTCGGTCAGCTCGGTGCACACGACCACCCAGCCCGAGGGCTGGAGGTCCTCGTCGATGATGGGGTCGATGGAGACCAGGACGTCGACGTTGGATCCGTCCTTGCGGTGGTGGGTGTGCTGGCCCCGCTCGAGGATCGAGGCGCTCTCGGTCCGGTTGGCGGTCACCACGGCCCCGATGGCGTGGCCGAGCACCTCGGGCTCGGCCCAGCCGTAGATGCCCTGGGCGGCCTCGTTCCACGACTCGATGCGGCCATCGGCGTCGATGCCGATGATGGCGTCGGACACGTGGGCCACCAGGCTGGCCCGGTAGCGGGCGGCCGCCTCGGCCGCCTTGCGGGCCGACACGTCGCGCAGCACCACCTGGTAGGCGGGGGCGCCGGCCCACGTGGTGCGGATGGAGGTGGCCTCCATGGGGGTGGCGGCCCCGGTGGGGGAGAGGATCCGGGCCTCGCCGTGCTCAGCGAACTGACCTTCCTCGGTCAGCTGGGCCAGCCGCTCGGCCACCGGGCCGAGGTCGTCGGGGTGGACGAACTCGACGATCGAGCGGCCGTAGTACTCCATCATCGAGGTGGCCCCGAAGTAGCGCACGGCGGCCCGGTTCCCGTAGACGAGCTTGCCGTCCTGGTGGACGATGACCAGGTCAGGGGAGACCTCGGTGAGCAGGCGGTAGCGGTCCACCATGTCGCCGAGCTCCTGCTCGAACCGCTCCTGGGCGGTCACGTCGACCAGCACGCCGGTGACCACGCGCTGGGGGTCGAAGGGTGCCGCCACCTTCCCGTGGGCCGGAAGGGCGGCGGCCCGGATGACCACCTGGCGCTCGGTGCCGTCGGGACAGGTCACGTGGGTGCGGAGGTCCACGTCCATGAGCGGCACGCCCGAGCGCAGGGGGGTCAGGATCGGGGCCAGGAGCTCGGCCCCGAGGTCGATCGGGTCGCGGGTGTCGAGGGGGAGGGCCGGCCCGTGCAGCGACGGGCCGGCGGGGCCGCCGTCGTCGAAGAGGGAGGGCACGGGCCGGGGGAGGGCGCCGGTGGCCGGGTCCCGGTGCACGGCGAACCCGCGGACGCCCCGGGCGAAGCCGAAGAACTCCTCGACCGGGGAGGGCCAGGTGACGGTGTCGGCGTGGCGGTCGTACACCCAGGTGAGGGTGGCGATGCCGTGCTCCTCGACCTGGTGGGAGAGCTCGAAGGGCCGGTCGGGGAAGCCGAGGTCGTCGAGCGAGACCCGGTCGAAGGAGACGCGGTCGGAGGAGGCCGAGGGGTGACGGGCCTTGCCGGCCCAGCGCTCACCGGAGGTGCTCTTCGAGACCATGGAGGTCCCATCGGCCCGTCCGTCACCTTGCTTTAGCCCCGACGTGGGGTGGACCCTCCCTCTGCGCCGTCCGACGGCGTCCTGGCGGGCCGGTGCGGGGCCGCCGCCGGGATGCCCGCCGGCGCAGTCCCGGTCGCGGGGGTGTGCCCGGGGTGCGTCAGGCGGTGGGCTCGGCCACCACGATGGCTGAGTTGTAGCCCCCGAGGCCGATCGACGACTTCACCATCATCCCGGGCCGGCGCGGGGTGCGCCCGGCCACCAGGCGCGGGTGGCCCGGGGCCACCTGGGGCGGCGCCGGGATCATGTCGGTCTCGAAGGCGTACAAGGTGGCCAGCAGCTCGGCCGTCGACGACGCCCCCTGGCAGTGGCCGAGCAGCGGCTTGACCGAGAAGATGCCGTGGGCGGCCGGGAAGAGCTCGTCGAGGATGGCCGCCTCGGCGGCGTCGCACTGGGCCGTCCCCGGCCCGTGGGCGTTGATGTAGGCGACCTCGGAGGCGGACACCCCGGCGGTCCGGAGGGCCCCGGTGAAGCAGCGGGTCATCTCGGCCCGGTCGGGGGCGATGGACACCGCACTCCAGGCGTCCATGGTCATGGCCCCGCCGAGCATGTCGGCATACGTCCCCTCGGTGCGGTTGGAGAGGACCAGGGCCACGGCGGCCTCGCCGCCCACGAAGCCGCGGCTCCCCTCCTGGAAGGGCCGGCAGCCCTCGAAGGGCGGCGTGTCGAGGACGGCCACGCCGATGTCCTGGAATCGGCGGAGGTTCTCGGGGATGCCCGAGAGGTCGGTGGCCAGGAGGAGGACGTCCGAGCAGATCCCGCTGTCGATCCACGACTTGGCCGTGATCATGCCGGCGTTGCCCGAGGCGCACATCGCGGTGACGGCCATGGACGGGCCGTGGAAGCCGTGCTCCTTCATCATCATGGCGATGGCCGTGCCCGGCATCATCTGGACCCACTGGCGGCCGCTGACCGTGGAGGTGTCGCTCCGGTAGTAGTCGCGCCACATCTCGACGTCGCCGAGGACCATGGAGTTGATGACGCCGACCACCGGGCCGGGCTGCCAGCCTCGCTCCCGGGCGTCGGCCACGGCCTCCCGGGCGGCGAAGCGCAGGGCCCGCACGAAGCGGCTGGGCCCGCCGGGCCGCTCGCCCTCGGCGTCGATGGTGGCCACCCAGGCCTGGCCCCCGTCGACGAAGCCGTCGAGGCCGGTGTGCAGGCGCACGGCGCTGTCGCCGAGGAGGAAGCCGTCCCAGACGTGCTTGGCCCCCCAGCCGTACCCGGTGACCGCCCCCACGCCGGTGATGCTCATGGGGGTGAGCCGCCCGGCCCGACGCGGCGCGGGGGTCGACGGTGCGACGTCGTGCATCTGGCCTCCTCGGACGCTCGGGGCCGACAGGCGGGCGCCGGGTCGTCCCCGGATCCCGCACCTCGGCGACGGGTGCTGGCGATCGTTCTGGTCGTCCGGCCTGCGGTGGGCGGCGGACGGCGGCAGGACCGCCGACCCGTCACCCCGAACACGCCGGGTGACCGAGTATGGCTGTGCGCCGGTGGTTCCACAATGGGCAATCTGGTCCGTCGGAAAAGTTGGCCGTGACCCCTTTACCCGCAGGTCACGGGGTGGTAGTGGCGCCTGTCGCGTGCACGGCGGACCCGGTGGACCGCCCCGACCCCGGTCACGGAGTGTGGTGAGCCATCGGTCGGCCGGGCACGACGCACCGATCTCGGCTAACGGCGCGCGGCGGGATGGCCCCTGGCGGGAGGCTCAGCCGCCCAGCCGGGCCAGGGTGGCCTCGGCCTCGGCCATGACCCGGCCGATCAGCTCGGCGACGGTGGGGAGTTCCTCGATGGTCCCGACCACCTGGCCGGTGGGGAGCACGCCCACGTCGGTGCGCCCGTCGACCAGGGCCGCCTTGGTCATCATCGGGGCGTTGGCGGCCATGACGACCTGGGGCCAGGTGAGCTCGTTGCCCTCCTTCATGGCCCGCCCCTCCCTGAGGAGCGACAGAAGCGAGTCGCCCGTCTCCTTGCGGAAGGCGTGGGCGTTGGCCAGGGCCCGGGGCAGGTTGCGCAGCCAGCCGGCGCGCTCGAGGTGGTCGACCAGGTCGGTGCGGATGACCCGCTGGGGCGCGCCGTCCACTGCCGTGGAGACCACGGTCCCGGTCACCGGGGTGGCCAGGTACTGCTGCTTGACGGCGTCGGGCACCCGGCTCTCCTGGGTCAGGAGGAAGCGGGTCCCCATGGCGATCCCGTGGGCCCCCCAGGCCAGGGCCGAGACCAGCCCGCGCCCGTCGGCATAGCCGCCGGCCGAGATCACCACCACGCGGTCGCCCACAGCGTCGACCACAGTCGGGGTGAGCAGCGACGTCGGCACCGCACCGGTGTGGCCCCCGCCCTCGGCGCCCTGGGCGATCACCGCGTCGACACCCCACTCGGCCACCTTCTCGGCGTGGCGCCGGGCGCCGATGGTGGGCATGACCACCAGTCCGGCCGCCTTGCACCGCTCCACCAGGGCCGGGTTGGGGGCCTGGGCGAAGCTGGCCACCCGGACGCCCTGGTCGATCATGAGGGCGATCCGGTCGGCCACGTCGGCCACGTCGGTCCGGAGGTTGACCCCGAAGGGCCGGTCGGTCCGGGACCGGACCTCGGCGAGGGCGCCGGTGAGCTCCTCGAAGGTCATGGTGGCCGAGGCCAGGATGCCCAGGCCGCCGGCCTCGGCGGTGGCGGCCACCAGGCGGGGCCCGGCCACCCACCCCATGCCGGTCTGGACGATCGGGTAGCGGACCCCCACCAGCTCGCAGAACCGGGTCTGGAGGGCGGCCGACGTCACGACCGGACCTCCCGGTCGCGCAGGCCCTTGGGGTCGAGGACCGTGCGCAGCAGCGTGAGCTCCTCGGCCGTGGGCTCCCGGGTGGCCGGGACCTCGTCGGGCACGACCAGGGCGAACCCGGTGGCGTCGACCACCTCGTCCGCGGTCACGCCCGGGTGCAGCGACGCCAGCCGCATCACCCGGTCCGGGGTGGCGAAGTCGAAGACCCCCAGGTTGGAGACGACCATGCGGATCTCGTGGAACCGGGTGGCTGCGGGCCCGGCCGCCTCGGCGCGGGCGTAGCCGACGCCGGAGACGACATCCACCTGCTCGACGAAGGAGCGGGGAGAGTGGTTGGGCACCCAGTAGCTCGTCGAGTGGTTCACCGTGTTGCCCGGTGCCCCGCGGACCCCGACCAGCTGGGCGGCCGGCCGGGCCCAGGGGCCGATGGCGCTGATGTTCTGGTTGCCGGTCCGGTCGATCTGGGAGGCCATCATGATCAGGTTGCGACGGCCCGACCAGACGACGTCGAAGACCCGGCGGTAGGGCATGTGGGACTCGAGGACTACGGCGTCGGGCCGGGCCCCGAGGGCCGGCGCCCCCTCGACCAGGGCGGCGTCGCCGTCGGTCAGGACCAGGTCGGGGGCGAAGGTGAGGCGGGCCAGGCGGGCCCCCAGGGCGGGTGCGGTGCCGAAGGCCGACGCCATCACCTCGCCGTCGCCGCGGAAGACCTCGGCGCAGGCCACGGCGCAGTACTCGGCCCGGGTCACCCCGCCGTCTGCGGTGCTCGTCGTGGTGCTCATGCGCCCTCCCCGGCGGCCTTGGCGGCGGCGCGGGCGGCCGCCGCCTCCTGGACGGCGGCCTGGTAGCCGGCTTCGTCGACGGCCAGGTAGCGCTCGGTGAACGCCGCCCAGGCCTCGGGGTCGCCGGCGGCGGCCACGTACTCCTTCTGGAACGCCTCGTCCCGGCCGTAGTCGGGCACGCAGGCGGTGAAGTGGGCGCCGCCCGGCGTCTCCACGACCCGGTCGGTCAGCAGGCGGCTGATGCACATCGTCTGGATCGGGCCCTCGGCGGCCAGCTGCTCGGTGGGCACGATCCGCTCGGTGGTGACGATCCGGCGGTCGGCCGCACCGAGGAAGAGCTCGTCGAAGAAGGGGTCGGGTCCGAGGATCTGCCCCGACCCGGCGGCGTCGGCCCGGTTGACGTGCACGATGGCGGCATCCAGGCGCAGGGCGGGCATGGCCACCAGCTCCTCGCCGTCGTCATAGGGGGAGCGCACCGTCTTGAGGCCGGGGTTGACCACCATGACGTCCGAGCCGAGGCCGGACCGGGTGGGGAGGAAGGGGAGGCGCTGGGAGGCGGCCAGCAGCCCCAGGTAGAACATCCCCTCGTCGACCTCCATGGCCTCGATGGCCCCGGACTGGCGGGCCGCCTTGAAGTGGGGGTCGGTGGGGATCGAGTCGAGGGTGACGAAGCCGTAGACCGCCTTGGCCACCTTGCCCGCTGCGCACAGCAGGCCGAGGTCAGGGCCGCCGTAGGACACGACGGTCAGGTCGGTGAGGTCGGACCGGAGGATGGCCCGCACCGCGGCCATGGGCTTGCGGCGCGAGCCCCAGCCGCCGATGCCGATGGTCATGCCCGAGGCCAGCTCGCCGACCACGTCGTCCAGGGTGCCCCGCTTGTCGCTCATCGGCTGGTGTCCGCGTCGCGCTTCTCGACGAAGGCGTTGCGCTGCTCGTCGGCAACGCCGGCCACGTGGAGCTCGTAGGTGAACCCCTGCTCGAACCGGTAGCTCGAGCGCACGTCGACCGGATCGATGCCGTTCAGGCACTCCTTGGCCCGCCGGATGATGGTCGGGCTCTTGGCCGCGATGTCCCGGGCCACCTCGAGGGCCGCCCCGGCCAGCTCGTCGCGGGGGACGACCCGAAGCACCGACCCGTAGTGGTGGAGCTCGGCGGCGGTGGCCGGCTTGGCCGTGTAGACCATCGACCGCATGCGGTGCTGGGGGACCAGCCGGGACAGGTGGGTGGCCGCTCCCAGGGCGCCCCGGTCGACCTCGGGCAGGCCGAAGGTGGCGTCCTCGGAGGCCACCACGATGTCGGCGTTGCCGGCCAGGCCGACCCCGCCGCCCAGGCAGAAGCCGTGGACGGCGGCGATGACCGGCACCTCGCACTCGTAGACGGCGGCGAAGGCGGCGAAGCAGCCCCGGTTCACGCCGATGAGCGCCTCGTCGCCCTTGGCCTGGATCTCCTTGATGTCGACCCCGGCGCAGAACCCCCGGCCCTCGGCCCGCAGGATGACCACTCGGTTCTCGGGCACCCGCCCGGCGGCCAGGACGGCGTCGGCCAGGCCGAACCAGCCGGCGACATCGAGGGCGTTCACCGGCGGGTGGTCGATGACCACCTCGGCGATCCCGGGCTCGGACTGGTGGGTGGTGATCGGCATGGACCGCTCCGGAGGACGGGCGGCGGGTCCTCGACGGCCGGCGGCCCCCGACGAGGTGGGCCGGATGGCTCCGGGTGCAGTGGTGCAGGACGGCGCGCCGCGTGGTCTGATACAGCGTCAGGACGTGACGGCAGGACAGTACCAGCCGTGATCAGGGAGGCAGCAGTGCCCGAGGCCGCACAGGGACCCAGCGACGCCGGACGCGCCGGCCCGCTCGACTTCACCGGCCGCACGGTCGTCGTCACCGGAGGTGCCCGGGGCATCGGCCGGGGGATCAGCGAGGCCTTTCTGGCCGCCGGCGCCGACGTCATCGTGTGCGGGCGGACCGCCCCGCCCGACAGCGAGCTCCCCGGTGCCCTCGACGCCGCCGGCTCGGAGCGGCGGGCCGTCTTCGTGGCCGCCGATGTGCGCGACCCCGACCAGGCCGCCGCCGTGGTGGCCGCCGCCGTGGCGCAGACCGGCCGGCTCGACGTCCTGGTCAACAACGCCGGGGGCTCGCCGCATGTGGACGCAGCCAGCGCGTCGCCGCGGTTCTCCACGTCGATCGTGGCCCTCAACCTGCTGGCCCCGCTCCACTGCGCCCAGGCCGCCAATGCCGTGATGCAGGAGCAGGCCGAGGGCGGGTCGATCGTCAACATCGCCTCGGTCAGCGCCCTGCGGCCGTCCCCGGGCACGGCGGCCTACGGGGCGGCCAAGGCCGGGCTGATCAGCCTGTCGGCGTCGCTGGCCGTGGAGTGGGCCCCCAAGGTGCGGGTCAACGCCCTGAGCGCGGGCCTGGTGGCCACCGAGTCGGCGGACGACCACTACGGCGGACCGGCCGGCACCGCTGCAGTGGCCGCCACCGTCCCCCTCGGCCGCTTCGGCACACCCGAGGACATCGCCGGCATCTGCCTCTTCCTGGCCTCGCCGCTGGCCGCCTACGTCACCGGGGCCAACCTGGTGGCCCACGGGGGCGGGGAGCGGCCCGCCTTCCTGGAGGCCGTCGACCGGGTCCGAGCCGGTGCTCAAGGTGGTGGCGACGCGTGACGATGCACCCCGTGTGCAACGCTCCGGTTGCGCCAGACGAACGCCCCGCAGCGGCGGGGCCCGAGCCGTGAGAGGACGGACGTGCTGACCTTCGCCGAGCCGACGTTCACCCTCCAGGGGACGCCGTTCCTCGTCTACCTGCCTGTGGTCGACCTCCAGACGGGCCGCCTCCTCGGCATGGAGGCACTGGTGCGGTGGCGCCACCCGTCCCGTGGGGACATCGCCCCCGAGCTCCTTCTCCAGGCGGCCGACACCAGCAACGACCTCGCCCCCCTGACCCGGTGGATCCTCCAGGCCGCCTGCGCCGAGGCCGTCCAGTGGTCCTCGAGCATCCAGCTCGGCGTGAACTGCTCGGTCGTCCAGCTGCGGTCGGGCGACGTGGCCCGGGCCGTGTCCGAGGCCCTCGAGCAGACCCTCCTGCCGGCCGACCGGCTCGACATCGAGATCAAGGAGGAGGCGGTGGCCGACCCGGTGGCCTCGCCCGACCTGCACGCCCTGAGCGACCTCGGGGTGCAGCTGTCGGTCGACGACGTGGGCACCAACTGGTCGTCGTTCGAGCCCTTCCGCCGCAACGCCATCGCCACAGTGAAGATCGACGGCTCCTTCACCGCCGGCCTCGAGGCCAACCAGGGCATCAACCGCCTGGTGGTGGAGACGGTGACCCATATGGCCCACTCCCTGGGGATGTCGGCCATCATCGAGCAGGTGGAGACGGCCGAGCAGGCGGAGATCGCCAAGGAGTTCCACGTGGACGCCGCTCAGGGCTTCCTCTTCGCCGAGCCGCTCACCCAGGCCCAGGCCCGGGTGCTGGCCTCGCTGCCCGAGGTGCCGGTGTTCTCCCGCACCGAGCCTCAGACCCTGGTGCTGGCCGACGGCTCGACGGTCGCCCTCGACGAGGCGCTGACCGCCGCCGAGGTGCCCGAGGTCGCCACCGCCTGACGGAGGCGCCGGCTGCCGGCGTCGCGCACGAAGTGGGCTCTCCCGGCACGACCGGGGTACCATGCCCGCTTCCTGGTGCCCCCTCCGCCGGCAGGCCGGACCCGGGGGCCGTGCCCGATCGCCTGCTATACCCGTGCCCGTGAAACTCGCTGTCATCAAGGAGTCGCGCTCCGGGGAGGATCGCGTGGCGATCGTCCCCGAGGTGGCGGCCAAGCTGGCCAAGACCGGGGTCGACGTCATCGTCGAGTCCGGCGCTGCGGCAGGGGCGCGCTTCGCCGACGAGGACTTCGTCGCCGCCGGCGCCACCGTCGTGCCCGACGCGGCAGCCGCCCTGCGTGATGCCGCCTTCGTGGCCCGCGTCAACCCGCCGACCCTCGAGGAGGTGGCCGCCCTGCCTGAGGGGGTGACCGTGCTGAGCTTCCTCCAGCCGGTGGCCTCGTCCGACGTGGTGTCGGCCCTGGCCGCCAAGGGCACCACCGTCTACTCCATGGACCTGCTTCCCCGCATCAGCCGGGCCCAGTCCATGGACGCCCTCTCCTCGCAGGCCACGGTGGCCGGCTACCGGGCCGGCCTGGCCGCCGCCGAGCACCTGGCCAAGTTCTTCCCGATGTTCATGACCGCGGCGGGCACCGTCCCGCCGGCCAAGGTCCTGGTGATGGGTGCCGGCGTGGCCGGCCTCCAGGCCATCGCCACGGCCCGCCGCCTCGGTGCGGTGGTCCGGGCCTACGACGTCCGCACGGCGGCCAAGGAAGAGGTCATGAGCCTCGGGGCCAAGTTCGTCGACCTGGGGCTCGAGGCCCAGGACGGGGCGGGCGGCTATGCCAAGGAGCAGTCGGCCGAGCAGCTGGCCAAGCAGCAGGAGCTCCTGGCCGCCGAGGTGGCCGCCTCCGACGTGGTCATCACCACGGCGGCCATCCCCGGTCGCAAGGCGCCGGTCCTGGTGACCGCCGACATGGTGGACCAGATGGCCGAGGGTGCCGTCGTGATCGACATGGCCGCCGACTCGGGGGGCAACTGCGAGCTGTCGGCCCCCGGCGAGGTGAAGGTGGTGGGCGGAGTGACCATCGTCGGCCTGACCAACCCGCCGTCGTCGATGCCCACCCACGCCAGCTTCCTCTACGCCCGCAACATCGCCAACTTCCTCGGGCTGGTGGTCAAGGACGGGGAGCTGACCCCCGACTTCGACGACGAGATCGTGGCCGGCATGTGCGTGGTCCGGGACGGCCAGGTCGTCCACGGCCCGACCGCCGAGGCCCTGGGCCTCGCCCCGCCGGCTGCCGCCCCGGCCCCGCCGGCGGCACCCGAGTCCACCACCGACGGCGCCGAGGGCGCCGATGAGCAGAAGGGAGCGGAGGCGTGATCGAGTCCACCACCGGCATCCTCGAGTTCCTGACCGTCTTCGTGCTGGCGATCTTCGTCGGCAACGAGGTCGTCTCCCGGGTGCCCAGCATCCTCCACACCCCGCTCATGTCGGGGTCGAACGCCATCCACGGCATCGTCCTGGTCGGGACCATGATCATCATGTACTCGGCCCACGGGACCCTCCAGCTGATCATCGGCTTCTTCGCCGTACTGCTGGCCACCCTCAACATCGTCGGCGGCTTCACTGTCACCGACCGCATGCTGGAGATGTTCAAGGCCAAGCCGGCCGAGCGGCCGGCCAAGGCCGACGGGGGCGAGACGACGGAGGGCGCCAAGTGAGCGCCCCCACCACTCTCGCTGCCGTGCACGTGCCCCTGGCCAACTGGATCGAGCTGGTCTACCTGCTCGCCGCCGTCGGCTTCATCCTGGCCCTGAAGGGGCTGAGCTCGCCCAAGCAGGCCCGCAACGGCAATCTCCTCGGTGCCGTGGCCGCAGCGGTGGCCGTGGGGATCACCTTCGCCTACCCGGCGGCCTACAAGGAGGTCCTCCACTACCACGGCATCAACCTGCTGCTCACGGTGGCGGCCATGGTGCTGGGTGCGGCCATCGCCGTGCCGGTGGCCCGCAAGGTGAAGATGACGGCGATGCCCCAGCTGGTGGCCATCTTCAACGGCGTGGGCGGCGGGGCTGCCGCCCTCATCTCGATCCTGGTCTTCCTGCTCGAGACGTCGAACGGCGGGAAGCCGGCCACCTACCGGATCGTCGAGGGCCTGCTCGGCGTGCTGATCGGCTGCGTCTCGTTCTCGGGATCGGCCATCGCCTTTGCCAAGCTCCAGGAGCTCATGACCGGCCGGCCGATCACCTACCCGGGCCAGCAGGTCATCAACGCCCTCGTCGGCGTGGCCATCCTCGGCCTGGCCGTGGCCACGGCCGTCACCGGCAGCCAGGCCCTGCTGGGCCTCACCGCCCTGCTGTCGCTGGTGCTCGGCATCATCTTCGTGCTGCCCATCGGCGGCGCTGACGTCCCGGTGCTGATCTCGCTGCTGAACTCGTTCACCGGCCTGGCCGTGGCCGCCTCGGGCTTCACGCTCAACAACAACCTGCTCATCATCGCCGGCACCCTGGTGGGCGCCTCGGGCATCCTGCTCACCCAGATGATGTCCAAGGCGATGGGCCGCTCCCTGGCCAACGTGCTCTTCAGCGCCTTCGGCTCGGTGGTGACGGCCGGCGGCGGCGCCGACGGGGCGGGGGAGACCCGCCAGGTGAAGTCGGGCACGCCCGAGGACATCGGCGTGCTCCTGGCCTATGCCCGCAAGGTTGTGATCATCCCCGGCTACGGCCTGGCTGTCGCCCAGGCCCAGCACACCGCCCGTGAGCTGGCTGACCTCCTCATGGAGAAGGGGGTGGAGGTCTTCTACGCCATCCACCCGGTGGCCGGCCGCATGCCCGGGCACATGAACGTGCTGCTCGCCGAGGCCAACGTCCCTTACGACGAGCTGAAGGAGATGGACGAGGCCAACCCGGAGATGTCCACGGCCGACGTGGCCCTGGTGGTCGGCGCCAACGACACGGTCAACCCGGCGGCCAAGAACAGCCCCGGGAGCCCGATCTTCGGCATGCCCATCATCAACGCCGACGACGCTGGGGCGGTCATCTTCCTCAAGCGGTCCATGCGGCCCGGGTTCGCCGGCATCGACAACGACCTGCTCTTTGACGAGAAGACCACCCTCCTCTTCGGCGACGCCAAGGACACCCTGGGCAAGCTGGTGGCCGCCGTCCAGGAGGCGTAGGCCTCCCAGCCGCACGAGGCGTAGGCCTCCCAGCCGCAGGAGGCGCAGGCCTCCCAGCCGCACGTTTCCGGCTGTCAACCTCTCCCGACGGGCGCTCCGGCGCCCGTCGGGCGCGTCCGGGGCCCAGGAGGTCGAGCGGGGACGCCACGGCCGGGTGCTGTTGCGGAGGGTGGGGCGGTGCTCTAGCCTCACGCCGTCCGCACCGGCGGACCGCGCGTCCCGCAGGGGCCCTTGTCGGACGTGCGAGCACACGAACTCCTGGGGGTTTGGTCGATGGAGCAGTCCCGTTCGCGCTGGGCACATGGTGCCGCTGTTGCCAAGGCTGCGGTCGCAGCCGTCCTGGGCCTCGGTGGCCTGACCTTCGTGGGCACCACGGCGGCCTTCGCCGCCGCCCCGACCATCACCTCGGTCTGCGTGGTGCCCTCCATGGCCTCCACCACGTGCCCGACCACACCGATCTCCACCGGGACGGCCAACGGCGGGACGTTCGTCCTCGTCACCGGCACGGCCTTCGGCACCACCGGCTCCATCTCGGCCGTCACCGTCGGCGGCGTGAACGCCACGGCCTTCTCGCAGATCAGCGGCCTGAAGGTGACCGCCACCATCCCGCCGGCCCACGCCCCGACCGCGGTGGTCGACGTCCGGGTGACCAGCACCGGCGGCACCACCGCCATCACGTCGGCTGACCAGTACACCTACACGTGGTCGGCCACCCCGATCGTCTCCTCGATCTCCCCGGCGGCCGGCCCCATCGCCGGCGGGACCACGGTGACCATCACCGGCAAGGACATCGCCGGGGCCTCGGCCGTGTCCTTCGGCTCCACGGCAGCCACCTCGGTGACCACCGCCACCTCCACCACCCTGACCGCAGTGGCTCCGGCCGGCGCGGCCGGCCCGGTCGACGTGACCGTCACCACCCCCGGCGGCACCACGGCAGTCACCCCGTCGGCTGACACCTACTCCTATGTGACCACCCCGACGGTCACCTCGATCTCCTCCACGTCGACCCCGGCCGGCGGCCCCACCGGCGGCGGCACCCAGGTCATGATCAACGGGACGGGTTTTGCCAACGTGACCGGCGTGTCCTTCGGCTCCACCGCCGCCACGTCGTATTCCGTCAACTCGGTCGGCTCCATCTCGGCCGTGGCCCCGGCCGGCACCGGCACGGTGGACGTCACCGTGACCACCGCACTGGGCACGACGGCCACCTCGGCGGCCGACCAGTTCGCCTACTCGTCCACCCTGGCCCTGGCCCCGGCCACCGCCTCGTACTCCACCGGTGACTCGACCGGTGCCGCGGCCTACGCCATCACCGCCTCGGCCCAGTCGGGCGGCAACGTCATCCTCACCGCCGTCGGCTCCTTCCAGGTCGGCCAGCGGGTCTACCTGTCGGGCATGACCAACGGCCTGCCCACGGGCTATGCCACCATCACCGTCGGCGGCTCGGGCTCCTTCGGCGTGGCCGGCACCCAGACCGGCACCGGCACGGGCACCGCCGTCGGCGTCCAGGTCGACAGCTTCCGGGCCTCCACCCAGGTGACCGGCGGCGGGAACGTCGACCCGACGACGCTGACCGTGGTCACCCAGCCCGCCTCGGGCACCCTCTCGGTGGCCAACGGCCAGCTCATGTACGAGCCGGCCAGCACCGTCCCGACCAGCGCTGTGGTCTCTGGTGCGACCGTCTGGACCACCCACGTGACCACCACGGGCACCCAGACGGCCACGTATGCCATCTGCAACCAGGGCTCGACCTACCCGGGTGCCGGGTGCACCACCGGGACCATCTCCTACGTCCAGGCCTCCACCGGCTTCTCCATGGGCGGCCTGGCCGTCTCCGGCGCCATCAAGGTCGCCGTGGTGGTGGACAACGGCGCCGGCCTCATCGTGCCGTCCTCGGCCACCTCGGGCGGCACCATCACCACCGTCACCGCCCCGCCCCAGGCCAACATCCCGATCACCAACTCGGGCTTCACGGTGACCAGCGTCAGCGGGTACGCAGCGATCGTCCCGGTGCCGACCGGCCTCTCGGTGGTCCCGGGCTCACTCAAGGTCTCCGGCGGCGATCCGAACTCCTCGGGCAAGTACATCGCCACGGTGTGCACCGCAGCCATGGGCTACATCCCCGGCCAGTGCACGGCCACCACCAGCGGCCCGAACTTCCCGCTCTTCCACTACCCCTACATCGAGAGCGTCCTGAACTCGGCCAGCGCCATCCCCGGCGGCGCCCAGCTCACCCTGCCCACGGTGACCGCCCAGTTCACGGTGACGGCCACCGGCGGCAGCACCATCACGGGGTACGAGACCGAGTTCGGCCTCACCACCAACGTGGTGACCATCGGCTCGGTGGCCCTCGACACCTACCCGTGCGACCCGCTGGCCACCCAGGGCCTCGGCGCCCCGGCCCCGGCCTACGTGGCGCCCAGCCCCCGGTACTCGATCAACGTGATCGGCGGGGCCACCACCCCGTCCACCACGACGGCGTCGGTCACCCCGTCGACCACCACCTTCGGCTCCTCGGTGGCCTACGGGGCCACGGTGACCGGCTCGGGGGCCACCCCGACCGGCACGGTGACCTTCACCGACGGCGCCACCACCCTGTGCACGGCGACGCTCGCTGCGGGCACGGGCTCGTGCAACGCGTCCAACGCCCCGGTGGGCGCCTCCCAGACCATCACCGCCACCTACTCGGGTGACTCGACCTACCTGGCATCGTCGGACGCCACCAAGACGCTGACGGTGAACAAGGCCAGCTCGACCACCACGGTGACCTGCACCGCCGGCCCCTTCACCTACACCGGTGCGGCCCAGACGCCGTGCTCGGCCACGGTGACCGGCGCCGGCGGCCTGTCCACCACGGCCACGGTGACCTACGGCAGCAACACCAACGCCGGCACGGCCACGGCGGATGCCACCTACGCCGGTGACACCGACCACAACGGCTCGACGGCCACCCAGGTGACCTTCACCATCGGCAAGGCCGCCTCGACCACCACCATCACCTGCCCGGCCACCGCGACCTACACCGGCTCGGCCCTCACGCCGTGCACGGCCACGGCCACCGGGGTGGGCGGCCTGTCGACCTCGGCATCCGTGACCTACGGCAGCAACACCAACGTCGGGACGGCCACGGCCGATTCCACCTACGCGGGGGACACCAACCACAACGGCTCGACGGCCACCCAGGTGACCTTCGCCATCACCAAGGCCACGCCGACCACGCCGACCCTGTCCAACGCACCGGCCACCGGCGTCGTGGGCGACACCTACATCGCCGTGGTCTCGACCACCGGTGACGGGGTCACCTCGGTCACGGCCACCGGCGCCTGCACGGCCACGGCACTCTCGGTGACGTTCACGGGGGCCGGCACCTGCTCGGTCACCCCGCACGTCGCCGCCGGCGCCAACTACGCAGCGGCTGACGGCGCACCGGTGAGCATCACCGTGGTGGTCGGCGCCTCCAAGCTCGGCGTGACCGCTCCGGCCACCGCTGCGGTGGGCTCGTCCTTCTCGGTCACGGTGACCGCCCAGACCGCCGGAGGCGCCACCGTCCCGACCTATGCGGGCACGGTCCACTTCACCTCCAGCGATCCGCTGGCCACCCTCCCGGCCAACTACACCTTCGTGCCGGGCGACAACGGCGTGCACACCTTCACCGGCGTGCAGCTGGGCACGGCGGGCCACCAGACCATCACGGTCACCGACACCGTGACGTCCTCGATCACCGGCACGGCCGGCATCAACAAGGACGTGTCGACCACCACCGCCTTCGTCCCGGCGCCGACCACCTACGGGGCGACCGAGACCTACGGGGCATTGGTGACCGGTGCGGCGGGGACGCCCACGGGCTCGGTGGTCTTCACCATCGGGGCCACCACGTTGTGCACGGCGACCCTGTCGTCGGGCTCGGGCAACTGCACGGCCTCCAACGCCCCGGTCGGCAATGCGCAGACGGTGACCGCCACCTACTCGGGTGACTCGGCCTACAGCGGCTCGACCGATGCGTCGAAGACGCTGACGGTGGCCAAGGCCGCCTCGACCACCACGGTGACCTGCCCCGGCGGCCCCTTCACCTACACCGGTGCGGCCCAGACGCCGTGCTCGGCCACGGTGACCGGCGCCGGCGGGCTCTCGACCACGGCCACCGTGACCTACGGCAGCAACACCAACGCAGGCACGGCCACGGCCGATGCCACCTACGCCGGTGACGCCAACCACAACGGCTCGACGGCCACCCAGGTGACCTTCACCATCGGCAAGGCCGCCTCGACCACCACGGTCAGCTGCACCGGCGGCCCCTTCACCTACACCGGTGCGGCCATCACGCCGTGCTCGGCCACGGTGACGGGCGCCGGCGGGCTCTCGACCACGGCCACCGTGACCTACGGCAGCAACACCAACGCCGGCACGGCCACGGCGAACGCCGCCTACGCCGGGGACGCCAACCACAACGGCTCGACGGCCACCCAGGCGACCTTCACCATCGCCAAGGCGTCCTCGACCACCACGGTCAGCTGCCCCGGCGGCCCCTTCGCCTACACCGGTGCGGCCATCACGCCGTGCTCGGCCACGGTGACCGGCGCCGGCGGGCTCTCGACCACGGCCACGGTGACGTACACCAACAACACCAACGCCGGCTCGGCCACGGCGAACGCCGCCTACGCCGGCGATGCCAACCACAACGGCTCGACGGCCACCCCGGTGAACTTCACCATCACCGGCCTGGCCCCGGATGCCCCGGGCACGCCGACGGCGACGTCGACCCTGCCCGGCAAGGCCACCGTGTCGTGGTCGGCTCCGGCGTCGAACGGCGGCTCGCCCATCACGGGCTACACCGTCACCTCGGCACCGGACGGCCTCACCTGCACGACCTCGGGGCTCCAGTGCACCGTGTCGGGTCTCACCGGCGGCACGTCGTACACCTTCACGGTGACGGCCACCAACGCCGTGGGCACCAGCCCGGACTCGACACCGTCGAACGCCGTGGTCCCCGCCCAGGGCAACGTGCCGGCCAACGGCTACTGGTTCGCCACCTCGGCCGGTGCGGTGCTGACCAACGGCGCAGCGGTGAGCTTCGGCTCGCCGGCCGGCCTGGCCCTCAACGCTCCCATCGTGGGCTTCGCCCCCACCGGGAGCCGCCAGGGCTACTGGATGGTCGGTGCCGACGGAGGCGTCTTCTCTTACGGTGACGCCGCCTTCTACGGCTCGGCCGGGGACCTGCACCTCAACCAGCCCATCGTGGGCATCGCCCCCACGCCGGACGGCCAGGGCTACTGGCTGGTCGGGGCCGACGGAGGCGTCTTCTCCTACGGGGACGCCGCCTTCTACGGCTCGGCCGGTGACCTGCACCTCAACAAGCCCATCGTGGGCATCGCCGCCACCCCCGATGGCACCGGCTACTGGCTGGTGGCGTCGGACGGTGGGGTCTTCGCCTACGGCTCGGCGGCCTTCTACGGCTCCACCGGCGACCTCAACCTGGTGAAGCCCATCGTGGGCATCACCTCGACGCTGGACGGCACCGGCTACTGGATGGTGGCCGCCGACGGCGGGGTCTTCGCCTTCGGCTCCGCCGCCTTCCACGGCTCGGCTGCCGGCCAGGCCACGTCGCCGGTGGTGAGCATCACCACCAGCGCCGACGACGGCTACGTCATCGGCACCGCTGACGGTGCGGCCTACGCCTTCGGCACCACCTCGTACGGCTCGCAGGTGGGCACGCCGATCACGGCGCCGATCATCAGCATCGCCTCCTGATCGGAGCGCATCGCCGGCCCGCACGGGCCAGCACGGAGGCCGGGGCCCTGCCCCGGCCTCCGGCGCGTCCGGGGCCCGTCTGGTTCGGCCGTGTCACCGGGGGTCGGGGAGGGCGATCCAGGAACGGGGAAGCCGGCACCGGCCACGGGGAAGCGGGCTCAGGTCGTCGGTGGCCGTCGTGTGCCGCTGGCGGCGGTCCGGACGTGGGGCTGCCGGGCCGGACCGGGAGCAGGCGGGGGCCGTGTCCTCAGGAGCCGACAGCGGCCGGACCGGCCAGCTGGGCGAAGACCATGACCCCCTGGTTGGTGGGCCGGGTCGAGAGCACGGTGATGGCCACCGGCCCCTCGTCGATGAGGTGGGAGGCGTCGTTGACCACCACCATGTCCCCGTCGGGCAGGTAGCCCACCGCCTGGCGGGGCTGGCGGCCCTCGCGCACCAGAGCCACCTCCAGCAGCTCGCCGGGGACGTGGTCCGGGGAGAGCTGGGTGGTCACCTCGTGGAGGTTGACCGCGGACACGCCCCAGGACTCGGCGGCCTCGGCCACCATCGGCGAGCACGTCCCCACCCGCAGGCCGGTGCGCCGGGCCAGGGTGAGGATCTTGGTGGTCGGGTCGTCGACCTCGGGCACCTCGTCCGGGGCGATCGAGACGGTCACGCCGAGCTCGCGCAGCGCCTCGATGGACTCGAGCCCGCGGGCCGCCCGGCGGGCGGCCACGGGGTCGGGCGAGGCGGCCACCGAGTGCACGTGGTCGATGACGAACTGGGGGAGGACCAGGCCGCTCGGCAGGAGGCCGTTGCGCCCCAGGATGATCAGGAAGCGGTCCATCACGGCCGAGCCGTCGGCCAGCAGGGCGTGCCCTGGCGGCGGCTCGTTGGCCGGGACCAGGATGCGCGAGAGGCCGGCGGCCCGGATGATCTGGCGTCCCTTGACCATGCCCAGGCGCCACCCGAAGCCGGCCAGGACCCAGACCAGCCCGGCGGTGATCACGAAGGCGTAGGGGGAGCGGAAGACGGCGACCACGGCGAGGCCGACGACTAGGCCGGCCATCATCCCCGAGGTGGAGATGATGGCGGCGGCAAAGACCTCCCCGGGCGGGGCGTTACGGAACAGACGCATGCCTCGCTGGAGGCCCCGATCGACGGTGCGGCCGAGGATGCCGCCGATGACGTAGGCCACGGCGGCACCGAGGAGGAGGCCGACGACGGCGGACATTCCGACGGCGTCGTGGTGCCGGCCGATCTCGTAGCCCACGAGGGCGCCGAACAGCACGACGATGAGGCGGAGCCCCTCGACGAAGACCGACCCGTAGACCAGGGCGCCGGCCGGGCGCGGCGCGGCGAGGTCCCGGTCGGCGTCTCGGGGCAGGGGACGACGGCGTGGCACAGGTGAATTGTCGGTTTCCTGGCCGGATTCTTTAGGTCCTGCCACGGATCGGGCGTCCGCGACGCCTACAGTTGCCGGTGGTGGGCGGTGCCCTGCACCGCCCGACGGCCGGGCACGGCGGCGCCCCGGCGCCGGGCGCACCGTCCGTGGCAGGGCCGCCTTCAGGAGTGGACCGACCGCCCACCACCGTGGCCTCCGCAGATCTCCCCATGACCTCCTCGCTCCCGCCCGACGACGAGACTGCAGGATCCGTGGGTCCCGAGGCTGCCGGTGCCGGGACCCCGGATGGCGGATCGCCTGCGGGTGACGGCTCGGGTGGCTCGGACGGCGACTCGTCGGCGTCGGGAGAGAGCGACCTCCCTGAGGCGGAGCCGGCCGAGCGCCGGGTGCGCACCTCGCTCTCGGTCCTCGCCGTGCTGGCCGCAGCGTGCCTCCTGGCCCTGGTGGGTGTGGGGATCTCGGCGGTGCTGTCCTCCTCCGATACGTCGGCCACCCGCCCGGTCCCCCGGCACAGCCACGTCCCGGGGAACCGGGCCCAGGCCAGCCTGCATCGCACGGCTGCGCTCCCTCCGGCCACTTCGGCACCCCAGCCCGTCCCGCCGTCGCTGGCCGGCGCCGCCCCGCTGCGCCCCCATGAGGTCTTCGGCTACGCCCCCTACTGGACCCTCCCCACGGCCGGCCAGTTCGATGTGAAGGACCTGACCACCCTGGCCTACTTCAGCATCGGGGTGAACGGGGACGGTTCGCTGGACCAGAGCGGACCGGGGTGGAACGGCTATCAGAGCCAGGCGCTGGTGGACCTGATCGACCGGGCCCACGCCGCGGGCGACCGGGTGGTCCTGGCCGTCAACTGCTTCAGCCAGCGATCGCTCGACCGGCTGACCTCGGACCCCACGGCGCCGGCCCGGCTGTCGGCGGCCCTGGTGGCTGCGGTCCAGGCCAAGCGGATGGACGGGGTGAACCTCGACTTCGAGGGCCTGGGCAGCCACGACCGGGCCGGCCTGACCGCTCTGGTCACCCAGGTCTCGGCAGCGGTGCACGCCGCCGACCCGCACTGGCAGGTCTCGGTGGCCACGTACGCCAGCTCGGCCACCGACACCGCCGGCTTCTACGACGTGGCCGCCCTGACCCCAGTGGTCGATGCCTTCTTCGTCATGGCCTACGACATGAACGACAAGGCGGTGCCCGGCCCCACCTCGCCCCTCTTCGGTGGTCCGAACGACGTGGCGACGGCCGTGGAGGGGTACCTGAAGGTGGCGCCGCCCTCGAAGGTCATCCTCGGCCTGCCGTACTACGGCTACGACTGGCCGACCACCGACGGGAAGATCCCGGCCACGGCCACCGGGCCCGAGGCGCCCCTCAGCTATGCCGCCATCCGGGCGGCCGGTCGCCCCGCTTACTGGGATCCGGTGTCGCGGACCCCGTGGACCTCCTACAAGGTGGGGGACCAGTGGCACGTCCTCTTCTACGACGACCCGACGTCGCTGGCCCTGAAGGCCCAGCTTGCCGACTTCTTCCACCTGGCCGGCGTGGGCATCTGGGCGCTCGGCATGGACGGCAACGACCCGGCCATGCTGGCTGCCCTGCTGGGGCACGCCCCGGCGGCCAAGGACGGGCAGCTCGGCCCGCCGCCGCCGCCCGGCACCGGATACCTCTCGTTCGCCACCTACGGCGGCGTCTCGGCCATCCCCCTAACCCCGGTGGCCCCGCCCCCGTCAGGAGGGACCGCCCAGCAGGTCGGCCTGCTCGACGGCTTCGGCACCACCGACCCGGCCCTGGCCTGCCTCCAGACCGGCGGCCCGCTCCCGGTCCTCGCCGTCTCGACCCTGCCCGGCGTCCTGGTCGTCCAGGCGGCCACCCCGGTGCAGTGCGCCAACGCCGTCTTCACCTTCGTCCCGCCGCCGCCGACCCCGACCACCACGGTCCCCTCGTCGACCACCACGGTGCCCCACCCGACCACGACCACCACCACGGGGGTGCCGGCCACCACCTCGACCACCACGTCGACGACGGAGCCCCCGACCACGGTCCCGTAGGGTCGCCCGGCTCTTCCGTCCCCGTCCGGCGGGGACGGCCCCTGCGACGTCCGGGCTACGATCGGGACCTGCCGGGGGTGTAGCTCAGCTGGTAGAGCGCTACGTTCGCAATGTAGAAGTCGGCGGTTCGAGTCCGCTCACCTCCACTCCGGTTCTGGCCGTCGCGAGGCATCGGCATGCACGGTCACGATGCGGGGCCCAAAGGCTGGCGTCTACAGACCTGTCGGGAGCGGTCGTTCCCGATGGTCGCAGGATGAGCCGAGGGTCTGGCGCGACGGCACCCGTGGTCGACGTTTGGATCGGCGGGACAGGCACGATGCCGGGCACGTGGCTGACAGGGGCAACCGGCGTACCCATCGTTCAGCTCTTCCTGGTCGGACCGGGAGGGCGGCGGGCGTGGTCGGAATCGGACTTCCGGTCCCCCGAGTGCGCCCGGAGGCAGAGATCACGCCGGGTGACGCGTGCAGCTATCAGGAAGGTCCTTTCGACGGACCCCTCCGTCCCTCAGTCTCCCGTGGTGGGGTCGATCACGGCCGTGACCATCGAGATGCGGTTGGCCGGGAAGCCGCCGCACCGAGCATGCTCCTGGATGATGTCCTCGTCACTTGCTGCGTAGACGCAGTAGATCTTGTCGCCGGTGACGTAGCTCTGCAGCCATTTCACGTCAGGGCCCAACTCGGCGATCACGCTGTTCGACTTCTGGCTGATGTCCCTGAGCTGCTCTGCGGAGAGGTCCCCCGCACCCGGCAGATCCCGCTCGATGACGTACTTCGGCATGGTTCCCCCGTATTCATACTGAAGGTATCCCGTTTAGATACCCAAGGTATGGCAGTACCCATACTGTGAGTATGAATGTCAAGCAAAGCAACGGGACGGCGAACGGGACCGTGTCGCCGGGTCCGGCCGGAAGCCCTGGGGACCCGTTTCCGGGGGTGCTGCCGGCGCGGTCCCGCAGGGGTCCCGAACTACCCGGGCGTGCGGCACAGGGCGCGGCGACACGGGCTGCGCTGCTGGACGCTGCCGCAGCGCTTTTCGGGCAGAGCAGCTTCACCGAGACTTCGCTCGACGAGGTCGTGGCACGGGCAGGGGTGACCAAGGGGGCGCTCTATCACCACTTCTCCAGCAAGTATGAGTTGTTCGCCGCCGTGTACGAGGGCGTGCGCCGAGACATCTCGGACGCCGTCGTGGTGGAGTTCCTTCGTCCGGACCCCTGGGAGGCGCTGCTCCAAGGCTGCGATCTCTGGATTGAAGCCCATCTCGATCCCGCAGTGCAGCGGATCGCCATGCGCGATGCGCGCGCTGTCCTCGGGTGGCAGGTCGTCCGAGATGTCGAGACCCGTTATGGCGCAGTGGCGATCCGAGGTGCGCTACGCCGTGGTGTACGTGCCGGGGTGATCCGTCGCCAGCCGTTGCGGCCACTGGCCCTCGCCATCAAGGGTGCCCTGGACGAGGCGTGCTTCTATGTCGCCGACGCCGAGAACACCGGCGTGGCCCTGGACGAGGTCCGTGACAGCATCCGCGAACTCCTCTCCGGTCTCGTGAACACGCCAGATGCCTGAGGAATGTGACAGGGTCCCCGGCCCACCCGCCCGGGGAGCCGGTTGTGGTGGGTCAGAGATCGATGCGCAGGTGTGGGAGTATCGTCCGCTGCTTGATGCAACGTCTCGGATGGATGGAGTGGACTGTGGACAGAGATGAGCTCCGGGCCGCGCAGGCCCCGCTGAAAGAGCGCTACCGCGACGATCCTGGGGCCGCTGTGGTGACGTTGCAGGCCTCCGGGAGCCTCGGCGACGGACAGGTGTGCTCGGTGGCCACCGGACGGGCCTTGGTCGAGGCTGGGCTTCACGAGGCCACCGGCGGCTCGGGCCAGCTTGCCTGCTCGGGCGACATGCTGCTTCAGGCGTTGGTGGCCTGTGCCGGTGTGACCTTGGGGGCAGTCGCCACATCGATGGGCCTGTCCGTGGACGGTACGGTGCTGGCCGACGGCGATCTGGACTTCCGGGGGACCCTGGGCGTAGATCGAGCTGTCCCCGTAGGCTTTTCGGACATCCGACTCCACTTTGAGATCGTGTCGGATGCGTCCGATGAGGAGCTGGCCACGCTCCTCCGGCTCACCGAGCGCTACTGCGTTGTGCTCCAGACGCTGACTATCAGCCCTCGCCTCACCGCCGAACTTCAACGGAACGGGTGATCGATGGATGCGGTTCGGAGCTCCCCCCGAACGGGTGGTCGCATCCGCCGACATCACGCCGATGACGTCTGACGAAGATCGATCAACGGTTCTGACCTCTCCCGACCACGTCACGTGCGAGTTGGGAGAGCGAAGGTGTGTGACATACATAGAATCCCCGCCCGTGGAAGACACCGTGCGCAGCTCATATTCGGGCAGCTGGAACCGCGCGAGCCAGATCGGAAGAGCACACGTCTGAACT
>CAXBRB010000011.1:0-26743 GCA_963977795.1 uncultured Acidimicrobiaceae bacterium
GGGTGGCCGCAGATCGGGCAGCCGGGGGCGGGGGCCGTCGGATCGGCAGCAGTTGGGGCCACGGGCCGCACGCTACCGGGACGACGCCGGCCGTGCGGCATGACACCGTCACCGACGGTCCCCCGCTAGGGTCACACCCCGTCCCCGCCCTGCGCAGGACCCCACCGATCACGATCCCGACGAGGAAGTGGAGGACCGGATGACGAACGCACTCGCTGCCGCCCACATGACGACGACCGTGAGCGCCGCAGCCCTCATCCTGCGGATCACCCTGGGCGGCATGATCCTGGCCCACGGCCTCAACAAGCTCTTCGGCGGCGGCCGGATCCCCGGCACGGCCCGCTGGTTCGAGTCGATCGGCATGAAGCCGGGCATCCTCAACGCCTGGGCGGCGTGCCTCACCGAGCTGGGCTGCGGGGTGCTCCTGATCCTGGGCCTGCTCACCCCGCTGGCTTGCGCCGGCCTGGTGGCCCTGATGACCGTGGCCATCGTGACCGTCCACCGCAAGAACGGATTCTTCGTCTTCAATCCTGGCCAGGGGGTCGAGTACTGCGGCGTCGTCGCCCTGGCCGCCATCGCCCTGGGGGGCCTCGGCGGCGGGCGCTGGTCGCTCGACCACGTCCTGGGCACCTGGACGTTCACGCCGTGGGTGGGCCTGGCCGTGGCCGCCGGGGTGGGCCTGGGAGGCGCCGCCCTGCAGCTCCTCGCCGTCTACCGGCCTCCGAAGGACGCCTGACCAGGCCTCGCTCCCGGTTCCGGCCCTGTGCCGGCGGCCCTCCGGCCCGTCCGACCAGCGCCCTGCGGTGCGATGGCTCCGGGGGTGAGACTCGAACTCACAACCTAGCGGTTAACAGCCGCTTGCTCTGCCGATTGAGCTACCCCGGAAGGTGGTCCGCACCCCCCGCCAGGACCGTGTCCCGCCGCCGGTGCGTCGCATGAGACTAGCCCGTCGCCGGGCACGCATCGGCCGGTCGACGACCGTCCCGACACGAGTTGCAGCCGAGGTGCGACCGCGGCACAGTGGCGGCCGTGAGGTTCCGCATCGCCACCGCCGCCACCGCCTTCGCCGCAGGGTTCACCCTCGGTGCCGCCCGCCGGCGGCGTCACCGCCTCCACGTGGTGGGGGCGCCGGCCTCCGGTGGGCACCGGGTCGCCAAGGCGCGGGCCGTGGCTGTGCTGGGCGCGGTGCGGGTCCGGGACGCCGTGAGCGTGCGGCTGGGCTGGCGGGACGGCGAGGCCGCCGCCGACGCTCTCATCGTCGAGATGACCGGCGAGGTGGCCTCGGCCATCAACGCCCGCTCCCTGGCCGGCTGATCGGCACCGGCCGGGTCCCCCGGCTCCCGCTCAGCTCTCGTCGAGGTAGTCGCGCAGGACGGTGGCCGTCTCGGGCCGGCGGAGCTTGGCCAGGGTCTTAGCCTCGATCTGGCGGACCCGCTCCCGGGTGACGCCGAAGGCCTGGCCGACCTCCTCGAGGGTGCGGACCTTCCCGTCATCGAGGCCGAACCGGAGCCGGACGACCTCCTGCTCACGCGGGGCCAGCTGGGAGAGCACCTCCTGGAGGGCCCCGTCCAGCATCGAGCGGGTGGCGGCGTCCCCCGGCGCCACCGCGGCCCGGTCCTCGATGAGGTCCGAGAGGCTGAAGTCGTTCTCGTCCCCGATGGGCTGCTCCAGCGAGATCGTGTCCTGGCTGAGCTGCTGGATCTCCCGGACCCGCTCGACGGTGAAGTCGACCCGGTCGGCCAGCTCCTCCGGGGTGGGCTCCCGGCCCAGCTCCTGGTGCATCTGACGCTGCGCCCACATCACCTTGTTGATGGTCTCCACCATGTGGACGGGGATCCGGATGGTCCGGGCCTGGTCGGCGATGGCCCGCGTGATGGCCTGACGGATCCACCAGGTGGCGTAGGTGGAGAACTTGAAGCCCTTGGTGTGGTCGAACTTCTCGACCGCCCGCATCAGGCCGAGGTTCCCCTCCTGGATCAGGTCCAGGAAGGCCAGGCCGCGGTTGCGGTAGCGCTTGGCGATGGAGACGACCAGGCGCAAGTTGGCCTCGATGAGGGCCTCCTTGGCCTCGAGGCCCCGACGGAGCTGGATCTGGTCGGCCCGGATGTCTGCTCGGGACCGGGCGTTGTCGTCCTCAGCCAGGAGGGCGTCCGCCTCCAGCCGGGCGGTGGCCTGCACCCCGGCCAGGATGCGCTCGGCCAGCTCGACCTCGAGCGAGGCGTCGAGCAGGGCGACCTTCCCGATCTCCTTGAGGTACATGTGGACCGGATCGGCCGCCGACCCCGAGAAGGCCACCTGGGGCGCAGCGGCCCGTGATGGCCGGGCCTTGCGGACCGGAGTCCGGGTGCCCGTCGGCGTGCGGCGCGCCGGGAGCTCGGTCGACGGCGCCTCGTCGGCCGCTGGCGCGGCCGGGTGGCGGGGGACGATCGTGGTCTCGCCGGTGTCGTAGGTGAAGGAGATCCCCGCCGAGCGGACCCGGTCGATGACCTCGATGATGACGTCCTCGCTGAGCTCCACCGACCGGAGGGCGTCCATCAGGTCGTCCTGGGTGAGCTCCCCCTGGCGCCGCCCCCGCTCGATGACCTGGGCCAGCGCCTCGTCGGACACGCCGGCCACGGGAGCGGGTGCGTCCGCAGCAGCATCCGGAGGTGCGGCGACACCGGCCGCGCTGTCAGCAGTCACCGGTCCCGCCTCATCCGTCCCGCCTCGATCCGACCAGCGCTGCCCTCACCACGAGCCACGCTACCAACCGGGACGACGCTTCGACAGTGGACGAGGGGTCATCGAGCTCCTGGAGCCACGTGGTGACCTTCGTGGCCTCGTCCATGGCCTCGGCCGACGACCGGGCCTCCACGGTGAGCACGGGGAGCTCCCGCCGGGCGGCGTGGCGCACCAGCTGGGCGATGACGTCATCGGGCTCGGCCCGGGGCTCCTCGACGGTGAGGCGGACCAGGAGGGTCTGGACCTCGGGAGCAGCGGCGTCGATGGCCTCGTGGAGGTCGTCGGCCTCGACCAGGGTGGTGAAGGCGGCCCGCTGGACGGGGTCGGCGAAGAGCGCCGCCTCCAGCCGGTGGCCCACCACCTCGGGGCGGTGGATGGCCAGCCGCAGGGCCTCGAGGCCGGGCCGGAACTCCCGGCCTCCCGGGACCGCCGGCGTCAGCGATGCGCCGGGCGGCGGGCCGTCGTCGCCGTCGTCCCAGTCGGGCTCACGGTCGGGATCCCACCCGTCGTCGGCGATGGCGGGCGCCGGACGCTCGGGCCGGCGGGACGGGGCGTGGTCCCGGGCGGCCCGGGTCTCGACGGGGCGGGGCTCCCGTCGGATCCGCTCCAACCGGTCCCGCAACGGGGCCGGGTCGAGCCGGCACCGCTCGGCCACCAGCATCACGTATTGGTCCCGCACCAGGTCGTCGGGGTGCTCGGCCACCGCAGCCAGGGCGTGGTCGGCCCCCCGGGCCCGCCCCTCGGGCGTCGTCAGGTCGGCGGCGTCGAGGATGCGGCCGATCCGGAAGGCCAGGAACGGCGTGGCGCCCTCGACGGCGGCGGCCAGGGCGGCCGGATCGCTCCGGGCCAGATCGGCGGGATCGGCGCCGGGGGGCAGGGCGGCCACGGCCACGTCGAGCTCGAAGCGCCGCTCCCACTCGTAGAAGCGGCCGGCGGCGGCCTGGCCGGCCTTGTCGGCGTCGAAGGCCAGGACGATGCGGGTGGCGAAGTTACGGAGCAGGCGCACGTGCTCCTCGGCCAGGGCGGTGCCGCAGGTGGCCACCGCCCGCGGCACCCCCGCCTCGAAGAAGCCGATCACGTCGGTGTACCCCTCGCACACCACCACCTCGCCGGACCGCACGACGTCCTGCTTGGCCCAGTTGAGGGCGTAGAGGGTGCGGCGCTTGGAGTAGACCGGCGTCTCGGTGGAGTTCTTGTACTTGGCCGGATCCTCGCTCCCCGGCAGGATCCGCCCGCCGAAGGCCACCGGGCTGCCCGAGGGGTCGCAGATGGGGAAGAGCACCCGGGCCCGGAAGGCGTCCTGGAGCCGTCCCCGGCGGTTGACGAAGCCGAGGCCGGTGCCCTCGGCGACCTCGGCGCTCAGCCCCAGCGCGGTGCACAGGGTGTCCCAGCCGTCGGGCGCCCACCCCATGCGGAACTTCCGGACCACCTCGCCGTCGTAGCCCCGGCTGCGCAGGTAGTCCCGTGCCGGTCCGGCGTCCGAGCCCGTGAGCAGGCGCTCGTGGTACCAGGCGGCGGCCTCCTCGAGCGCCCCGAGGAGGGCCTTGCGGCGCTGGCTCTCCCGGCCGGACTCTCCGTCCTCACGGATGGTGATGCCGGCCTTGTCGGCCAGCCGGCGCACGGCGTCGACGAAGTCGAGGTGCTCCATGGCCCGCACGAAGCTGATGGCGTCACCGCGCTCCTGGCAGCCGAAGCAGTAGTAGAGGCCCAGCTCGGCGTTGACGCTGAACGACGGGGTCTTCTCCCCGTGGAAGGGGCAGAGGCCGACCCAGCGGGTGCCCTGACGCTTGAGCGCGGCGTGCTCGCTGACCAGGGCGACGATGTCGGTGGCCGCCCGCACCCGGGCCACGTCCTCGTCCGGGATCCCCATGCTCCGACGGTACCGCGTCCCCGTGTCAGGCGGCTCGGGGCGGTGCCCCGGCGCCCGCTCAGCGCCTGGCGGCCTTCTTGGCCGGCGCCTTCTTGGCCGGCACCTTCTTGGCAGTGGCCTTCTTGGCCGGCGCCTTCTTGGCCGGCGCCTTCTTCACGGGGGCGGCAGGCCGGCCCGCCGTGTGCCCGGCGATCACGGCCTGGGCAGCAGCCAGCCGGGCGATGGGCACCCGGAAGGGCGAGCAGCTCACGTAGTCCAGGCCGGCCGCCGCGAAGGTGGCGATCGACTCGGGGTCGCCCCCGTGCTCGCCGCACACCCCGAGCTTGAGCGACGGCCGGGTGGCCCGGCCCCGCTCGGCGCCGATGCGCACGAGCTCGCCGACGCCGTCGGGATCCACCACCTCGAACGGGTTGCGCTTGAGGAGGCCCTCCTCCAGGTAGGCCGACATCATCCGCCCCTCGACGTCGTCCCGGCTGAAGCCGAACGTCATCTGGGTGAGGTCGTTGGTGCCGAACGAGAAGAAGTCGGCGTACTCGGCGATGTCGCCGGCCCGCAAGGCGGCCCGGGGCGTCTCGATCATGGTGCCGATGAGGACCTCCAGGGTCCCCTTGCCCGCCTTCTTGGACTCCTTGCGAGTGGTCTCGGCCACGGCCGCCTCGACCCACGAGCGGGCCAGGGCCAGCTCCTCACGGGAGACGGTGAGGGGGATCATGATCTCGACGATGGGGTGGCCTCCGGCCTCGACCCGGTCGATGGCCGCCTCCATGAGGGCCCGCACCTGCATGGCGTAGAGGCCGGGCTTGATGACGGCCAGGCGGACGCCACGGGTGCCGAGCATGGGGTTGAACTCGTGCCAGGTCTGGGCGGCGGCGAAGAGGCGGGCCTCCTCGTCGGTCAGGCCGACGGTGGCCTCCTTGATGGCCAGCTCCTCGGTGGAGGGGAGGAACTCGTGCAGGGGCGGGTCCAGCAGGCGAATGGTCACCGGCAGCCCGTCCATGGCCTCGAGGATCTCCCGGAAGTCGGCCCGCTGGGCCACCCGCAGCGCCTCCAGGGCGCGCTCCTCGTCGGCCGGGGTGTCGGCCAGGATCATGCGGCGGACGATGGGGAGGCGGTCCTCGGCCAGGAACATGTGCTCGGTCCGGCACAGGCCGATGCCCTCGGCGCCCATGCGGCGGGCGTTGTCGGCGTCGGGCCCGTTGTCGGCGTTGGCCCGGACCCCGAGCCGGCCGGCCCGGATCTCGTCGGCCCACCCCAGGATGGTGTCGAACTCGGGCGGGGTCTCGCCCTGGGTGACGGCGACCTGTCCGAGGACGACGACGCCCTCGGTCCCGTCGAGGGAGATCCAGTCGCCCTCGCGCACC
The DNA here is from genome assembly GCA_963977795.1 of uncultured Acidimicrobiaceae bacterium. Classification (GTDB taxonomy): domain Bacteria; phylum Actinomycetota; class Acidimicrobiia; order Acidimicrobiales; family RAAP-2; genus Bog-756. The sequence goes on from CAXBRB010000011.1 coordinate 5,953, forward strand.
TCGACGTCGCCCACGGTGAAGGAGCCCGACCCGATGCGGACGGCCTCGGCGCCGACCACGGCCGGCTTGCCCCAGCCCCGGGCCACCACCGCGGCGTGGCTGACCAGGCCGCCCCGGGCGGTCAGGATCCCTTCGGCGGCCAGCATCCCGTGGACGTCCTCCGGCGACGTCTCCGAGCGGACCAGGACCACGGCCTCGCCCCGCTCGGCGGCGGCCTGGGCGTCATCGGCGGTCAGGTAGACCCGGCCCACGGCGGCGCCGGGCGAGGCGCCCAGCCCCTTCACCAGGACGGTGTGCCCGCCCGAGGCGAACTGCGGGTGGAGGACCTGCTCGAGGTGCTCGCCGGTGACCCGGCCCACGGCCTCGGCCTTGGTGAGGCGGATGTTGCGGTCCGAGACCATGTCCACGGCCATGCGGAGGGCGGCCCGGCCGGTGCGCTTGCCCACCCGGGTCTGGAGCATCCACAGCTTGCCCTGCTCGATGGTGAACTCGGTGTCGCACATGTCCCGGTAGTGGTGCTCGAGGCGAGCGAAGATGGCCAGGAGCTCCTTGTGGATCTTCGGGAAGGCGGCGGCCAGCGCCGAAAGGGGCTCGGTGTTGCGGATGCCGGCCACCACGTCCTCGCCCTGGGCGTTGACCAGGAAGTCGCCGTACTCGCCCTTGGCCCCGGTGGCCGGGTCGCGGGTGAAGCCCACGCCGGTGCCCGAGTCGTCGTCCCGGTTGCCGAACACCATGGCCTGGACGTTCACCGCCGTGCCCAGGTCGTGGGCGATGCGCTCGCGGACCCGGTAGGCGATGGCCCGGGGCCCGTTCCACGAGGCGAAGACGGCCTCGATGGCGCCGCGCAGCTGGTCGTCGGGATCCTGGGGGAAGGGGTGGCCGGTGTGGCGCTCCACGATCTGCTGGTAGGCGTCGACCAGGTAGCGGAGGAGCTCGATGGGGATGCCGGCGTCCGAGGTGGTGCCGGCCAGCTCCTTGGCCGCGTCGAGCAGGGCGTCGAACTCCTCGCCGGGGACCCCGAGGACGATCCGGCCGTACATGGCCACGAAGCGGCGGTAGGAGTCGTAGGCGAACCGCTCGTCGCCGGTCTGGCGGGCCAGGCCGTCGACCGAGGCGTCGTTGAGGCCGAGGTTGAGGACGGTGTCCATCATCCCGGGCATGGAGAACTTGGCCCCCGAGCGCACCGAGACCAGCAGCGGGTCCTCGGCGTCGCCCACCCGCTTGCCCATCTTCTTCTCCAGGCGCACCTTGGCCCGGGTGATCTCGGCGGTGAGCCCCTCGGGCCAACCGCCCTCCATGTAGTCCCGGCACGCCGTGGTGGCGATGGTGAAGCCGGGGGGCACGGGGAGCTCCAGCACCGACGTCATCTCGGCCAGGTTGGCGCCCTTCCCGCCCAGGAGGTCCTTCATCTCCATGGGCGGCTTGCGGTGGGCGTGGTCGAAGTCGAAGACGAACGGCATCGGGCAGGGTCTCCTCGGATGGCTGCAGGGCGGCCGGGTCGGGTGCGGACAGGGCGCGCCGGACCAGGGTCGGGCACGACCCGGAAAGACTAGTCGGCGGCCACCCGCCGGCGGTATCCCTGGGGTCCGGCGGAGGACCGGCCCGCCGACCCCGGCGCACCGGGGCCCAGCCGCCGACCCCGGCGCACCGGGGCCCAGGGGCGTCAGGTGCGGGCGGCGTCCATCCGGCTGCGCAGGTCGGCCACCAGGTCGGCCACGGGGACCCGCCGCTGCTCGGTGGTGTCCCGGTCCCGCACCGTCACGGCGTCGTCCTCGAGCGAGTCGAAGTCGATGGTCACGCACCACGGGGTGCCGACCTCGTCCTGGCGCCGGTAGCGCTTGCCGATGGACTGGGTGGTGTCGTAGTCGCACATGAAGTGCGGCTGGAGCGAGGCCAGGACCTGGCGGGCCAGGGGCTCGAGGGTCTCCTTCTTCGAGAGCGGGAGGACCCCGACCTGGTACGGAGCCAGGCGGGGATGGAGGCGCAGCACCGTGCGGGCCTCGCCGCCCACCACGTCCTCGTCGTAGGCGGCCAGCAGGAAGGCCATCATGGTCCGGGTGGCCCCGGCGGCGGGCTCGATGACGTGGGGCGTGTAGCGCTCGCCGGAGGCCTGGTCGAAGTACTCGAGGCGCTCGCCGGAGGCCTCGGCGTGGGCGGTCAGGTCGAAGCAGCCCCGGTTGGCGATGCCCTCCAGCTCGTCCCACCCCCACGGGAAGAGGAACTCCACGTCGGCCGTGCCCGCCGAGTAGTGGGCCAGCTCGGAGGCCTCGTGGTGGCGCAGGCGCAGCTGGTCGGCGGGGATGCCGAGGTCGAGGTACCAGCGGAACCGCTCGTCGAGCCAGTAGGTGAACCAGGTGGGCGCCTCATCGGGCGGGACGAAGAACTCCATCTCCATCTGCTCGAACTCCCGGGTCCGGAAGACGAAGTTCTGCGGGGTGATCTCGTTGCGGAACGACTTGCCCACCTGGGCGATGCCGAACGGCGGCTTCTTGCGGGTGGTCTGGAGCACGTTGGCGAAGTTGGTGAACATGCCCTGGGCCGTCTCGGGCCGGAGGTAGGCCACCGCCCCCTCGTCTTCCACCGGGCCGGCGTGGGTCTTGAACATGAGGTTGAACGCCCGTGCCTCGGTGAACTCCGTCGACCCGCACGACGGGCACACCCCGTCGATCTTGTCCTCCCGCCAGCGCTGGTGGCACTGGCGGCAGTCGACCAGGGGATCGGAGAAGTTGGCCAGGTGCCCCGAGGCGGCCCACACGGCCGGGGGCGAGAGGATGGCGGCGTCCAGGCCGACCACGTCGTCTCGCCGCTGGACCATCGCCTCCCACCAGGCGTTCTTGACGTTGCGCAGCAGGTTGACCCCGAGCGGCCCGTAGTCGTAGGTGGAGCGGAAGCCGCCGTAGATGTCGGCCGACTGGAAGATCAGACCCCGGCGCTTGCACAGGCCCACGACCTTCTCCATGAGGTCGGCCCGACCGGCGAGGTCGGGGGCGTCGGAGGACTGCTCCTGGTCGGACATGAGCCGCATGGTACCGGGTGGCTCGGCGGCCCCCGGTCCAGCCGGCGGTGCGGCCGGCGGTCCGGCCGGCTGGCTCAGCGCTCCGGGTCCTCCAGCCGGGCGGCCACGGCGTCGGCCAGCAGGCGGCCTCGGAGGGTCAGCACCGCACGGCCGCCGGTGCGGTCGACCAGACCGTCGAGCCGGCCGTCGTCGGGCAGAGCCGAAGCGGGCACCCCGGCCGGCGTCCGCAGGGAGAGGGCCAGGGCCTCGAAGCGCTGCTGGGCGGCGTCGAGCACCTCCTCGCCGGCCGTCACCGTGGCGGCGTCGGCCTCCACCAGGGCCACGTAGCGATCGGGGGTGCGCACGTTCCACCAGCGCCGCCCCGACCGGTGCGAGTGGGCCGCCGACCCGATGCCCCGATAATCGCCCTGGGCCCAGTAGAGCTGGTTGTGGCGGCAGCGGTGGCCGGGCCGGGCCCAGTTGGAGATCTCCTCCCAGGCGTAGCCCGCCGCCGCGAGGAGCCGGTCGGTCACCTCGTACCGCTCGGCCTGGGCATCGTCGTCGGGGTGCCGGTCCGGGGTGCGGGCCAGCGGCGTGCCCGGCTCCACCGTCAGGGCATAGGCGCTGATGTGGGGCGGCGGGCCGGGGAGGGCCAGGACGTCCTCCACCGTGCGCACCCAGTCGGCGGTGCGCTCCCCGGCGCCGCCCAGGATGAGGTCGACGTTCCACGAGGCGAACCCCCCGGCCGCCACCAGCTCGGCGGCCCGCTGCACCTGGGGTGGGCCGTGCCGTCGGCCGAGCCCCTCCAGGACGTGGTCCACCGTGGACTGCACGCCGAGCGAGATGCGGGTGACCCCGGCAGCCCGGTAGGCGGCCAGCAGGGAATCGGTCACGTCCTCGGGGTTGCACTCCACCGTGACCTCGGCATCGGCGCTGCGGGGCACGGCCGCCACCAGACCGGCCAGCAGGTCGGCAGGGAGGCGGGAGGGCGTCCCCCCGCCCACGAAGACCGAGGTGGCCGCGGGCAGGGACTCGCGCTCGACGGCCCGGGCCAGCTCGGTGGCGCACGCCGCCACGTAGGCCTCCATGAGGTGGTCCCGGTCGGTGTAGGTGGCGAAGGCGCAGTAGTCGCAGCGGTGGCGGCAGAAGGGGATGTGGATGTAGACGCCGAACCCGGCGTCGGCCGGTGGGCTCACGCCGGGGCGGCCTCAGCCGCCTCCTTGGCCTCCTGCCACCGGGCCAGGGCCTCGTTGCGCTCGGCCCCGTGATCGACGATCGGGGCCGGGTACTCGGGCGACCCCGCCTCGGGAACCCACCGGGCCACGTAGGCCCCGTCCGGGTCGAAGCGCTCGGCCTGCCGGTCGGGGCTGAACACCCGGTAGAAGGGGGCGGCGTCGGTCCCCGTCCCCGCCGTCCACTGCCAGCCGTGGTTGTTGGAGGCCAGGTCCCCGTCGACCAGGAGGTCCAGGAAGTGGCGGGCCCCCCGGCGCCAGTCGATGTGGAGGTCCTTGACCAGGAAGGAGGCGCACAGCATCCGGACCCGGTTGTGCATCCACCCGGTGGCGGCCAGCTGGCGCATCCCGGCATCGACCAGCGGGTACCCGGTGCGGCCGGCGACCCAGGCGGCGAAGCGCTCCTCGGCCACCGGGCCCTCGTCCCACCGCAGGTGCTCCCCCACCGGGTGCAGCGACTGCCAGGCCGAGTCAGGCCGGTGCCACAGCACATCGGCGTAGAACTCCCGCCAGGCGATCTCGGAGCGGAACACGTCGGCCGAGGTGCCGGCCGGGGTGGCCGCCAGCACCTGACGGGGGTGGATGGTGCCGAAGCGCAGGTGGGGGCTCAGGCGGGACGTCCCCTCGAGGTCGGGCCGGTTGCGGTCGTCCCCGTAGGCGGCCACCGGCCCGGCCAGGAAGGTCTCGAGGGCGGCCAGCGCTGCGTCCTCGCCGGCTGGAGGGAGGTCCGACAGCGGGCCCCCGGCGTCGCCCTCGAGGTCGGCCGGGGTCACCTCGGCGGCCGCAGCGGCCCAGCGGACCCCAGACGGGTGCCCGATGGGGGCCGGCCACCCATGGGCCGTCCAGGCCCGGCGGAACGGGGTGAAGACCTGGTAGGGCCGGCCATCGCCGGTCAGGACCCGGCCGGGCGAGACGGCGTAGGGGGAGCCGGTGCGCACCAGGTGCCGGCCGGCGGCCTCGAGGACCTCGGCCACCCGGGCGTCGCGGCGGCGCCCGTACGGGGTGCAGTCCCCGGTGGCGAAGACCGTGGCAGCCCCCCGCTCGGCGGCCACCTCGGCCACCACGTCCTCGGGCCGGCCCCGGCGCAGGGTGAGCGCCCCGTCGAGGGACGGCTCGAGGGCGGCCAGGGTCCGGGCCAGGTAGGCCCGGCGGTTGGCCCCGGCCCTGGCCCACAGGGCGTCATCGACCACGAAGAGGGGGACCACGGCCCCGCCGGTGGCGGCGGCCTCGTCGGCTGCTGCGGCCAGCGCCGGGTGGTCGGACACCCGCAGGTCCCGGCGGAACCAGACGATGACGTCGCTCACCGGCCGGCCTCCCCGGCGGGACGGGGGGTGACGGTCACGAGACCTGGCTCACTCGGACCGAGCGCAGGCGGCGGTCGAGGTGGGCCTCGACGGCCTCGGTGGCCAGCGCGGATACCTCGACCGCCGCCTGCGCTCGGTCGAGGTGGGCCTCGACGGCCTCGGTGGCCAGCGCGGATACCTCGTCGGTGGCCGGCGAGCGGGGCTCGACCAGCACGCCGGCCAGCCCCCCGCCCAGGACCCGACGGAGCAGGAGGAGGGCATCGGGCGAGACCGGCCGGCCCCGCCGGCACGAACGGCACAGCACACCGCCCTCGACGGGGTCGAAGGCCACCAGGGCGGCAGCGTCGTCCTCGCCGCACGAGACGCACCCGTCCAGCACGGGCGCCGACCCCTCGAGGGCGAGCACCTTGAGGAAGAAGGCCGGAGCCACCATCGGCGAGGCCCGGTCGGCCAGAGCGCCGATGGCCCGGACCAGCATGGCGTAGAGCTGGGGGTTGCCCAGGCGCTCCTGGCCGATCTGGTCGACCACCTCGAGCATGGAGAGCCCGGCGGCCACCCGGTCGAGGTCCTCGCGCACGGCCCGGAAGGTGTCGATGACCTCCACCTGGTTGATGGTGTCGAGGTCGCCGCGCCCCTGCCAGCCCAGCAGGGCCACGTGGCTCAGCGGCTCGAGCCGGGAGCCGAACTTGGAGGTGGTGCGGCGCACCCCCTTGGCCACGGCCCGGACCTTGCCGTGGTGCTCGGTCATGAGGGTGACGATGCGGTCGGCCTCGCCGAGGCGGATGGTCCGCAGGACGACGCCCCGGTCCCGGAACTGGGTCACGGCGCCCCGGCGTCCGCAGGGTCGGTCGGACCTGACTCGGGAGGTCGACCGGCGGACGGCGACAGATCGAGAGGGACCGGATCGAGCTCCTCCCTGGCCTTGGCTCCCCGCCGGGGGCTGATCAGGTTGCCGGCGGCGATGAACAGCAGGAGGACCGGCGGAACGAAGACCAGCGGGGCCACCGGGGTGAAGCCGGCCACGTACATGGTGACGATGCCCACCCACACCAGGACCCCCACCACCCAGCCGGTGGTGATCCAGATCCCACCGGCGTCGTCGCGGACCCGGAGCCCGCCCGGCCCGCTCACGACACCCCCCCGTAGCGGCGCTGGCGCTGCTGGAAGTCCCGGACGGCGGCGAAGAGGTGCTGGCGGCGGAAGTCGGGCCACAGGACGTCGTCGAAGACCAGCTCGCTGTAGGCGATCTGCCAGAGCAGGAAGTTGGAGATCCGGTGCTCCCCCGAGGTCCGCACCACCAGGTCGGGGTCGGGGTGGTCAGGGAAGTACAGGTGCGACCGGATGGCCTTCTCGGTGATCTTCGACGCCGGCGTCCCGGCCGCCACCAGGGCCTGGACGGCATCGACGATCTCGGCCCGGCCGCCGTAGTTGAACGCCATGGTCAAGGTGCAGGTCCGGTTCCCCTCGGTCAGGGCGATGGACTCGTCCATCCGCCGCAGCACCCGCTTGGGGACCCGCCAGTCCCGTCGGCCGGCGAAGCGGATGCGCACGCCCTTGGCGTGCAGCTCGTCCCGCCGGCGCATCAGGAGGCTCTCGTTGAAGCCCATCAGGTAGCGCACCTCGTCGGCCGGGCGCTTCCAGTTCTCCGTCGAGAAGGCGTACATGGTGAGCCAGGGGATCCCCAGCTCGAGGGCGCCCTCGACGGCATCGAGCAGGGCGGCCTCGCCGGCCGCATGGCCCTCGGTCCGGGGCAGGCCCCGCCGGGAGGCCCACCGCCCGTTCCCGTCCATCACACAGGCCACATGGACGGGCACCGGCCCGTCGGCCACATCAGCCGCTGTCAGGCCGGAGACGTCCCGGTCGGCGCCGGTTCGGGCTGCATCGTCGTGCACGCTCCGAACCTATCCCGTCCGACCTCGACGCCGTGCCCCCCGGGGAGGGTCACCGGGGGGCGGGCGCCAGGTCGCCCCCCGGTCCGTCCCAGGAGGCCGAGTCAGGCCCTCGGTCAGTTCCGGGAGGCCGGGACCGGCTCGAGGGTGAGCCGGTGGTGCTGGAGCAGGACGCCGGCGGCCACCGGGACGATGGCCGCCGCCGTGGCCGCCACGACCAGGACCCATCCGAATGCTGTCGCCATGGTGCATCTCCTGTCCCCGCCCGCAGGCGGATCGCCGATCTGACTGATGCAGCATCGGATCCCGAGCCCAGAACCGGCTGGGGTGGACCTGGGAGCCTTCTGTGAATCTGGGTCCGGGTCACTCCCTTCGATCTGGCGGTGGTTGAGTCGCGCCCGGCCCGGGGCTAGACCCTCCCTCGTGACCCATCCTCTGACCGTGCCTGCTGCGGTGGCCATCGTCGTGGCCGGCCTGGCTGCTGGGGCGGTCAACTCCATCGTCGGGTCGGGCTCGCTCATCACCTTCCCGACGCTGGTGGCCCTGGGCTACCCGCCGGTGCTGGCCAACGTCTCCAACACCGTGGGCCTCGTCCCCGGAAGCGCCAGCGCAGTGGCCGCCTACCGGCCCGAGCTGGTCGGCCAACGGGCCCGGCTGCTCCGCCTGGGCACGGCCTCCCTGCTGGGCGGAACCACCGGGGCGCTCCTGCTGCTGGCCCTGCCCGGCACCGTCTTCGAGAGGGTGGTCCCCGTGCTGATCCTGGTGGCCGCCGGGCTGATGGCCGTCCAGCCCCGCCTGGGCCCGTGGGTGGCCGCCCGGGGCGGCACCCACCCCCACGGCCGGCTCCCCCTTCTGGCGGGCGTCTTCCTGACCGGCGTCTACGGCGGCTACTTCGGCGCCGCCCAGGGCGTGGTGCTGATGGCCCTCCTGGCCACCTTCCTGGACGAGCACCTCCAGCGGTGCAACGCCGCCAAGAACGTCCTGGCCATGGTGGTCAACGGGGTGGCCGGGGTGATCTTCATCCTCGTCTCCCACATCTCCTGGCCGGTGGCCGGCCTCATCGCCGCCGGCTCGGTGGTGGGCGGCCAGCTGGGCGGCCGCTTCGGGCGCCGGCTGCCCGAAGGGGTCCTGCGGGCCGTGATCGTCGTCGGCGGCGTCATCGTCGCAGTCGTCCTGGCCGTCCGCTGGTGGTGAGCGGGCCTGACGCCGGGACGAGCCCGGACCGTCCGGCCGGCGGTCCGGCGGTCGACGCCCTGCGCACCGTGGCCGGGGCCCTGCCAGCCGGCGGGGAGAGCCGGCCCGGCCAGGAGGCCATGGCCGAGGCGGTGGCCGAGGCCATCGACCGCCGGCGCCATCTGGTCGTCCAGGCCGGGACGGGGACGGGGAAGTCGCTGGCCTACCTGGTGCCGGCCGCGCTGTCCGGGGAGACGGTGGTGGTGGCCACCGCCACCAAGGCACTCCAGGACCAGCTGGCCGACAAGGACCTGCCGCTGATCGCCGCCACGGTGGCCGGCGACCTCTCCTTCGCCGTGCTGAAGGGGCGCAGCAACTACCTGTGCCGCCAGCGGGTGGCCGAGGTCGGGGGCCGGGGCGGGCAGCTCGACCTCGACGGCAGCGCCACGCCGCCGGAGGATGGAGCGACGAGCCGGGCCGGCTCGGCGACGGACTCCCTGGCCGACCAGGTGCGGAGCCTGGTCGCCTGGGCCGACGACACGGCCACCGGGGACCGGGCCGAGCTGGCCTTCGAGCCCCACCCCCGGGCCTGGGCCATGGTCTCCACCACGGCCCGGGAGTGCCCCGGGGCCTTCCGCTGCCCGGCCGGACGCGACTGCTTCGCCGAGCAGGCTCGGGCCCGGGCCGCCGAGGCCGACGTCATCGTCGTCAACACCCACCTCTACGGCGCCCACCTGGCCAGCGGCGGCGCCGTCCTTCCCGAGCACAGGGTCGTGGTCTTCGACGAGGCCCACGAGCTCGAGGACGTGCTGACCGAGAGCCTGGGCGTGGACGTCGGCCCCGGCCGCTTCACCGCCCTGGCCCAGTCGGCCCGCCCCGTCGTGGACGGAACCACCACCGAGGGGACCTCCTCGGCCGCCTCGGCGGTGGCGTCGGTGGCCGAGGTCGGGGACCTGCTGTCCCGGGTGCTCCGGCCCTGGGCGGGCAAGCGGGTCCCGTCCGAGGTCCTCGCCGACGGCGGGGGTGTCGACCTCGGGGCCGACCCGGCCAGCGGTGGTGCGCAGGTCGGATCCGTTGCCACCACGTCGGCCGAGGTGGCCGAGCCCGCCGGGCTCGACCTCGGACTCGCCCCTCTCCCTGCGGTGGCGCCCCGCCGTGCCTCGGCCCGGGCGGCCGCCGACCCCGGGGCCGCCGGTTCCCCGTCGGCTCGGTCCGACCCCCCGCTGGGCACCGTCCTGGCCCTGGCCACCGGGCGCCTCGGTCGGCTGGTGGACCACCTGCGTCGGGCCGAGCGCGAGGCCGGCGACGACGAGCCGATGGCCGAGCGGTCCCGACGGGACCGGGTGCTGCTGGCCGCCGGCCATCTGGCCGCCGACCTGGCCCGGCTGGCCCTCCTCGGCGAGGGCGAGGTGGCATGGGTCGAGGACGCCGTGCGCGGCCCGCTGCTGCGCATCTCCCCTATCGACGTGGGCCCGATCCTGGCCGACCAGCTCTGGGGGTCGGTCACCGCCGTGCTCACCTCGGCCACGGTGCCGATCGGCCTGGCCGAGCGCCTCGGGATGCCCGAGGGATCCACCGAGGACCTCGACGTCGGCAGCCCGTTCGACTACCGGTCCCACGCCCTCCTCTACGTCGCCTCCACCCTGCCCGACCGGCGCGCCCCGGCGGCCGAGGCGGCCATCCACGACGAGCTCGAGGTGCTCATCAGGGCCGCCGGCGGCCGGACCCTGGCCCTCTTCACGTCCTGGCGGGCCATGCAGGCGGCGGCCGAGGCCCTGGAGGAGCGGCTGGACGTGCCCCTGCTGACCCAGTCCGACCTGCCCAAGCCGGCGCTGGTGGCCGCCTTCGCCGCCGACGAGGCGGCCTGCCTCTTCGCCACCCTGGGCTTCTGGCAGGGGGTGGACGTGCCGGGGCAGACGCTGAGCCTCGTCACCATCGACCGCATCCCCTTCCCCCGGCCCGACGACCCGGTCCTCGAAGCCCGGCGGGAGCAGGCCGGCCCCGGCGCTTTCGGGGTGGTCGACCTCCCCCGGGCCGGCACGCTCCTGGCCCAGGGGGCCGGACGCCTCATCCGGCACGGCACCGACCGGGGTGTGGTGGCGGTGCTCGACAGCCGCCTGGCCACGGCCCGCTACCGCGGCGCCCTGCTGGCCCGGGTGCCGCCCATGCGCCGGACCGTCGACCGGGACGAGGTGGTGGCCTTCCTGGCCCGGCTGGCCGCCGACGGGGACGTCTGATCCCGACCGGCCGGCCGCTCCGGCCTCCCGGCGGCCCGTGACGGCCGGGGGCGCTGTGCGAGCATGGGGTCATGCCGCTCACGCTCACCGGCCTGCGCACCGTGATCTACCCCGCCCCGGACCTGGACGCCGCCACCCGGTGGTGGCGCGACCTGCTGGGCATCGACCCGTACTTCGCACAGCCGTTCTACGTCGGCTTCACCGTCGCCGGCTACGAGCTCGGCCTCCTGCCCGACGCCGATCCGGCCGACGGGGCGCTCACCTACTGGGGCGTGGACGACGTGGCCCGGGCGGTGGAGGAGGCCGTGGCGTCGGGCGCCACCGTGCACGTGCCGCCGGCCGACGTCGGCGAGGGCATCGTCACCGCCACGGTGCGGACGCCCGACGGGAACGTGGTGGGCCTGATCCGCAACCCGCACTTCGCCCTCGGCGGGTAGGGAGCCCCGGGGAGCGCGTCCCGGCCGGGCCGTCCGGGCGACGGGCTCAGAAGCCCAGGCGGTCCAGGGCCTCGGCCCGCTGCTGCCAGCGCTTCTCCACCCGGACGAAGAGCTCCAGGAAGCACCCCTCGGGCAGCTGGGCGCGGACGGCCGTGCCCACTCCCTTGAGCACCGAGCCGCCGGTGCCGATGACGATGGCCTTCTGCGAGTCGCGCTCGACGAGGATCTCGCAGCGCACGTAGGGCCACTCCCACTCGGTGACCCGGCAGGCGATGGAGTGGGGCACCTCGTCGGCCACCCGGTGGAGCAGCTCCTCGCGCACCAGGTCGGCCACCCAGGCCCCCTCCTCGATGTCGGACACCATCCCCTCCGGGTAGTAGCGGGGGCCCTCGGGCATGCAGGACACCACGGCGTCCACCAGGGCCGCAACCCCCTCGCCGGTGGCCGCCGAGACCGGGAAGTACTCGACGGGGACGGGCGGGCCGCCCGCCTCGGCGTCGAGGCCGTCGACCAGGGCCGCCACCTCGGCCAGGTGGCCGATGACGGCGTCGGGTCCCGCCCGGTCGACCTTGTTCACCACCACCAGCAGGGCCGGCCGCCCGGCCTCCGGACCGTCGTCACCACCGACCGACCGGGCCATGGACCGCACCCGGCGGACGGCCTGGGTGAGCACCATGGTGTCGCCCGGCCCGATGGCTCCGGTGGCCTCGACCAGGGCCACCACGGCGTCGACGTCCTCCAGCGACGAGGTGGCGGCGTCGTTCATCCGCCGACCCAGCGCCGTGCGGGGCCGGTGCAGCCCCGGGGTGTCGACGAAGACCACCTGGGCGTCGGGGCGGTCGAGGACGCCCCGGACCTGGGAGCGGGTGGTGTTGGGCCGGGGCGACACGATGGTCACCTTGGTGCCCACCATGGCGTTCACCAGCGTGGACTTGCCCACGTTGGGCCGGCCCACCACGGCGGCGAACCCGCTGCGCAGCCCGGTCACCGGCCGTCGTCCTCCGGCTCGGCCCCGTCGGCGGGCCCGACCAGCACCCGCTGGATGCGCCGGCCGCCGACCGTCTCCACGGTGAGGCGCAGCCCGTCGGTGACGACCGACTCGCCGGCCTCGGGCACGTGCCCCAGCAGGTCGAAGACGAGGCCACCGACGGTGTCCCACGCTCCGGTGGGCAGGTGGGCGCCGAGCACCTCGTTGGCCTCGTCGATCAGGAGCCTCCCGGCCAGGCGCCACGTGCCCCCGCCCAGGTCGACGACGGTGTCCTCCTCCTCATCGAACTCGTCGACGATCTCCCCCACCAGCTCCTCGATCAGATCCTCCAGGGTCACCAGGCCGGCGGTGCCCCCGTACTCGTCCACCACCACGGCGAGGTGGAACTTCTGGGACTGCATCTCCCGCATCAGGTCAGCGACCTTCTTGGTCTCGGGGACGAAGTGGGCGGAACGCAGGTGCGGTCCGATCAGGTCGTCACCCGCTCCGGCCCGGAGATGGCGGATGAGGTCCTTGGTGTAGGCCACGCCCACGATGTCCTCGATCTGCTGCTCGACGGCGGGCATCCGGCTGAAGCCGGCGGCCAGGGCCCGGTCCAGGGCCGCCTCGACGGTGACGTCGGCGGCCACCGTGACCATGTCGGTCCGGGGCACCATCACCTCGCGCACCACGGTGTCGCCGAACTCGATGATCGAGTGGATGAGCTCGCGCTCCTCGGTCTCGATGACCTCGCCCTCGACGGCGACATCGGCCATGGCCAGCAGCTCGGACTCGGTGACCATCGCCCCGAGGTAGCCGCCCCGGCGCCCGATGAAGAGGTTGGCCAGCCCGATCAGGCCGGCCGAGAGGATCCGGATGGGCCAGAACCGGACCAGGGCCGACACCACCGGGGCGCTCATCAGGGCCGACCGCTCCGGATGGTGCACCGCCCAGTTCTTCGGCACGGCCTCGGCAAAGACGAAGATCACCACGATCTCGAAGACGGTGGCCGCCGCCACGCCCCACGGCCCGAACCACCGGACGGCCAGGATGCCCACCAGCGTGGCCACCACCAGCTGGGTGACCAGGACCAGCAGGAGCACCGGGTTGAGGAAGCTCTGGGGGTCCTCGGTCAGGCGGACCAGGACCTTGGCGCCCCGCCGGCCCTCGTCGGCCAGGCTGAGCGCCTTGGCCCGGGACGTGCGGACCAGACCGGTCTCCGCCATGGCCAGGAGGCCCGAGGCGACCAGCAGGACCACCACCGCCGCCACCAGGACCAGGTCGCCCGAGGCCACCGTGGCGGCCAGAGGGACAGGAGCCCCGCCGCCGGGAGGTCCGACCACAGGGCCGGTCACGTCGAGGGGTCGGCGGGCGCCGTCGGGCGGTGGTGCCGGTCCAGGAGCTCCTGCTCCCGGCGCTCCATGCGCTCGGCCTCCTCGTCCACCACGTGGTCCATGCCGAGCAGGTGGAGGATGCCGTGGACCACCAGGAGGGCCAGCTCGTCGTCGAAGGTCACCCCGTGGTCGACGGCGTTGCGGGCCGCCACGGCCGGGCAGATCACCACGTCGCCCAGCAGGATCTGGGCCACCGGGTCCTCGGCCATCGACGGCGGCCCGGTGGTCCCGCTGTCCGGGGCCCGGCCGCCCCGGTCGTCCTCGTCGTCGATGGGGAAGGCCAGGACGTCGGTGGGCCCCTCCTTGCCGAGGAACCGCTCGTTCAGGGCGGCGATGGTCGGCTCGTCGACGAAGAGGAGCGACACCTCGGTGTCCTCGGTGACCCCCTCGGCCACCAGGGCGGCCCGGGCCAGGGCGGCCCACCGGTCCACGGCCACCGGGTGGTCGGACTGCTCGTCGGCCGCGTAGATGTCGAGGCTCACCGGGCCTCCGGGTCCCCGGCGGGCCGGCCGTCGAAGCGCTCGTAGGCGGCGACGATGTCGGCCACGATCCGGTGGCGGACCACGTCCTGGTGGGTGAGGTGGACGAAGGCCAGGCCGGGGATCCCGCCGAGCACGCGCTCGAGGTCGACCAGGCCCGAGCGGCCGCCGGCCAGGTCGACCTGGGTCACGTCGCCGGTCACCACGGCCTTGGAGCCGAAGCCGATGCGGGTCAGGAACATCTTCATCTGCTCGGGCGTGGTGTTCTGCGCCTCGTCGAGGATGAGGAAGGAGTCGTTCAGGGTGCGGCCCCGCATGAAGGCCAGCGGGGCGACCTCGATGGTCCCCTTCTCCATGAGCCGCTGGGCCCCCTCGGCCTCCAGGAGGTCGTGCAGGGCGTCGTAGAGGGGACGGAGGTAGGGGTCGACCTTGGCCAGCATGTCCCCGGGCAGGAAGCCCAGGCGCTCCCCCGCCTCCACAGCCGGTCGGGTGAGGATGATCCGGCTGACCTGACGGGCCTGGAGGGCCTGGACGGCCAGCGCCACGGCCAGATACGACTTCCCGGTCCCGGCTGGGCCGATGCCGAAGGTCACGGTGTTGGCGGCGATGGCATCGGCGTAGGCCTTCTGGCCAGCCGTCTTCGGACGGATGGCCTTGCCCCGGGCCGAGCGCACCAGCTGGGAGGTGAGCACCTCGGAGGGCCGGACGTCCCCGCCCACCATGTCGATGGAGCGGGCCAGCTGCACGGAGTCGAGCCCGTGACCCGACTCCAGGAGGATGATCAGCTCCTGGAAGAGGAGGCCCACACGGTCGGCCGACGTGCCCTCCAGGGAGATCTCGTTGCCCCGCACGCCGATGCGCACATCGGGGAAGGCGGCCTCGATCTGGCGCAGCAACTCGTCCCGGTGGCCGAGCAGCCCGGCCATCAGGTGGTTGCCGGGGACGAGGATCTTGACCGGGGTGGCTGGCACAGGCGCTCCGTCGCCGATGGTACCAGCGGAGCCGTCGTCCCCGGGTCGCTGGGGCCGCCGGCGGCGGGACCGGACGGCGAGGGGCGGGGTCCGGGGCCGGGTCAGCCCGGGGGCCAGTCGAAGGTGCGGCCGCCGAGGACGTGGAGGTGGAGGTGGGGGACGCTGTTGAGAGCGTCGGGCCCCACGTTCATGGCCAGCCGGTACCCCCGGTCCTCCCCGCCGATCCCCTCGGCGTCGGCCACCGCCTTGGCGGCCAGGAGCATGGCGGCCAGGTCGTCGCCGTCTCCGGCGGCCACCGTGGCGGCGTTGGCGATGTGGCGGACCGGGACCACCAGGACGTGGACCGGCGCCTGGGGGCTGATGTCCCGGAAGGCCACGGTGCGCTCGTCTCGGTGGACGATGTCGGCCGGGACCTCGCCGGCCACGATGCGGCAGAACAGGCAGTCGGACACGGGGGCTCCTCGGGGGGGACGGGCCGGTCGGCGGCGCCGGCGGGCAGCCCGGCCGGCAGGATGGCGGCCCCGGCAGGCTAGGCGGTCAGGAGGCGGCGCAGTCGGCCTGGCGGTCCACGCGGCCGTCGGGGTGGAGGTGCTCGAGGCTGCCGGGCACGATCCGGGAGGCGTCGATGAACTGGTCGACGTCGGCCTGCTGGAGGCGGATCACCCGGCCGAACCGGTAGGCAGGGAGGCCTCCCTCGTCGATGAAGCGGTAGAGGCTCCGCAGGGTCACCCCGAGCTGGGCGGCTGCCTGCTTGGTGCTCAGCCAGACGATGGGGTCAGCGGCCGGCATGGTCACCGGACGGCCCCGGGGAGGTGGCGCCGGAGTCGGGCCACGTCAGACCTCGGCCGCATCAGACTTCGACGAGGAGGCCCAGCTCGTCCAGCCGGGCGCCCATGGAGTCCGGGGTCACGCCGAACAGGCAGGCGATGGCCCGCACGTCTTCGGAGCGGATGGTGATCATCCGGCCGTTGAAGTCCTGGCGGTGGACCTGGATCATGCTGAGGAAGCGGCGCAGCAGATCCCGCTCGGGCCCGCTCACCGTGTGGAGCTTGGTCAGGTCGATGGCCACCTTCTCCGACGGCGCCCCATTGGCCAGGGCCCGCCGCCGGGCGGCGGCCTCGTCCGGCGCCCCCCATCGCCCGTTGGGGGCGGCGTCGTCGTGCGGGAGCAGCTGGTCCACCGGGACGTCGTAGAGCTTGGCCAGGCGCTGCAGCCGAGGGACCGAGATGGCCCGCTCGCCCCGCTCGTAGGCGCCCAGCACCGAGGCCTTGAACTCCTGGTCGCTCATGGCCTCGACGGCCTGGAGCGACAGCCGCATCTGCTTGCGCATGGCCCGGAGGCGGGATCCCACGGCACGGGCGTAGGCGACCCGGGCCGCCTCCTCCTGCTCGTCGTCGTCCAGCTTCACCGGCACCTTCTCCAGAACTGCCATCGCCTGCCCTCCGCTCCTGACCGCACTGCCCCTCGCAGCGGGATCCCGGCGCCGCCGACCGCCCGGCGCCTCTGTCTGCTCTGGCGGGCCGGACCTCACCGTGGGTGGCGGATCGCTCCGCCACCACCTCCCTGCGTGGTCCTGTCCGTCTGAGGGTCAGTCAACATCACGCTCGGTGGTCATGCAAGGGCGGCAACCACTCCGCACCGGAGGCCGCACAGCAGCGCACCGGCGGCGACGGCTGCCGTCTCGGCCCGCAGCACGGTGGGCCCCAGACCGACCCCGGCACCGAAGCGGGCCCGCTCCTCGTCCGTCCAGCCGCCCTCGGGGCCCACGGCCACCACCGGCCGGTCCAGGCTGGGCGCGGGGCCGCCCCAGTCGGCCAGGACCGGACCCGGGCCGGCGTCGCCATCGGCCAGGGCGTCGAGCGAGGTCACCGGGGTCACCTCGGGCAGCCACACCCGGCGCGACTGGGCCGCCGCCTCCCGGGCCACCCGGATGAGCCGCCCGACCGCCCGGTCCGCCCGCTCCCCCTCCCAGCGGACCACGGAGCGTGAGGACCGGAGGGGGACGATCCGGTCCACCCCGAGCTCGGTCAGCTTCTGGACCACCCACTCGGGCCGGTCGCCCTTGGTGGGGACGAAGGCCACCGTGATGGCCGGGGCCGGCCGGGCGTCGACGACAGGGGGGCCGTCGGGGATGAGCAGCGCCGTCCCGTCGGCCCCTCGGGCACCACGTCCGGCGGCGCCGGCCACCCGGCAGGGCACCCACCGGCCGGCCCCGTCCGAGGCGACCACCTCCTCGCCGGGCCGGAGTCGCAGGACGTCGACCAGGTGGTGGATGTCGGCATCGTCCACCACCGGCGCCACCGGGTCCGCCACGAAGACCATGGCCGCGGCGGCCACCAGGCGGGGGGCCGGCGCCGGCGGACCGCTGGCAGCCGGAGCAGGCGTCACGCCGTCGGCCACGCTCAGCCGAACGCCGAGCGGATCCGGGAGAAGATGCCCTCGCCCTGGGGGGCCTCGCCCAGCTCCTCGCCCCGCACCTCGGCCAGCCGGGCCAGGAGCTGGCGCTGCTCGTCGTCGAGGCCGGTGGGGGTGACCACCTCCACGTGGACGAACAGGTCACCCCGGCCCCGGCCGCGCACCCGGGGGACGCCGAGGCCCTTCAGGGTGAGGACGGTGCCGCTCGCCGTGCCGGCGGCGATCCCGAGGTCACGGCGATCGTCCAGGGTGGTGAAGGGCACGCTGCCACCGAGGGCGGCCAGGGTCATCGGGATCTGCACGGTGGCGTGGAGGTCGACGCCGGCTCGCTGGAACTCCGGATCGGGCGCCACCGACAGGTGGACGAAGAGGGCGCCGTTCGGGCCGCCCCGGAAGCCGGCGGGCCCGTGGCCGGCCAGGCGCAGCGTGGAGCCGTCGTCGACCCCGGCCGGGATGTCCACGGTGAAGCTCCGGGCCTCGGGATGGCGGCCCTCGCCCCGGCAGACCTCGCAGGGGGACTCGATGGTCTGGCCGGTGCCCTGGCACCGGGGGCACGGGACGGCGGTGATGACCTGGCCCAGGATGGACTGGCGCACCCGTCGGAGCTCGCCGGCGCCCTGGCACTCGGCGCAGCGGGCCGGCGCGGTGCCCGGGCGGGCCCCGGTCCCCTCGCAGGTGTCGCAGTGGACCGGGGTGGTCACCGAGACCTCCCGGTGGACACCGAACACCGCCTCCCGGAAGTCGAGCTGGAGGACCATCTCGGCGTCGGGGCCCGGGGTGGGGCCGGTCCGCCGGGCCTGCCCCCCGGTGCCGCCCATCCCGGTGAAGAAGGCGTCGAAGAGATCGCCGAGGCCGCCCATGCCGCCCATGCCGAACGGATCCCCGCCGGACGATGCGCCCGGACCGAAGACGCCGGCGTGGCCGAAGCGGTCGTAGCGGGCCCGTCGCTCGGGGTCCTTCAGGACCTCGTAGGCCAGGTTGATCTCCTTGATCCGCTCGGCCGACCCGCTGTCGTCGCTGACGTCGGGGTGGTGCTCGCGGGCCTTGGCCCGGTAGGCCCGCTTGATCTCGTCGTCGGTGGCGTCACGGGCCACCCCGAGCAGCTCGTAGAGGTCGCGGTCGGTCACCGGGCGGCGTCCCCCAGCCGCTCACCCAGCTGGTCGCCGACCACCCGCGCCGCGGTCAGGGCCAGCGGGTAGTTCATGCGGGTCGGGCCGATGAGGCCGATGGTGCCGGCCTCGGCGCCCCCCACGGTGATGGGCATGACCACGATGGCGCACGAGGCGAGCGGCTCGACCCCGTGCTCGGTCCCGATGGCCACGGTGAGGCCGGTGTCGAGGATGTCCCGGAGGAGCGAGACGACCACCAGCTGCTGCTCGAGGATGGAGAGCACCGAGCGCACAGTCTCCACGGCGTCGAAGGAGGCCGCCATGCGCGAGGAGCCGCCCACGAAGAGCTGCTCGCCGCCTTCGCCGGCCGCCATGTCGGCCAGGGCGGCTCCGGCGGCGACCAGCACGGCGTCGGTGCGGGGGTCGCCGGTGGGCCCGGCGGGGGCTGCGGCCCGGGCCAGCGGGCTGCCCAGGACCTGGGCGGCCAGGCGGGCCGAGGCGTCGGCCAGGACGGTGTCGTCGGCACCCTCCGGCAGGTCGATGGAGTGCTTCTGGACGGCGCCGTCGGCCAGCACGACGACCAGGAGGCCGAGGCGCGGCCCGAGGCCCACCAGCTGGACCGAGCGCACCACTGCCGACTCGTGGGAGGGACCCACGACCATGGCGGCGCAGTCGGTCAGGTCGGCCAGGAGGCCCGAGGTGCGCTCGAGCATCGACTCGATCTCCCCGTGGGCGGCGTCGAAGAACTGCCGGACCTGCTGGCGGCCGCCGCGGTCGAGGGCGGGCGTGCCGGCCAGGTGGTCGACGAAGAAGCGGTAGCCCTTGTCGGTCGGGATCCGGCCGGCGCTGGTGTGGGGCTGGGCCAGGTAGCCCTCGCGCTCGAGGGCCGCCATGTCGGAGCGCACCGTGGCCGAGGAGACGTTGACCCCCGGGGCGTCGACCACGTGCTGGGATCCGACGGGCTGGGCCGACCCGATGTACTCGGTCACCACGGCGTTCAGGATGGCGGCCTTGCGCTGGTCGAGGGGGCCCTCGCCGTCGCCGGGCTTCTCTCCTCTGCGGTCGTCGACGGTCGGCATGCGCTCCCACCCGGGCCCGGCCTGACGGTGGCCCGCCTGCGGGGCACCCGATGCCGGACGGCTCTGGCACTCCACTCTAGTGAGTGCTTACCGCCGGCGGACAGCCCCGGGCCGCCGGCGACGGGCGAGAGCCCGGCTAGACGGGGGCGACGAACATCCGCTCGGCCACGGTGGGCTCCACGGCCACCGTGCCCGAGGCGACCTCCAAGGTGAGGGTGCCGTCGGACCCCCGGGCGCCGACGGTGGCCACCGTGCCGGGCCGCAGGTCGTGGGCGCCGAGGAAGGTCAGGGCCTCGGCGTCGTGCTCGATGCTCTCGGTCACCCGGACGAGCCGGACCCGGTCACCCGGACCCGCCTCGGCCAGCGGCCGGGCCGGCGGGGTCTCGTCGGAAGCAGCCGACACCGCACCCGGGATGGGGTTGCCGTGCGGGCAGGTCCCGGGGTTGCCCAGGAGCTCGACCAGCCGGGCCTCGACGTCGTCGGAGATGACGTGCTCCCACCGTCCCGCCTCGATGTGGGCCTTCTCCCAGGGCAGGCCGATGATGTCGACGAGGAGCCGCTCGGCCAGCCGGTGCTTGCGCACGACGGCCCGGGCCACGGCGTCGCCCGCATCGGTCGTGGAGATCCTGCGGCCCGCACGGGTGATGAGGCCGCCGGACTCGAGCCGGTCGAGCATCTCGGACACGGACGGGGCCGCTTTGCCCAGGCGCTCGGCCAGACGGGCCTGGATCACCGGGATGCCCTCCTCCTCCAGGGAGAAGATGGCCTCGAGGTACTCCTCGACCGGCGGGTGGAAGCCGTCCTGCACGTCGTGATCCTAGGGCAGCGGGCCTTCCCGCCCGGTGGTGGCGGGGGCTCCACCGGTACGCTGCGCCCGTGGACGAGCAGGACGGGGCCGGGCAGGGCCGGGTCGGGCAGGACGGGGGCGGCCAGGACGGGGGCGGAGCAGGGGACGGGGCCGCCCTGCCCGACGCGGGAGCCGATGCCGGCCCCGGTGCCGACCCTGGACACGGCGAGGACCCCGGACCGCTGCGCTTCCACCGGTGGATGCACCGCTCGGCCACGGGCGCCATCCTCACCGGGATCGCCCTGGGCCTGCGGGAGGCGCTC
>CAXBRB010000012.1:0-25171 GCA_963977795.1 uncultured Acidimicrobiaceae bacterium
GTGTCGCCGTAGGCGTCCATGTGGAGGAAGGTGCACGCCTCGAGCAGGCGGACCCCGACGTCAGTGAAGACCGGTCCGGTGGCGTGGGCCACGATGGCCTCGTAGGACTCGTACCCCTCGATCAGTCGGGCCCGGCCCGACTCCTCGTCGAGGAACCAGTCGTAGTACAGGGTTCCCGGCTCCTGACTGGAGACCTCGCAGCAGGCGGCAGCCACCTCCTTGAAGGTGGGGATGTCGTGCACCTGGATGTCGAGCACGCAGCGGATGGCGGCGGTCTGCTTCACGGAAACCTCGGTTCGTACGGTGGTCGGTCGGGTTGGCGGTACATCGGATCGGTGGTCGGTCGGGGACAGGATCGTCGCAGCGGGCCGCTGAGAGGCGGTTCAGCCGGCGAGCGATGCGCCCAGCCGGTCGATGACCGGGCGGAGCAGCATCGTGTAGGTGTCGGCGATCGCCGGTTCCCGTTGGTCGGCCTGGGCGGCCAGTCGGTCCGGGTCGAGGGCGACGGCCATGAAGGCGGCCCGGGACGGGAAGACGTTGAACCGGACCTGGTGCCACCCGCGGCCGTCGCCCACCACGGTCCCCTCGACGTCGAGCCAGCCGCCGATGCGGACACCGTGGGGGAGGGCGATCTCGCCGGCCCGGCCCTGGTAGAGCTCCATGTCTTCGGACCCCCGACCCTCGTGGTACCGGAGCACGTGCAGGACGACCACCGCTCCGTCCTCCGGTGTCGACGGGTGGGGCACCGAGTCGAGGGCGGGTGCCCAGGCCGGGAGCTCAGGGGTGTCGGCGCCCTCGCAGCAGATGACGAAGGTGGAGGCCATGCCCGCCTCCTTGTGCTCGTGGAGCTCGACGTACTCGGGCAGGTCCTGCATGTCGAGGAAGGACCGTCGGGTCGGGTACCGAACCACGGCGATCCGGTCCCACGTCTGGTCGTCGCCGACCAGCTGCTCCTCGACGTCGGCCAGGAAGACCAGCTCGGCGCCGACCTCACGGAACGGGCCGAAGGGGGCGTAGCGGTCGTCGGCCTCCCGGCCCGTGAGATCGGTGTCCCGCCCGTCGGCGTAGACGGCCTGCTCCCGGTAGCGCATCAGGTTGACCATCCACACCGGACCGTCGTCAGACGGGTCCATTGCGGCCAGCGTGGCCACGTAGTCACGGTCGATGGTCCCGTACGAGAGGTCGGGCAGGTCTGCGAGGTCCATGGTGGCCGTCCTCGTCCGTCGGCCCGGGCGGGCCGAAACTGTCAGTACCTCTGACACTATACTTGGGGGGCGTGCCGCCGGGACGGGCAGCACGGACGACGGAGGGGACCCGGATGGTGGACATCGTGCGCACGCCCGACGAGCGGTTCGAAGCACTGGAGTGGCCCTTCGCACCCCACTACCTGACCCATCCCGACGGACTGCGGCAGCACTACGTCGACGAGAGGCCCGCCGGTGCGACGAAGGGCACCTTCCTCCTGCTGCACGGCGAGCCGACGTGGGCCTACCTCTACCGGGACTGGATCGATCCGCTGGTGGCCGCCGGCTACCGGGTGGTGGTGCCCGACCACCTCGGCTTCGGCCGCTCGGACAAGCCGACGGAGGACGGCTGGTACACCATCGCTCGGCACAGGTCTGCCCTCGACCACCTGATCCGCAGCCTGGACCTGCGGGAGATCCATCTGGTGGTCCAGGACTGGGGCGGCCCCATCGGGCTGTGCACGGCCGACGCCGACCTCGACCGGTATCGCCGGGTGTTCATCCTCAACACCTGGCTCCACCACGACGGGTTCGCCTACTCCGAGGGTGTCCGGTGGTGGCGGGACGCCGCCGTAGATCCAGACGTCCTCGGGGGTGACATGCCGACGGGGCGCCTCGTGGCCGGGGCGCTGCGACGACCCGGCCACGACCTCGATGCGGTGGCTGCGGCCTTCGACGCACCGTTTCCGGGAGAAGACGCGAAGGCCGGCGCCCGCCGGTTCCCGTTCTGCATCCCGTTCGCCGAGCCGGTGCTCGGTGACGCCGACCTCCAGGCTGAGTTGCGGGCCCGCCTCCAGACCTGGCCGGTGCCGGTCCACGTGGTCTTCGCCGATGACGACATGATCTTCCCCTTCGAGCAGGGGGAGCAGTGGGCCGCCGAGATCGCCGGGGCCACCCTCGACCGCATCGGTGGCGCCGGTCACTTCCTCCAGATCGACGCGCCCGACGACGTGCTGGACGCGGTGTTCCGACATCTGGAGGAGTGACGGCGGATCCCGACGGCCACGGTGACCCGACGGCACCGCTGGGCCCCACCGGGCCCCATGGGCACCGGTAGGGTGCACCGTCGAGGAGGCGACATGTCCACACCGGTGGAGTTCACCAGGGGACGGCCGGGAGCGGCGCCGGACCCGCCCGGCACTGGTCGGCCGCCGCGGACCCCGTTCCACGTCCTGGCCAAGCCGACCGGGCCGATCTGCAACCTGGACTGCTCGTACTGCTTCTTCCTGTCCAAGGAGTCCCTCTACCCGGGGGACCGCTTCCGCATGTCGGGCACCGTCCTCGAGGCCTACCTGCGCCAGTACCTGGGCTCCCAGCCCGACGGCGAGGTGGTGGTGGCCTGGCAGGGAGGCGAGCCGACGCTCATGGGCGTGGAGTTCTTCGAGGGCGCGGTGGCCCTGGCCGAGGAGGTGCGCCGGCCCGGCCAGGTCCTCGTCCACACCCTCCAGACCAATGCGACCCTGATCAGCGATGCGTGGGCCGACCTCTTCGCCCGCCACCGGTTCCTGGTGGGGGTCTCCATCGACGGCCCCGCCGCGCTGCACGACCGCTACCGGGTCGACAAGCGGGGCGGCCCGACGCACGCCCGGGTGGTGGCGGGCCTGCGCACCCTCCAGGAGCACGGCGTGGACGTCAACGTGCTGACCACGGTGCACGCCGCCAACCAGGACCACCCGCTGGCCGTCTACCGCCACGTGCGCGACGACCTCGGCGTCCCGTTCCTCCAGCTCATCCCCATCGTGGAGCCCACGCCTGGGGGCGGGGTGACCGACCGGACGGTGTCGCCCGAGGCATGGGGCCGCTTCCTCGTCGCCATCTTCGACGAGTGGGTGGTCCGCGACGTGGGGACGTCCTTCGTGCAGATCTTCGACGCCGCCCTGGCCAGCTGGTGCGGGATCCCGTCCCCGCTGTGCATCTTCCGGCCCGAGTGCGGCGACGCCGTGGCCCTCGGCCACTCCGGTGACGTCCACGCCTGCGACCACTTCGTCGATCCCGACCACCTGCTCGGGAACATCACCGCCACGCCCCTGGGCGAGCTCGTGGCCTCCCCGGCCCAGCGGGCCTTCGGCCGGGCCAAGGCGGCCACCCTGCCGGCCCAGTGCCGGTCGTGCCCGGTCCGGTTCGCCTGCCACGGCGAGTGCCCGAAGAACCGGATCGCCACGACGCCGGCCGGCGAGGCCGGGCTCAACCACCTGTGCGCCGGCTACTTCGCCTTCTTCACCCACATCGACGGCCCCATGCGGATCATGGCCGACCTGGTGCGCTCGGGCCGGTACGCCGACGAGATCATGGGCGCCTTCGCCGCCGCCGACCCGGCCGGGCCCTGCCCGTGCGGGAGCGGGAAGCTGTCGGCGGACTGCCACCGGCCCTGAGGCCGGCGGCGCCTGCGGTCCCGGCGGGTCAGCCGTCGAGGTAGCGCTCCGCCAGGGCGGCCAGCGTCGCCTCGCACCCCGCTGCGCAGTCGGCGATCACCTCGGCCACCGGCCGGATCCCGGTGATTCGTCCGGCCACCTGGCCCGAGAGGGCGATGCCGGCCTCGAGGTCGCCCCCGAAGTAGAGGTCGCGCACGTTGCCGAAGGCGGCCATGGCGTTGGTGTCGTGGTCGAACTCGAGGGCGGTGGTGCGCCCGGTGCGCAGGGCGCGCAGGGCCGGCGACGTGTGGCTGTTGAGGAAGACGGTGTCGGTCTCGGCGGCGTCCACGATGGCCTGCTTCCACGCCGGATGGACGGGGGACTCGGCGCACGAGACCATCACCGTCCCGAGCTGGACCCCCTCGGCCCCGAGGGCCAGGGCGGCCGCCATGGTCGGTCCGTCGAGGAACCCGCCGGCGGCGATGACCGGGACGTCGACCGACTGGACCACGGCGGGCAGGAGGACCATGGTCGACACGGCCCGGGGGTTCTTGAACCCGCCGCCTTCCCCGCCCTCGACGATGAGGCCGTCCACGCCGGCCTCCACCGCCTTGTGGGCGGCCGCCACCGTGGGCACGACGTGGAAGACGGTGAGCCCGGCGTCCTTCAGCTGGGCGGTGTAGCGGGTCGGGCTCCCCGCCGAGGTGGTGACGAAGCGGACCCCCTGGGCGATGACGAAGTCGACGATCACCGCCGGGTCGGCCACGAAGGCCTGGGCGATGTTCACGCCGAAGGGCCGGTCGGTGAGGTCCTTCATCTTGGCGATCTCGTCCCGGACGGCATCGAGCTCCCCCGAGGAGGTCTCGATGATGCCCATGGCCCCGGCGTTGGAGACGGCCGAGGCCAGGGCCGAGCGGGCGATCCACCCCATGGGGGCCTGGACGATGGGGATGTCGACTCCGAGGAGCTCGGTCACACGGTTGGCGCGCATGGCGCATCCTGCCACGCCCCGCCGGCTGGCGGGCCCGGGCGGGGCCGGGTCAGCCGCGGGCCGGGTCCGACAGGTAGGCCACCAGGGCGTCCCGGCGCCGGGCGATCAGGCGGAGCGTCACCCGCCGGCCCACCAGGGCGGCCGCCACGGCCAGCGCGCACGCCGTGGCGATGCCGAGGGCGAGGTCCCCATCGGGCACGTGAAGGGGCATCGACGTGGGGGAGACGAAGCCCCACTCCAGCAGCGTGGGGACCAAGAGGGCGCCGACGACGGCGGGCACCAGCAGGTAGGGCGTCAGCACCAGGACCCCCCACCGCACCAGCGCCGTCCGCCGGTCGGGCAGGCGGAACCGGTCGCGGAGGTGGATGGGGTGGTAGGGGAGGAGGACGCCCAGCCACGGTGTGACGGCCAATGCCCCCAGCGGGACGACGGCGATGCCCACCGCCGACAGCAGGCCCACCAGGGGATCGGTCCGGTGGGCCGCCTGGACGAGGGCGAGGGCCACGCACGGCGGCGCCACCAGCAGCCACAACGTCGCCGTCTTGGCGAACAGGAGGCGGCGCAGCACCTCGGGGCGGTCGATGGCGGCGAGCGTGCGGTCGGCGTCGGACCCGAGCACGTTGGTGGCGGGGACGTCGGCGTACATCCAGCTGGAGAGCACGAAGGCGAAGGCCAGGCTCTGGTGCAGGGTGAACACCGTCGTCTGGAGCTTCTCGGGCAGCAGGAACCAGGCGGCGCACATGAGTGCGGCGTTCAGGGCCACGGTGGCCGGGACCTCGAAGGGCGGGCGGACCATCCGGCGGAACTCGGCGGCCACGGCGGCCCGTCGGGTGGCGGGAAGGTCCACCGCCCGCTCGGGAGCCGGCTGGTCGGGGGAGCCCACCGGCGCTGACCGGCTCAGCCGGCGGGCAGGCCGGCGGCCGACTCGGCGGCGGCCACGTCGCGCTGCTCCCGGGCCACGCCGAAGAGGAGGCGCACCACCACGGCCACCACGGCCAGGTCGGCCATCATCTGGACCATGACGATGATCCGGCCGGTGTCGGTCTTCGGGGTGATGTCGCCGAAGCCGACGGTGGAGAAGACGGTCACGGTGAAGTAGAGGGCCTGGGTCCGGTCGAGATGCTGGGTGAACGCCGCAGGATCGGCGACCGACAGGTTGAGGTAGGTCCAGGCGAAGAAGATCAGGAACAGGGGGACGATCACGGCCATGGCCACGCCGGCCCGCAGCATGGGCGTGGTGCTGCGGGTGATGGAGCGGATCTCGAAGGCCAGCACGGCCAGGAAGATGGCGATGGCCACCCCGAGGCGCACCATGGTGAAGAGGTCGTAGCCGACCCCGTGGCGCACCGACGCCTGCCCGTGGACGGGGACCAGGTAGTAGGTGGCCAGCAGCACGGTGGTGGAGAGCACGGCCCGGAGGGCGCTGGCCAGCAGCTGGCGGTGCTCGATCTCGCCGAGCCCGGCGATGGAGGCGGTGGCCATGGCTCCAGCCTGCCCGGGGCGGCGGTCCACGTGGTGGACCGGGCCCGCCGGCCCGTCAGCCCCGCAGGGGATCGGCCAGGTACGCCGCCAGGGCGTCCCGGCGCCGGGCGATCAGGCGCAGCGAGCCCCGGTGGCCGAGGATCGTGGCGGCCACCGCCACGGCGCAGGCCACGCCGATGCCGAGGCCGAGGTCACGGTCGGGCAGGCGGCCCGACAGGCCGGACGACGAGGTGAACCCCCAGATGAGCGCCGAGGGGACGAGAAGGGCGGCGGTCAGGGCCGGGACCAGGCCGTAGGGGGTGAGCACCAGGATCCCCCAGCGGACCAGCATCGTCCGCCACGCCGCCCGGTGGCGGAGGCGGACGCGGACGGGCATGGGGTGGTAGGGGAACCGGATGCCCAGCCAGGACGACAGGGCCAGCACCCCGGCCGGGATCACGGCGATGGCCACCGCCGAGTAGAGGCCCACCAGCGGATCCTGGGCCGTGGCCGCGTCGACCAGCGAGATGGTGACGCACACGGGGGCCACCAGCGTCCACAGCACGACGTTCTTGGCCACCAGGATGCGCCGGAGCACGTCGGGCCGGTCGAGGGCGGCCAGCACCCGGAGGGCGTCGGGTCCGAGGAGGTTGGTGGCCGGCACGTCGGAGTACATCCAGCTGGAGAGCACGAAGGCGAAGGCCAGGCTGCCGTGCAGGGTGAACATGGCGTCCCGGAGGCTCGGGGGGAGGAAGAACCACAGCGAGCTCATCAGGGCGGCGTTGACGGCCACGGTGATGAGCACGTCGAAGGGGAGGTGGAAGACCCGGGCCCACTCCTCCCGGACCGCCTGGCGGACGGTCTCCGGCAGGCGGAGCTCGGTGCCACGGTCGCGCATGGGGCGACCCTACACAGCAGGGTGGGTCCGTCGGTGCGAGGCTGGGCGGCGTGCCCCGCGTCCTCCTCGCTCCGGACAAGTGCAAGGGGACGGCCTCGGCTGCTGCGCTGGCGGCGGCAATGGCCGACGGGGCCCGGGCGGCCGGGTGGGAGCCGGTGCCCGTCCCCCTGTCCGATGGCGGGGACGGGCTCGTCGACGCCTTCGCCGTTCCGTGCCCCGACGTCCGGCGGACCACCGTGGTGGGCCCGCTCGGCGCCCCGGTCCCGGCTGCCTGGCGGCTCGGACCGGGTCTCGCCGTCGTGGAGCTGGCCTCCGCCTCGGGCCTGGTGCTGGCCGGCGGGCCCGAGGGCAACGATCCGGTGGCGGCCACCACCTACGGCACCGGCCAGCTGGTGGCCGCCGCCGCCCGGGCCGTCGGACCGGGCGGCACGGTGGTGCTCGGCCTCGGCGGGTCGGCCACCACCGACGGGGGTGCGGGCCTGCTGGCTGCCGTGGACGAGGCCGGCGGGCTGGCCGGAGCCGAGCTGGTGGCGGCGTGCGATGTGACCACGACCTTCGTGGACGCCGCAGCGGTGTTCGGCCCGCAGAAAGGGGCCACGCCGGCGCAGGTGGCCGTGCTGGCCGACCGGCTGGCGACGCTGGCGGACCGGTACGCCGACCGGTGCGGAGCCGACGTCCGGGCCATCCCGGGGAGCGGGGCGGCCGGCGGGGCCGGTGGGGCGGTGGCCGTCCTGGGCGGCCGGCTCACCTCGGGCTACCGGCTGGTGGCTGACCTGGTGGGCCTGGCCGGGCTCCTCGCCGGGGCCGACCGTGTGGTCACCGCCGAAGGCGGGCTGGACGCCACCTCGTTCCGGGGGAAGGTGGTCGGCGGTGTGGTCGGCGATGCGGCGGCGGCCGGCCGTCCGGTGCTTGTGGTCGCCGGGTCGGCGACCACCGAGGGCCGGGCGCTGGCCGAGGCGGCCGGGGCATCGGTGGTCGTGCTGGAAGAGCGGGCCGGCAGCGGCGCGGCCCGTGCCCGGACGACCGAACTGGCCGGCGCCGTGGTCCGGGAGTGGCTGGTGGCCGACTGAACCGCCCGAGGGGCCCCTGCTACCATCGCCGCCAACAGACGTGCAGCACCGCAGGCGGGGAAGCCGGTCGGAATCCGGCGCTGGTCCGCAACCGTGGGCGGCTGTCGGCGCAAGGGCGCCGGGGCCGTGAGCCGGGATGCCCCTGCGGGGCTGGATGGGTCCAGTCCGTCGAGAACAGCGGCACGGGCCCGGTCATCGCCGGATCCCCGGGTCCGCCGTGCTGCCGGGTCGGCGTCCGGCAGCGAGGAGGTGCGATGTCGAGCCCACGTCGGCCGTCTGGCTCCGTCCTGCCCCGCCGCTCTCGCGACGCCGGTCGGCGCCGCCCCTCGACCGGCCGACGGGCCGGCCGCCTGGTCCTGGTGGTGGCCGCTGCGGCCTCGGCCCTGGCGCTGGCCGGGCCGTTCGCGCTCCGTCCGTTCGTGGACGCCGCCGGTGCGGCCACCGAGGTGGCCGTGGCCTTCGTCGTCGACCTCGGGCCGTCAGGGGGCGAGGTCACCGGCTGCGTCCGGGTGCCCGCCTCGGACAACCGCTACCAGGCGCTTGGGGCCTTCCTCTCCCAGAAGGGGCTGGCCCAGCCGACCTATGCGGCGAGCGGCCTCCTCTGCTCCATCAACGGGATCCCGGCCTCCGGGTGCGGTGAGACCGTCCCCGGCGGCTACATCTACTGGGCGTACTACGTCGGGAGCGGCTCCCGCTGGATCTACTCGTCCACCGGTGCCGCCGCCCCGGTCGGCCCGGCGGACGTCGAGGGATGGCGGTTCCAGGACCCGGGCACCGGCCATCCCAACGACCCGCCGCCCGCGACGAAGCCGCGCTACGCCGCCCTCTGCCCGACGCCGCCGCCCCCGACGACCACGACGACCCGGCCCCATCACGGCGGCGGTGGCCACACCACCACGACCCGACCTGCGGCGACCACGACCACGACGGCCAAGGGCAAGGCCACGGGGGCCACCACCACCACGACCACGAGGCCGCCGACGGTGGCCGGCATCAACGCCTCGCCGCTGGCCGGCTCGTCGGCCGGCAACTCGTCCGACGGGTCGACCGCCGACACCACCGACACCACGTTCCCGCCGGACCCGGTGGTGAAGACGGCCCCTGCCACCACGGTCCGGACCGGGCCGGGGCTGGCCTCGGTGGCCCTGGCCGTCCTCTTGACCCTGGGGCTCGGGGTGGCCGCCCTGGTGCGGTGGCGGCGCCGTCCGGACGCCCCGTGAGCCACCGGTGACGACGTCCCGTCGGGGCGACCGCAGCCGGCGGGGCCTCCACCCGGCGGCGTGGTGGGCGTGGGCGGCCTGCCTGGCCGTGGTCGCCTCGCGCACGACCGACGTGGTCCTGCTGCTGCTGGTGGCCTCGGTGGCCGCCTTCGTGGTGGCCGCCCGCCGGAGCGATGCGCCGTGGTCCCGCTCGCTGGTCGTCTTCGTGAAGGTGGGGCTGGTCGTCATCGTCGTGCGGGTCGCCCTCGAGGTCCTCTTCGGGAACCGACTCCCCGGGCACGTGCTGGTCACGCTGCCCCAGGTGCCGCTGCCCGGATGGGCCCGTGGGGTGAGCATCGGCGGTCCGGTGACCGTCGAGGCCGTGCTGGGAGCCGCCGTGGAGGGGCTCCGC
Source organism: uncultured Acidimicrobiaceae bacterium (assembly GCA_963977795.1). GTDB lineage: Bacteria > Actinomycetota > Acidimicrobiia > Acidimicrobiales > RAAP-2 > Bog-756. The sequence continues at coordinate 9,627 of CAXBRB010000012.1, forward strand.
TTGGCCGTGGTCCTGCTCTGCTTCGGGGCGGCCAACTCCCTGGCCAGCCCCTACCGGCTGCTGCGCTGCCTCCCGTCGGTCCTGTACGAAGCCGGCGTGGCCATCACGGTGGCCCTGGCCTTCGCCCCCGAGCTCGTCGTCTCCATCGGCGAGGTCCGTGACGCCCGACGCCTCCGGGGTCGGCCCGTGCGGGGGCTCGCCGGCGTGCGGGGGCTGGCCGTGCCGGTCCTGGAGCGTGCCCTCGACCGGTCGGTGCAGCTGGCCTCGTCGATGGACGCCCGGGGCTACGGCCGGCGCCCGGCGACGTCGGTCCGGGCCCGCCGGTGGGCGGCGGGAGCCGTGGGCGGCGGACTCCTGCTGGTGGCGGCCGGGACCTACGGTCTCCTGGCCGCCGGGTCGCTGCCCGGCGGGGGGCTGCCTGTGCTGGCTGTCGGCGCCCTCCTCCTCGGAGGTGGCCTGGCCGCCGGGACCCGGCGTCGGCTGCGCACCCGCTACCGCCCCGATGCCTGGGGGCCGGCCGAGTGGGCCGTGGTGGGCGCGGGTGTGCTGGCGGTGGCCGGGGTCGTGGTGGCCGGCCTCGTCGACCCGGCTGCCCTCCAGCTCCAGCTGACGCCCCTCCGCCCGCCGGCGCTCCCGCTGGTCGCCGTGGTGGGCGTCGCCGCTGCCGCTCTGCCGGCCTGGGTGGCCCCGGCGCCCCGGACGAGCGCGGTGCGCCGGACCGCCACCCGGGCCGCCGGGACGGCTGCTCCCCTCGTCGCCCCCGGGGAGGTGGCGGCGTGATCCGCTTCGCCGACGTGACCTTCACCTACGACGGCGCCGCCCGCCCGACCCTGGAGGGCGTCGACCTGGCCGTCGGCGAGGGCGAGCTGTGCGTGGTCGTCGGACCCACCGGCTCGGGCAAGACGACCCTGCTGCGGGCCGTCAACGGCCTGGTGCCGCACTTCACCGGGGGGCGGCTGGCCGGCGAGGTGACGGTGGGCGGCCGCTCCACCCGGGACCTGCCACCCCGGGAGCTGGCCGACGTGGTGGGGGTGGTCGGGCAGAACCCTGCGGCCACCTTCGTGACCGACACCGTCGAGGACGAGCTGGCCTACACCATGGAGAACCTGGGGCTGGCCCCGGCGGTCATGCGCCGCCGTGTCGAGGACACCCTGGACCTGCTCGGCCTCCACGACCTGCGCGACCGGCCGTTGCGCACCCTCTCGGGGGGCCAGCAGCAGCGGGTGGCCATCGGCGCCGTGCTGACCGCCTCCCCCCGGGTCCTGGTCCTCGACGAGCCGACCTCGGCACTCGATCCGGCGGCCGCCGAGGAGGTGCTGGCCTCGCTGACCCGCCTGGTCCACGACCTCGGCCTGACCGTGCTGCTTGCCGAGCACCGGCTCGAGCGGGTGCTCCCCTTTGCCGACACCGTGGTGCTCCTGCCCGGCCGGGGGGCGCCGGTGGTCGTCGGCTCGGCTGCTCAGATCATGGCCGGCTCGCCGGTGGCGCCGCCCCTGGTCGACCTCGGCCGTCTGGCCGGATGGGACCCCCTGCCCCTCTCGGTGCGCGACGCCCGCCGTCTGGCCGGCCCCCTGCGGGAGCGCCTGGCCGGCTGCGCCCCCGCCGCCGCCGAGCCGGCTGGCGGCCTCCCTGCGGCATCGCTGGCCGGGGTGACCGTGCGCTACGACCGGACAGTGGCCCTCGACGGGGTCGACCTCGCCGTGCACCCCGGCGAGGTGGTCGCCGTGATGGGGCGGAACGGGTCGGGCAAGTCGACCCTGCTCGGCCAGCTGGCCGGGACCCGGGCGCCGTCGGCGGGCCGGGTCCGGGTGGGCGGCGCCGACCCTGCGGCGCTGTCGCCCCGGGACCTGGTCGCCACCGTGGGCCTGGTGCCCCAGGACGCCGGCCTCCTGGTCTACGGGGCCACCGTGGCCGACGAGTGCCGGGCGGCCGACCGGGACACCGGGCTGGCCGAGGGCACCACGGCCGGCGTCCTCGAGCGGGTCCTCCCCGGCCTGCCCGCCGAGCGCCACCCCCGGGACCTCTCGGAAGGACAGCGCCTGGCCCTGGCCCTGGCCATCGTCCTGGCCCCGGCGCCTCCGGTGCTGCTCCTGGACGAGCCCACCCGCGGCCTCGACTACCCGGGGAAGCGCCGGCTGGTCGCGCTGCTGGCCGAGCTGGCGGCGGACGGCCGGGCCGTGGTCCTGGCCACCCACGACGTGGAGCTGGTGGCCCAGGTGGCGACCCGGGCCGTGGTCCTGGCCGAAGGCGAGGTGGTGGCTGACGGGCCGGCCCGCGACGTGGTGTGCCACTCGCCGGTCTTCGCCCCCCAGGTGGCCAAGGTGCTGGCCCCGGGGCCGTGGCTGACCGTCGACGAGGTCGAGGCGGCCCTGGTGGGAGGCGGGGCCCGTGGCTGACGCCGCCGCCTCCGGCCGTCAGTCCCGCCGGGACGCCTCGGGACGACCCGTCCGTCTGGCTGCCCGCTCGTCGGCCCTGCTGGCCGCCGTCTCGCTGCTCGGGGTGGTGGCTTTTGTCTGGCCCTTCCTGCTCCACGGCGACGCCGCAGCGGCCCAGGCCCACGCCGGCGACGCACCGTGGGTGTTCATCGCCATGCTCCCCCTGCTCCTGGCCGTGGTCCTGGCCGAGCTGTCCGAAGGAGCCCTCGACGCCAAGGCCGTGGCCGTGCTGGGCATCCTGGCCGCCTGCGGTGCCGCCCTGCGGGTCCCGAGCCCGGGGGTGGCCGGCTTCGAGCCGGTCTTCTTCCTCCTCATCCCGGCCGGGCGGGTGCTCGGCCGTGGGTTCGGCTTCGTGCTGGGTGCGCTCACCCTCGCCGTGTCGGCCCTGGTGACGGGAGGGGTGGGGCCGTGGCTGCCCTTCCAGATGTTCGGCGCCGCCTGGATCGGCTTCGGGGCGGGCTGCCTCCCGCCGGCCCGGGGCCGTCGGGAGATCGGGCTGCTGGCCGCCTATGCCGCCGTGGCCGGCCTGGCCTATGGGGCCCTGCTCAACCTGTGGTTCTGGCCCTTCGGGGCGGGCGGCGCCAGCCAGCTCTCCTTCGTGCCCGGCGGCGGCGTGCTGGCCAACCTCCACCGCTACCTCCTCTTCGACCTCACCACCTCGCTCGGCTTCGACCTCCCCCGGGCCGCCACCACCGTCGTCCTGGTCCTGGTGCTGGGCCGGCCGGTGCTGGCCGCCCTCCGCCGGGTGTGCCGCACGGCGTCCTTCGACGCCCTCCCGGCTTTCGCCGCTCCCGACGAGCCGCCGACGGCATCACCCCCGGGGGGATCCGGTGCTGCCGTTGGCGGCGCCCCCGGGGCCGGCGCCCCGGCCCGGGCCTAAGATCGCCCGGCGTGCCCGTCCGTCGGAGGGCGGCACCGTCGGATGGAGGAGGAACAGGGTCATGGCACTCAGCTTCGAGGAGGCCCTCGCACAGGTCACCGGTCCCGGCCAGCTCTTCGAAGTGGTCGACGCCGAGGTGGGCGGCAACCCGGTCCGCCTGTTCAAGAACGCCCCGGCCAACCTCGGGCAGATCTTCGCCGGGGCCCGGGGGGACGACGCCACGTTCCTGGTCTACGAGGACGAGCGGTGGTCCTTCGACGACGTGATGCGCCACGCCGACGCGCTGGCCCACGCCCTGGTGACGGAGTACGGGATCGCCAAGGGCGACCGGGTGGGCATCGCCATGCGCAACCTGCCCGAGTGGATCATCTCCTTCGCCGCCATCCTGATGGTCGGCGCCGTGTCGGTCTCCCTCAACGCCTGGTGGACCGAGGCCGAGCTCGACTACGCCATCGAGGACTCCGGCCTCTCGCTGCTGATCGCCGACCCCGAGCGCATCGAGCGGGCCCACGGCCCGGCGCACGCCCGGGGCGTGCCCATGATCCAGGTCCGGGGCGACCAGCTCGAGCCCAACCCCACCGGGGTGGTGCGGATGGACGAGGTCCTCACCCTCGGCACGCCGTGCCCGGCGGTCGAGGTCGACGGCGACGACGACGCCACCATCCTCTACACGTCGGGGACCACCGGCTTCCCCAAGGGGGCCGTCTCCACCCACCGGGCCGTGGTCAACGGGCTGATGGGCTTCTGGGCCAACTCCACCATCCTGCAGGCCCGCAGCGGCAAGGACCCGCTCGGGGGCAGCGGGCATGCGCCCTGCTTCATCCTGATCGTCCCGCTCTTCCACGTGACCGGCTGCGTGCCGGTGATGCTCTCCTGCTTCGGCATGAAGTTCAAGCTGGTGATGATGCACCGCTGGGACCCCGAGACGGCGCTCCGGCTCATCGAGGCCGAGCGGGTGACCACCTTCGTGGGCGTCCCCACCCAGAGCTGGGACATGCTGGAGAGCCCGGCGTTCGCCAAGTACGACACGTCCTCGCTGGCCTCGGTCGGCGGCGGCGGCGCACCGGCCCCGGCCAAGCTGGTCGACCGGGTGGAGAAGGGGTTCTCCAAGGGGCGTCCCAACATCGGCTACGGCATGACCGAGACCAACGCCTTCGGTCCGGGCAACACCGGTGACGACTACGTGACCCACCCCACCTCCACCGGCCGGGCCCGAGTCTCCATCATGGACATCGAGATCCGCGACGAGGACGGGAACGCCCTCCCGGCGGGGGAGCGCGGCGAGATCTGGATGCGGGGCCCGAACCTGATCCGGGGCTACTGGAACAAGCCCGAGGCCACGGCGGAGACCATCGTGGACGGCTGGCTGGCCTCCGGCGACCTCGGCCGCATCGACGACGAGGGCTTCCTCTACATCGAGGACCGGGCCAAGGACATGGTGCTGCGCGCCGGCGAGAACGTCTACTGCGCCGAGGTGGAGGGGGCCATCTACGAGCACCCCGACGTCTACGAGGCCGCCGTGTTCGGCGTGCCCCACGAGCGCCTGGGCGAGGAGGTCGGCTGCGTCATCATGCGCAAGGCCGGCTCGACGCTCACCGAGGAGGAGCTGCGGGACTTCCTGGGCGAGTCGCTGGCCGGCTTCAAGGTGCCCAGCCGCATCGCCTTCAGCACCGAGCAGCTGCCCCGCAACGCCTCGGGCAAGATCCTCAAGCGCACCCTGCGCGACACCTGGTTCGCCCCGGAGGGCTGAGCCCGGTCCGGCCCGCTGCCCGTCCGGTCAGCGCACCCGGTCGGGCACGGGGATGCGGGCCAGGTCCTCGGCGGCCACCACGTCCTCGCAGAAGGCCCGGGCCTCGGCCACCAGAGGTCCGACGTCGGGGTAGCGCTGGGAGAAGTGGGTGAGGACCAGGCGGCGGACCCCGGCGTCCCGGGCGATGCGACCGGCATCGGACGCCGTGAGGTGGCGGTAGCGGCGGGCCAGGTCGGCGTCGGCCGTGGCGAAGGTGGCCTCGCACACCAGGAGGTCCGCCCCGTCGGCGGCGGCCACGGCGCCGGCGCACCATCCCGTGTCCATCACGAAGGCCATGCGCTGGCCCGGTCGGGGGACCGAGACCTCGTCCAGGGTGACGGCCCGGCCGGCGTGCTCGACCCGCCCCTCGGCCACCAGCCGGCCCACCACCGGGCCGGCCAGGCCCCTGGACTCCAGCGCCTCGGGCACCAGGGAGACTCCGTCGGGCTCGACGATGCGCCAGGCGAAGGCCTCGGGGTCGTGGTCGAGGCGCACCGCCTCGACCGAGGCCGTCGGGAGGGTGGTGACCGGTCCGTCGTCCTCCACCGGCCGGAGTCGGAGGTCGAGGTGGTCCTGGTAGACCGATGCCCGGCGCAGCCGGTCGAGATAGGCCTGCCCCGAGGCGGGGTAGCAGACCTCGACGGGGTGGGGGACCCGGTCGAGGGAGAGGCGCTGGAGGATCCCGGGCAGGCCCAGGCAGTGGTCGCCGTGGAAGTGGGTGATGCAGATGGTGGAGATGGCATGGGGTGAGACCCCGGCCAGCAGCAGCTGGCGCTGGGTGCCCTCGCCGGGATCGAACAGCACGGCGGTGCCGTCCCACCGCAGCAGGTAGCCGTTGTGGTTGCGGTGCCGGGTGGGCGTCTGGCTGGCCGAGCCGAGGACGACGAGCTCACGGGCGGGCATCGCCCCGTTCTAGCGTGGGCCGGTGCCCACCGTCCGACTGGCCGCCCATGTGCGCCCCGGTGCCGCACGGCCCGGCGTGGGCGGGAGCCACAACGGGGCGGTGGTGGTCCGGGTGGCGGCCCGGGCCGAGGGCGGCCGGGCCAACACCGCCGTGGTGGCCGAGGTGGCCCGGGCGCTGCACGTCCCCCGGTCGGCCGTCCGGATCGCCTCGGGGGCCACGTCCCGGCGCAAGGTGGTCGAGGTGGTGGCGGCCGACGAGGACGGGGCCGCGGCGGTGGCCGCCGGATGGGCCCGTCTGGCGGCGGCCGCGGATTGACCGTCGGCGACGGGCCGACGACACTGGGCCGGCCTCCACCCCGGAGGCCCGAAGGGGGAGCCATGGGACGTTGGAGCCGGGCCGAGATCGAGGAGGCCTTCGCCGAGTACCAGCGGCGGGCTGCCGCATCGGGGGCCAGCGGCGACTGGCGGCCCTGGGCCGACCTGTTCACCGAAGACGCACGCTACGTGGAGCACCTCTACGGGAGGATGGAGGGGCGCGAGGCCATCTACCGGTGGATCCAGGAGACCATGTCGACCTATCCCGGCAGCGACATGCCGGAGTTCCCCATCGAGTGGCACGTCATCGACGAGGAGCGGGGGTGGGTCCTCTGCCAGGTTTGGAACCGGATGCGGGACCCCGGGGACGGCTCGGTGCACCAGGAGTACAACATCACCATCCTCCACTACGCCGGCGACGGGATGTGGTCCTACGAGGAGGACGTCTACAACCCCATGCACTTCGGGGCCATGCTGGCCGCCTGGGAGGCCGCCCGGGACGCCGCCGCCGGCTGACCGGGGCCGGCCGGCCCGGGCGCCCCGGACGGTGGCGGGCGGGACGGTACGATCTCGACGCCCGCTCTCGGGTCCTCCGCCATGTCGAGCCACCAACACCACCCCCACCACGTCGGCCACGAGGTCGAGCCCTCGAGCGTGGCCCTGTGGATCGCCCTGCTGCTCGGGACGGTGGCCCTGGTCTCGGGCCTCACCGCCTGGCGGGCCGCCGTCCACTCGGGCCACGCCACCACGGCCTTCACCCTCTCCACCCAGCAGGCCGGGCAGGCCAGCGCCCTCGAGCAGGAGGTCACCCAATCCACGGTGACCCAGCGCACGCTCTTCCTGGCCTATGCCGCCGACCAGCAGCACGGGGACACCGCCGGGATGGCCACCGTGCGGGGCCTCATGGACGGGCCGACCCAGGCCACCATCGACTGGTGGGAGCATCAGCCGCCGGCCACCCGGCCGCTCTCGCCCTTCTCGGCGGCCAACCCCGACTGGACCACGCCCCGTCAGGCCGTCGACGCCCGCGACGCCCAGGACGCCTCCCTGGCCAGCCTGGACGAGGCGGAGCACCAGCTGGGCCGCTCCCACGAGCTCGAGCTCCTTGTGGCCCTCCTGGCCCTGGCCTTCCTCACGGCTGGCCTGACCTCGACGCTGCGCTCCAACGTGGCCCAGTGGGGGCTCCTCGGGATCAGCGCCGTGGTCCTGCTCGGCAGCACCATCGTCCTGGGGTTCCTCTGGTGAGCCGGCATCCCTCGCCGGGGGCGCTCCGTCGTCCGGCCGCGGCCCTCCTGGTGGCGGCGCTGATGGGCACGACCGCGGCCTGCGGCTCGGCTGCGGCCCACGGCTCGGCTGCGCCCATCCCGGTGAACCGGTTCTGTGCCGGGACCATCGCCGTGATGGCGCCGACGGGGAGCACGGGGCGCTCCCCGTCCCAGCTGAACTGGGCCCGGGTGGCGCTCGACACCTTCAACGCCGTCCACGGCACCGAGTTCACCGTGGAGGCCAGCAACGTCGACGACCAGGCCGACCTGGCCGCCGCTGAGGCGGCCCGGCTGGCCGCCGATCCCCAGGTGGTCGGGGTGGTCGGGCCCATCACGTCCCGGGCGACCCAGGCGGCGGGCCCCGTGCTCGACCGGGCCGGCCTCTCCTACGTGTCCCCGTCGGCCACCGCGGTCTCGCTGACCGACGGCCACCTGCGCAACTTCTACCGGGTGGTGGCCAGCGACGCCGTCCAGGGCCCCACGCTGGCCCGTTTCGTGTCCGACAGCCTCCACGCCCGCAACGTGGTCGTCCTGGACGACCAGGAGGTCTACTCGACCAACCTGGCCACGTCGGTAATCGACGGGCTCCAGGCCCGGGGGGTGACGGCCCGCCGCCTGCTCGTCACCGTCCACCAGCCCGACTTCTCCGGCGTCGTCAGCCAGCTGGCCACCGACACGGGGGCCGTGGTGATGCCCCTGGTCCAGCCGGCCGACGCCCAGCAGTTCGCCACCCAGCTGGCCGCCGCCGAGGCCGGCCGGCACGGGCTCCATCCGGTCCTGGTCGGCGGCGACGCCCTCTTCTCGCTGAGCGACTACGACGTGTCGGGGACCTACGTGTCGACCTTCGAGCGCGACGTGGCCACCCTGCCCCAGGGCTCCGCCGAGATGAAGCTGTACAACGCCATCTACGGGGACCTGGGGTCGTTCGGTGCGCCGGCGGCCTCGGCCATGGAGGCGGTGGCCACGGCGGCCCTCGACTCATGCTCCGACGGGATGGCCACCCGCCGGGGGGTGACCGCCGCCCTCCCCACCGTGCACCCGATGGGGGCGATCACGGGGACCCGGCTCGCCTTCGCCCCCGACCATGAGGTCGTCGGCGGCCGGTACTACGTCTACCGGATCGACGGCAGCCGCTACCAGCTGGTGTCCTCCTGACGCTCCGCCTCCTGGGCCGACGCCGCCGGCGGGGGCGGCACTAGCGTGGCGGCCATGGAGCAGCGTCGCCTCGGCCGCACCGGCCACCGCTCCTCGGTGGCCATCTTCGGCGGGGCCGCCCTCTGGCAGGGCGACGCCGCCCGGGCCGAGGCCGCCTTCGCCGCCGCCCTGGCCGCCGGGGTCAACCACCTGGACGTGGCCCCCCAGTACGGCGCGGCCCAGGAGGTGCTGGGTCCCCTGGTGGCCCCGGTGCGCGAGCGGCTCTTCGTGGCCTGCAAGACCCTCCGGCGCAACCCCGACGGGGTGCGGGCCCAGCTCGAGGACTCGCTCCGCCTCCTGGCGTGCACCACCTTCGACCTCTACCAGGTCCACGCCGTGACCGACCTCGATGAGCTCGACGCCCGGGCCGACGCCTTCGAGGCCGTCCTGGCCGCCCGGGAGGAAGGGCTGTGCCGGTGGGTGGGGGTGACCGGCCACGAGCACACGGCGCCGGCCGCCCACCGCGAGGCCCTGCGGCGCTACGACCTCGACACGGTGATGTTCCCGGTCAACCCGCGCCTGTGGGCGGATCCCGACTACCGCCGGGACGCCGAGGCGCTGCTGGCCGAGGCGGCCGAGCGGGACGTGGGGGTCATGGCCATCAAGGCCGCGGCGGCTCGGCCCTGGGGGGACCGGGCGCCCACGGCCACCACCTGGTACGAGCCCTACGCCACGGCCGACGAGGTGGCCCGGGGCGTCGGCTTCGCCCTGTCGACCCCGGGGGTCCATGCCGTGTGCACGCCCGGGGACACCGAGGTGCTCCCCCTGGCTCTGGCCGCCGCCGCAGCGGCTCGGCCGTGGACCGCTGCGGAGCGGGAGGCCGCCATGGCCGAGGTGGCCGGCGAGCCCTCGATCTTCCCCATGCCCGGCCGGTGACCGGAGGAGCCGTGCCCGACGACGGTCCGGTCGACCTCGTGGCGCCCCTCCAGGGCACCGTCGTCCTGGTGGCCGTGGCGGCCGGTGCGGCGGTGGGAGCCGGGGCCCTGGTGGCGGTCGTCGAGTCGATGAAGATGGAGCACGAGGTGCGAGCCCCGGGGGCCGGGGTGGTCGGGCAGGTGGCCGCCGCACCGGGCGACGTGGTGGCCCCGGGCGACCTGCTGGTCCGGCTCATCGCCACCCCCGGGGCGGATGCCGCTGACGCCGTCGATGACGGGCCGCCCGATCCCGGAGAGATCCGCACCGATCTGGCCGAGGTGCTGGCCCGGCGGGCCGGCCTGGAGGACGCCGCCCGACCCGAGGCCGTGGCCCGGCGGCACCAGCGGGGCCGGTGGACGGCCCGGGAGTCGGTGGCCGCCCTGGTCGATCCGGGCAGCTTCGCCGAGTACGGCGGGCTGGCCATCGCCGCTCAGCGACGACGGCGGCCGGTCGACGAGCTGATCGCCGAGACGCCGGCCGACGGGCTGGTGGCCGGCACGGCCCGCATCAACGGCGACCGGTTCGCCGACGACCGGGCCCGGTGCGCGGTCGTGGCCTATGACTACACGGTGCTGGCCGGCACCCAGGGCCAGGTCAACCACCGCAAGAAGGACCGGCTCTTCGACCTGGCCCGGCGCCTCGGCCTGCCGGTGGTGCTGCTGGCCGAGGGCGGCGGCGGCCGGCCCGGGGACACCGACACCGCCGTGGTGACCGGGCTCGACACCGAGGCGTTCGCCCGCTTCGCCGCCCTGAGCGGCCAGGTGCCCCTGGTGGGCATCGCCTCGGGCTGGTGCTTCGCCGGCAACGCCGCCCTGCTGGGCTGCTGCGACGTCATCATCGCCACCGAGGGCACCTCCATCGGCATGGGCGGGCCAGCCATGATCGAGGGCGGCGGCCTGGGCACCTACCGGCCCGAGGAGGTCGGCCCCCTGGACGTCCAGGTGGCCGCCGGGGTGGTCGACCTGGTGGCCGCCGACGATGCCGAGGCGGTGGCGCTGGCCCGGTCCTACCTGACCTACTTCCAGGGGCCGGTTGAGCGCTGGACCTGCCCGGACCAGCGGCTCCTGCGCTCGGCTGTGCCCGAGGAGCGCCGGCGGGCCTACGACATGGGCGCCCTGCTGGCCACCCTGGTCGACGACGCCTCCCTGCTCGAGCTCCGCCGGGGGTTCGCCCCCGGGATGCGCACCGCCCTGGGCCGGATCGAGGGCCGCCCCGTCGGGATCGTGGCCAACGACCCCACGCACCTGGGTGGGGCCATCGACAGCGACGGCGCCGACAAGGCGGCCCGCTTCCTCCAGCTGTGCGAGGCCCACGGGCTGCCCGTGGTCTTCGTCTGCGACACGCCCGGCTTCATGGTCGGCCCGGAGGCCGAGGCCACCGGTCAGGTGCGCCACGTGAGCCGGCTCTTCGTGGCCGGGGCCGCCCTCACCGTGCCCACGTGCACGGTGGTCGTCCGCAAGGCCTACGGCCTCGGCGCCCAGGCCATGGCTGCCGGGAGCTTCCGCAGCCCGCTGGCCGTGGTGGCCTGGCCCAGTGGCGAGCTGGGCGGCATGGGGCTCGAGGGCGCCGTGCGGCTCGGGTTCCGCCGAGAGCTGGAGGCCATCGAGGATCCGGTCGAGCGGGAGGCCTTCTTCGCCTCCATGGTCGAGCTGGCCTACGAGCACGGGAAGGCGCTGCATGTGGCCAGCGCCTTCGAGATCGACGACGTGATCGACCCGGCCGACACCCGGGACCGCATCACCGCCGTCCTCCGTGCCGCCCCGGCCCGTCCGGAGGGACGGGGGGAGCGGCGGTTCATCGACACCTGGTGAGGAGCCGTCTGGGTCGACCGGACCGGCCGGGAGGGTCAGGCGCTGTGGCGGCTGTGCCTGGGAGCCGACGGGGTGCGCACCACCACCACCGGGCACTCGGCGTGGGTGACGCAGTGCTGGCTGACCGAGCCCAGGACGACCCCCGAGAAGCTTCGGTGGCCGCGGCTGGACACCACCAGGAGGGCGGCCCGCCGGGACGCCTCGACGAGCACGTCGGCGGCGTGGCCCTCGACCACGTGCAGGTGGATCTCGAGCGACGGGTGGGCGTCCCGCAGGGCGGTCACCACCGGGTCGATCACCGCCCGGGCGTCGGCCTCGGGGTCGAAGTCGCTGGGCAGGGGGATGGCGTTGCCCCAGCTCATGGGGAACTCCCACGCCGAGATGACCTCGAGGCGCCCGCCGGTCCGCTCGGCCTGGGCGGCGGCCCACTCGGCGGCCCGGCCCGACGCCTCTGACCCGTCCACCCCGACCACGACGCTGGTGGGCGCCGCCGGTTCCGTCGCTTCCTCTGGCGCCATGGCTCCTCCGGTCTCCGTCGGGAGCCGCTGGTGGCGCCCGGGTGGGTGACGACGAGCGTACCGGGCCGGCCCCGGCCGGATCAGCCGACCTCCTCGAGGGCGGCCCGTCGGGCGGCGGCCACCCGGGCCACGGCGTCCCGGTCGGCGTCGCCGTCTCCTGTGGGCGTCTCGGTGCCGTCCGGAGCCGGTGCGCCGACCACGGCGGCCAGGGCGGCGGCCGTGGAGTGCTGGACGGCATCCAGGGAGTAGCCGCCCTCCAGGAAGAGCAGCAGGCGGCCCGGGGCGGGGGCGAACCGGACGGCCGCCCGGGCCAGGTCGGCGAAGTCCCCGGCCGTCAGCCCCATGGCGGCCAGCGGGTCGTCCCGGTGGGCGTCGAAGCCGGCCGAGACCAAGACCCAGGTCGGGGCGAAGGCCTCGACCACCGGGGCCACGACCTCCTCCAGGGCCAGCCGGTAGGTGGCCCCGGTGGTGCCCGGGGGGAGCGGGACGTTGCAGGCCCCGCCCCGGGCGCCGGCACCGCCGACCTCGGCGGCCCGTCCGGTGCCGGGGTAGCAGGGCCACTGGTGGAGCGAGACGGTGAGCACGGCCGGATCGTCCCAGAAGATGTCCTGGGTCCCGTTGCCGTGGTGGACATCCCAGTCGAGCACGAGGACCCGCTCGCCGGCCGCCGTGAGCTCGGCGGCGGCCACGGCCACGTTGTTCAGGAGGCAGAAGCCCATGGCCTGCCCGGCGGTGGCGTGGTGGCCGGGCGGCCGGACGGCCACGAAGGCCGGGGCGTCGAGCGCCCGGGCCGCCTCCACGGCGGCCAGTCCGGCGCCGGCGGCCAGGCGGGCGGCGTCCCAGGAGGACGGGGTGACGTAGGTGTCGGGGTCGAGGTGGCCCGGCCCGGCCGCCGCCGAGCGCTCGAGGTGGTCCAGGAGGGCGGGGGCGTGCACCCGGAGCAGGGCCTCCCGTCCGGCCGGCCCCGGGGTGACCAGGCAGAGCTCGTCCCCCAGCTGGAGGTCGTCGACCCCGGCCCGGGCGGCCTCGACCCGCTCGGGCCGCTCGGGGTGGCCGACCTCGGCGTGCTCCCGAGCGGCCAGGGGCTCGACCAGGATCAGCACGCCGGACCGGGCTGCCGGCCGCCGACGGGCAGCGGGGTCACGGGGTCGGGTTGGCCACCGAGACCCAGTCCCGGGCGGCCAGGTAGGGAGCGAAGGCCGTGGCGATGGCCTCGAGGTCGGTGCGCTGCTTGGGCCGCTGGACCTCGTAGACCCGGGGGAACTCGAGCCACCCGGTGGTCAGCTCCCACAGGCGCACCGCGGCGTCGCCCTCCGGGGGGTCGATGAGCACCGGCCCGAAGAGGGCCTGCCCGTCGCCGAAGACCAGGGTGGGGACCCCGAAGCCGCCGAGGGCGACGACCCGGTCGTGCTCGGCCCGGACCTCGTCGCCCGTGGTGGGGTCCTCGATGGCCTGGCGCACCAGCGCCGGATCGAGGCCGAGCTCACCCAGGAGGTGCTCGGCCACCTCGGGCCGGTGGGGCTTGCGGCCCTCCTCGTGGAGGGCCCGGCCGGCCGCCTCGTACCACCGGTCGAGCAGGTCCATGTCGGTCCGGCGCAGGAGGGCGCCGATGCGCATCATCGACCACCCGTACGACCACTCCCGCTCCCACGGGTGCTTCTTGCCCTCCTCCCGGTTGACCTCCTCGAGGCTGAAGAAGCGCCAGCGGACCTCGAGGCCGGTGGCGGCCCGGACGTTCCGGATCCACCGGGACGTCTGGTACGCGTAGGGGCACATGATGTCGAAGTGGAAGTCCACCGCCGTGGGGGTCTGCGTGCTGCTCGCGTCCATGGAGGCTCCTCGTCCTGGGGTGCCACGGGGCACCGGGTCCGGCGTCGCCGGCGTCGCCGGGGCCGACGGAGGGCACCGTACACTCGCACCGTGATGGACCGTGGACGGCTCGAGGCCTTCAGCGACGGGGTCTTCGCCGTCGCCATCACCCTGCTGGCCCTCGATCTCGGGGTCACCGGCCCGGGTGGGCCGCCCCTTGTCCGCCAGCTGGCGGAGCACTGGCCGGTCTTCGCCGCCTACGTGGTGAGCTTCTTCACCATCGGCATCATCTGGGTCAACCACCACGCCCTCTTCACGGCGATGGACCGGATCGACCGGACCCAGCTGTTCTGGAACCTGCTGCTGCTCCTGTTCGTGGTGGCCATCCCCTTCGCCACCTCGACCCTGGCCGAGTACCTCCGCCACGCCGATCGGTCGGCCTCGGTGGCCGGCCTGCTCTACGGCGGGGTGATGGAGGGGCTGTCGCTCTCCTTCGTGGCCATCTTCGTCCACGCCCTCCGGGCCAACCTGCTGACCGCACCGCCCCCGCCCGAGGCCCGCCGGGGCGCCGTCCTCCGCTTCAGCCTCGGCGCGGCGGCCTACCTGGTGGTCATGGGCGTGGCCCTGGTGTCCCCGGTCTGGACCCTGGTGCTGGCCGGCGCCGTGGCCGCCTACTACGTCTTCCAGCGCACGCCCGACCCGGGAACCCCGGACAGGGGCTGACATCGGGTCGCCCGTCCGGCATCCCGACGATCGGGGGCCGGGCGACGGGGTGCGGGGCGGTCAGAAGTGGCCCAGCACCGGATGGGGGACGTAGGGCTCCTCGAGGCGGGCCACCTCGTCCTCGGTGAGCGTGAGGGTCTCGGCGGCCAGGGCGTCGGCCAGGTGGGCCTGGCGGGTGGCGCCCACGATGGGTGCGGTCACGCCGGCCTGGCCCAGCAGCCAGGCCAGGGCGACCTGGGCGGCCGGCACCCCCCGGTCGGCGGCCACCTCGGCCACCCGCTCGACCACGTCGAAGTCGGTGGGCTGGCTGTAGAGGTAGTCGGTGAAGTCGTCGGTGCCCGACCGGGTGGTCCGGCGCTCGCCGTCCCGGGTCCGGTTGCCGGCCAGGACGCCTCGGGCCAGCGGGCTCCAGGGGATGACCCCGACGCCCTGGTCGATGCACTGGGGGATCATCTCCCGCTCCTCCTCGCGGTAGAGGAGGTTGTAGTGGTTCTGCATGGACACGAACCGGGTCCAGCCGTGGGCGTCGGCGGCGTGCTGGGCCTTGGCGAACTGCCAGGCGAACATCGACGAAGCGCCGATGTAGCGGGCCTTGCCGGCCCGGACGACGTCGTGGAGGGCCTCCATCGTCTCCTCGATCGGGGTGCGGCCGTCCCACCGGTGGATCTGGTAGAGGTCGACGTACTCCATGCCGAGGCGGCGGAGGCTGGAGTCGATGGCCGCCTTGATGTGCTTGGCCGACAGCCCCCAGCCGTTCTCGCCCTTCACCTCGACAGGCATGTAGACCTTGGTGGCCACCACCATCTCCTCCCGCCCGAGGTACTTCGGCAGGATCCGGCCGGTGGCCACCTCGCTGGCCCCGCCCGAGTAGGTGTCGGCGGTGTCGAAGAAGGTGATGCCGCCCTCGACGGCATCCCAGATCGGAAGAGCACACGTCTGAACTCCAGTCACGGCTACATCTCGTATGCCGTCTTCTGCTTGAAAAAAA
>CAXBRB010000013.1:0-24374 GCA_963977795.1 uncultured Acidimicrobiaceae bacterium
CGGCCCCCTCGACCGGCCCGGTGCCGCACGGCGGGGCCGCACCGCCCCGGCCGCTCTTGCTGGCCGTGCCCGACGGCTGGCCGCCGACGGGGACACCCGGGGAGCCACCCGATGAAGGCCCTGGTCCTCGAGCGCAGCCTGCCCCGCTTCGCCGCCTCCCGGGTGGCCTCGATCTTCGGCTCCGGGCGCGGTGCGGGCATGGGCCCGCTGTCCCTCAAGGACACCGAGGCGCCCGACCTCCCCGGTGAGGAGTGGCACCACCTCGTCCCGCTGCTCTCGGGCATCTGCGGCTCGGACCTGGCCACCGTCGACGGCCGGACCTCCCGGTACTTCGAGGACCTGGTGAGCTTCCCCTTCGTGCCCGGCCACGAGGTGGTGGGGGTCTTGCCCGAGGGCGGGACCGACCACGCCGGGCGCACCCTGGCCCCGGGCACCCGGGCCGTCATCGAGCCGGTCCTGGGCTGCGCACCCCGCCACATCACCCCCCGGTGCCCCTCGTGCGCCAGCGGCGCCACCGGCCTGTGCGGCAACACCGCCTTCGGACACCTCGAGCCGGGCCTCCAGACCGGCTACTGCGCCGACACCGGCGGAGGGTGGTCCCAGGCCGGCCTGGCCGCCCATGCCAGCCAGCTCCACGCCGTGCCGGAGTCGTTCCGTGACGAGGACGGCGTCATCGTCGAACCGGTGGCCTGTGCCGTCCACGCCGTGCTCTCGGCCGGGGTGGTCCCCGGTGACCTGGTGGCCGTGCTCGGGGCAGGCACCCTGGGCCTGGCCTCGCTGGCCGCCCTGGACGGCCTGGTCCGCCCGGCCGTGCCGTGCACCGTGGTCGTCGGGGCCAAGCACGCGGCCCAGCGCCGGCTGGCCGAGGAGCTCGGTGCCGACCAGGTGGTCGCGCCCGACCAGCTGGCCCGGGCCGTGCGCCGGCGGGCCGGCTCGCTGGTGCTGGGGGGACGCCTCACCGCCGGGGCCGACGTGGTCCTCGACTGCGTCGGCAGCGCCGCCTCCCTGACCGAGGCCCTGGGCATGGTCCGCCCCCGGGGCACGGTGGTGCTGGTGGGGATGCCGGGGACGGTCTCGATCGACCTGGCCCCTCTGTGGCACCGGGAGATCCGCCTGGTCGGGGCCTACGCCTACGGCGCCGAGACGCCGCCGGCGCCGACCGGTGCTGACGACGCCGGCACTGCCGACGACACGACCGCCGTCGGGACCCGGCGCAGCTTCGAGCTGGCCATGGACCTGGTCGGCGCAGCCGGCCTCGGCCGGCTGGTGTCGGCCCGCTACCCCCTGGAGCGCTACGAGGAGGCTCTGGCCCATGCCGGGTCGGCCGGCCGCCGTGGCGCGGTCAAGGTGGCGTTCGACCTCACCACTGCGAAAGGACGCACCCGATGAGCGCCAGGCCCGGATTCGTGCTGGAGGTCGACCGGTCGACGCCGCCCACCCTGTTCTGGCGCGGCGAGCGGTTCACCCTGGAGAAGCTGCCCGAGGGCAGCCGGGTCATCTACGCCCCCGAGCCGGTCGATCCCCTGGAGGACCCCCGGGGGGCCATCCGCCACGCCCTGACCCACCCGCTGGGCGACCAGGACCCGCTGCCGGCCCTGCTCCGGCCGGGCATGAAGCTGACCATCGCCTTCGACGACATCTCGCTCCCGCTGCCTCCCATGGAGCGGCCCGACATCCGCCAGATGGTCATCGAGCAGGTCCTCGACATGGCCGCCGAGGCCGGTGTGGACGACGTGGAGCTGATCGTGGCCCTGGCCCTGCACCGGCGCATGACCGAGGCCGAGCTCCGCCACGCCATCGGCGACCGGGTCTACGACGCCTTCGCCCCCCACGGCCTGCTCACCCAGCACGACGCCGAGGACCACGCCAACCTCCGCCACCTGGGCCAGACCGACCACGGCGAGGACGTCGAGATCAACCGGCGGGCCGCCGAGAGCGATCTCGTGGTCTACGTCAACATCAACCTGGTGGCCATGGACGGGGGCCACAAGAGCGTGGCCACCGGCCTGGCCAGCTACCGGAGCCTGCGCCACCACCACAACCCCGAGACCATGCGCCACTCGAAGTCCTTCATGGACCAGCACCGCTCGGAGCTCCACAGCGCCAACTGGCGGATGGGCCGGCTCATCCGGGACGCCGGGGTGCGGGTGTTCCAGATCGAGACGACCCTGAACACGGACACCTTTCCGGAGGCGTTCTCGTACCTGCAGAAGCGGGAGTGGGAGTGGACGCTGAAGGACCGGGTGGGCTTCCTCGGGGCCAAGGCCGCCCTGGACCGCACCCCGGCCCGCTACGCCCGCCGGATCTTCCACTCGGTGCGGGCCCCCCACCGGATGACCTCGGTGCAGGCCGGCGAGGTCGAGGCCGTCCACGCCGTCACCACCGAGAACGTCTGGGCCCAGCAGGGCGTCCTGGTCGAGGGCCAGACCGACATCCTGACCATGGGGCTCCCCTACATCAGCCCCTACAACGTCAACTCGATCCTCAACCCCATCCTGGTGGCCTGCCTGGGGCTGGGCTACTTCTTCAACCTCTACCGGAACAAGCCGCTGGTGCGCGAGGGCGGGGTGCTGATCATGACCCATCCCACGCCGTGGGAGTTCCACCCGGTCCACCACCCGAGCTACATCGACTTCTTCGAGCAGGTCCTGGCCGAGACCACCGACGCCGACGAGATCGCCACCCGGTTCGAGGAGGGCTTCGCCACCGACCCCTGGTACATCCACCTCTACCGCACGGGCCACGCCTACCACGGGGTCCACCCGTTCTACATGTGGTACTGGTGCGCCCACGCCATGGCCCACCTCGGGGCGGTCATCATCGTGGGCGGCGACCCGGCCGCCGTCCACCGGCTCGGCTTCCGGTCGGCCACCACCCTGGCCGACGCCCTGGAGATGGCCCGCGACGTGGTGGGCACCTCGCCCACGCTGACCCACCTGCACGCCCCACCCATCATGATGGCGGACGTGCAGTGAGCCCCTACCGGGACTCCTCCCGGTCGCTCCGGCCCACCCGGGAGGTGGAGGCCGATGCCTCCCTCGGCGGCCGGGGCCGCTCGCTGTTGGCCCGGGCCCGCCCGTCAGCACTGGCCGCTCGGGCCGGCGCCGCCCGGTTCCCCCTGGCCTCCCCCACCTGGCCCGGCTCAGTGCCCCGGCCCGCCCCCGAGGCCGAGCTGGGCACGGCGTATGACACCGCCTGGTCCCGCCGCTACCCAGTCCGCCTGGCCCGGGCCGTGGTGCTCGACAACGTGACCCGGCCGCTGACCCGCCTGGTGGCGCGGCCCCGACTGCGGGGCGAGGACGCCCTGGTCGGCGTGGAGGGGCCGGTGATCTTCGCCGCCAACCACGCCAGCCACATCGACACCCCGCTGCTGCTGGCCTGCCTGCCCGAGCGGTTCCGCCACAAGACGGTGGTGGCAGCGGCGGCCGACTACTTCTTCGACCGGCGGTGGAAGGCCGACGTGTTCACCTTCCTCCTCGGGACCATCCCCATGGAGCGGACCAAGGTCAACCGGCGCTCGGCCCAGGCCGCCGCCGACCTGATCGGCGAGGGGTGGAACCTGGTGATCTTCCCGGAGGGGGGCCGCTCCCCCGACGGGTGGGGCCAGCCCTTCCGGGGCGGCGCGGCCTATCTGGCCATCCGCACCGGCCGGCCGGTGGTGCCGGTGCACCTCGAGGGCACCCGCCACGTCCTGGCCAAGGGGTCGAGCACGGTCCGGCGCTCCCCCACCACCGTCACCTACGGCCTGCCCCTGTGGCCGGGCGAGGGCGAGGACGCCCGGGAGATGGCCGGTCGCATCGAGGCGGCGGTGGCCGCCCTGGCCGACGAGCAGGCCACCGACTGGTGGACGGCACGGGTGGCAGCCGCCCGGGGCACCTCGGCGCCGCTCCAGGGCCCCGATGTCGCCGCCTGGCGCCGCTCGTGGGCGCTGGCCCCGGCCCCCGGGAACCAGGAGGACATCTCGGGGCCCGAGGGGAACGCGTGGCCCCGTCGGGAACGCTGAGCAGCACACTGGACGGGCCGATTCTCGGCTACCCACCACACCTGCCCGACTAAGTCACGTAGTTTTCGTGCGTCACGTATAACGAGTGATATCTTCGGACCATGGGCCGCAACCTGACCATTCACCTTGATGACCAGACGGTGACTCGGGCCAAGGTGCTGGCCGCGCGTCGGGCCACCTCGGTCTCGCGCCTGGTGGCCGAGGAGATCGAGCGACTCGTCAATGAAGACGACGCCTACCGCCTCGCTGAGTCCTCGGCGGTGGCAAGGCTCGAAGGTGGCTACCGACTCGGCGGGGGACCGCTTCCCGAACGGGATGCGCTCCATGAACGATGAGCGGACCTTTGTCGACACCAACGTCCTGGTCTACGCCCACGATCTCGACGCCGGACCACGGCGGGACGTCGCGCGCACGACCCTCGTGGATCTGTGGGCCCGACGCACCGGGGTGGTGAGCACGCAGGTCCTGGCCGAACTCTTCGTCACTCTCACCCGCAAAGTGCTCCAGCCACTCACCCCCAGTGCGGCCCGGCAGATCGTCATCGAGTA
This sequence comes from uncultured Acidimicrobiaceae bacterium, assembly GCA_963977795.1. Classification (GTDB taxonomy): domain Bacteria; phylum Actinomycetota; class Acidimicrobiia; order Acidimicrobiales; family RAAP-2; genus Bog-756. The sequence continues at coordinate 4,552 of CAXBRB010000013.1, forward strand.
CAGCGCCTGGTCGGTGCACCGGCCCGAGGCGTCCGACATCAGTGCTGCCGCCGAGCTCCACGAACGACACCAGTTGGCCTTCTGGGATGCCCTTATCGTGATCTCCGCCCAGCGGTCGGGCTGCAGCCGGCTCCTTTCCGAGGACCTCCAGGACCGACAGCGCTTCGGGACGCTCCAGGTCATCGACCCATTCGGCGCCGCGCCCGACTCCTGACCGCTCAGGCCCGACGCCACCACCGACGCCGGCCGGCCCGTCCCTCCACCGCCTCGAGGCGCTCGGTCCGCAGGTCCAGCTCGTCGACGTCGTCCAGGGGGGTGAGCTCGGCCGCCGTGCCGGCCGGCGCCCCGTCCGGGGCCAGGGCCCAGCCGAGCAGCACATCGGCCAGGGCGGTGTTGCGGGCCAGGACCGGGCCGTGCAGGTAGGTGCCGAGCACCCGGCCCGCCCACGCTCCCTCGGTCCCGTCCCCTCCCCCGTTGCCCACGCCGTGGGTCACCCGGGCCAGCGGGCGCACCCCGGGGCCGAGGGTGGTGACCCCGCCATGGTTCTCGAACCCGGTGAGCCGGGGCAGGACGTCCCCGGCCGCCGTCCGGGGGGCGTCGGGGGCGTACGTGGCCACCAGCTCCCCCACCGCCCGGGGTCCCGTGCCCTTGCGTGTGGTGACGTCGAGCAGGCCGAGCCCCTCCTGGGCCCGGTCCCCGGCATCCGGGAAGCTCCGCCCGAGCAGCTGGAACCCGGCGCACACCCCGAGCACCACGGCACCCTCACCCACCGCCCGCACCAGTGTGCCGTCGTCGGCCAGGGCCCGGGCCGCCCGGACCTGGGGCCCGTCCTCGCCGCCACCCAGCGTGTAGAGGTCGGCCCGGGGCAGCGGCCGGTCCGAGGGGGCGGACACCAGCTCGACGTCGATCCCCCGCCAGGCCGCCCGGCGGGCCAGGATCACCCCGTTGCCGCCGTCGCCGTAGGTGCCGAGCAGGTCGGGATAGACCACGGCGATGGTGAGGCGGCCCGGCCGCGGCTCGGTCACAGCGCCCGCCGGAGGTCGGCGAAGGCCGTGTAGTTGCCCAGGAATTGGACGCTCTCGTCCCGTCCCGCCCCCGTTGGCACGGAGCGCACGGCGTGGTCGACGGCGGCCAGCGGGCCGTCCACCACCACGTGGGCGACCTCGGCGTAGCGGAGCCGCACGGCCAGGTCGAGGCGCCGGTCCCCGGTGGCCACCACGTGGCGGCCGACGAGGCGCTCGAAGGGCACGTCCCACAGCCAGCTGGTGTCGGTGCCGTCGGCCACCCGGGCGTTGACCGAGCAGACCAGCGGCGCGCCGGCAGCCGGAGCGCCGGTCGTGCCGGCTTCTTCGTCGAGGAGGTCGAAGAGGGCCGTCCACCCGGCCGGGTTCTTGGCCAGGAGGAGCCGGACCGGCCGCCCGGAGCGGACCACGGTGGCGAACCGCCCGGCGGCCTCGGTCACCTGGCCCATCCGCCGCAGCGCCTCGGCGGCTGCCGACGGGGCGTCCACGTCGGGCCCGGCCAGCACGGTGGCGGCTTCGGCCACCAGGGCGGCGTTGGCCCGGTTGAACCGGCCGGGCAGGGCCAGGTCGACCGGGAGGCGGGCACCGCCGGCCAGCACCAGGGTGTCGCCGTCCAGATCGGCGTCGAGCTCCGGCCGGGCCAGATCGCAGCCGTCGCACCACCACCGGCCCCCGGCCATGGTGATCCGCCCCCCGCAGGCCGGGCAGCCCACGGCGTCGCCGGACCAGACCTGCCCGGCCCCCACCCACCGCACCGACGGGGCGGCCCGGGCGGCCCAGGCGACCAGCGGGTCGTCGGCGTTGGCCACCACCACCGTCCCCGGGCGATCCGTCCCCGCCGGCCCGAGGCGGCCCAGGGCCGTACGCCACCGGTCGGCCAGCATGCGGACCTCGCTGATGCGGTCGAGCTGGTCCCGGGACAGGTTCAAGAGGACGACGACCTCCGGGGCGGCGGCCTCCAGCAGGTGGCCGAGGTAGCCCTCGTCGACCTCCAGGACGGCCGGGGCGCCGGGCGGGCCGGCGGCCAGGGCGGCCACGTGGCCGGCCGGCATGTTGGCCCCGGTGGCGTTGGTCACCACCGGCTGGCTGCCGTCGGCCCCGGCCAGCACCGACACCAGGAGGCGGGTGGTGGTGGTCTTGCCGTTCGTCCCGCTCACCACGGCGGTGCGCCGGCCGGCGGCCAGGACGCCCAGCAGCCCGGGGTCGACGGCCAGGCCGACCCGTCCGCCGGCCACCGTGCCGGCGCCCCGCCCGAGGGTCCGGGAGAGGCGGTTGACCGCGGCCATGGCGGCCACGGCAGCCTGAGCCCGGAGCGGCCGGCGGGCCAGCTCGGTGGCGGGGCTGCTCACGCCGACGGCCGGGTCCGGGACAGCTCCTCTTCGGTGGGCACCCGGGCCTGGCGGGCCTGGTCGGGCAGGAGGTCGACGATGGCGGCCATCAGGGTCTCGGTGTCGGCCACGGCGTCAGTCCCGCCGAGGGCCACCGGGGGGCCGACGCTGACGGTCACCCGGGGCGGGTGGGCCAGGGCCAGCACGTTGGGCACCTTGGCCGAACGGGGCCACACCTCCTCGGTCCCCCACAGCCCGATGGGGATGACCGGCGCCCCGGTGGCCGCAGCCAGCCGGGCCGCCCCGGTCTTCCCGGTCAGGACCGGGTCGAAGAAGGCCTCGCCACGGGGGATGGTCCCCTGGGGGAGGACGATGACCACCTCGCCGGCGGCCAGCGCGCGCTGCGCCATGCGCATGGGCTCGTCCGAGCCGCTCCCCCGGTCCACCGGGATGCCGCCCAGGGCCCGGGCCAGCTGCCCGACCACGGGGGCGTCGAAGAGCTCCTGCTTGCCCATGAAGCGCACCGGCCGGTTGATCCGGGCGGCCACCAGGCCGAGGGCGGCCACATCGAAGTAGCTGCGGTGGTTGGAGACCAGGAGGACCGGGCCGGAGGCCGGGATGTGCTCGATGCCGTGCACGGTGAAGCGGGCATACGGGAAGGCCTCCGGGCGCAGGAGGGTGCGCAGCACGTGGTAGGGCTCGACGCCGGCCACCGCCGGGACCCCGTCCGGCCGGCCCCACTGCTCGAGCGGCCACCGCCGGGCCAGGGCCACGGCGCGGAGCCGGGGGTCGGCGTTGAGGGCGTGGGGATGCCCGACCATGGAGAGGAGCGGGACGTCGAAGACGCTGTCGGAGTAGGCGTGCGAGTCGGCGAGGTCCACCCCGTGGTCCTCGGCCCACACCCGCACGGCGTCGCGCTTGCCCGTCCCCCAGATGAAGCGGCCCGAGAGCCGGCCGGTGTAGCGCTGGTCGACCTCCTCGTACCGGGTGGCGATGCAGTCGTCGAACCCCAGGGCATCGGCCAGGGGGGCCACCAGGTCCTGGGGGGTGGTGGTGGCCAGCACCAGGGCCCGGCCCTCGGCCCGATGGCGCCCGAGCACCTCGAGGGCGTAGGGCTGGACCAGCTCAGCCAGCGGCTCCACCGCCGCCCGGGCCGCCCGCCGGACGGCCGTGGCCGACCGGTTGCGCATGACACGGGCGGCGGCCCGGGCCATGCCCATGGAGGGGACGGTCTCGCCGAAGAGGTTGTAGAAGCCGTAGAAGAGCTGCTCGCCGGGGATCCTGCGGCTCGGGGACAGCACCCCCTCGGCCACCATGGCCTCCTGGAGCACCGGTCCGCTGGCCGAGCGCAGCAGGGTGCGGTCGAGGTCGACGAAGACGGCGCCGGACGGGCTGGGCATGGGTAGAACCTACCGCTCCCGGTCCGGCCGGGCCGCCCCCGCCGGGATCGGCCCGGTGCGGCGAGCCGGGACGGCAGGCACCGCCAGGGCGTGGGCACGGGCCCTCCGTGGGGCGCAGATCACCCGTCTCGACCGGGCCCAAGACGCGGCAAAGGGGCCGCCGGGGGGGAGGGCGGCCCCTTCGCACTGACACATCAGGTAGGAGGGGGATTCCTAACGTCCTGTGGTCGCAACGCCAAGTATAACTATCGCGAGCGATCAGTCAAGGTGAATAGTTAGATATCTGCTATCTTCTTTTCCGATGGAGATCCGGCACCTCCAAGCACTGACGGCCATCAGCGACCACGGCACCTTCTCGGCCGCCGCCGAGCACCTGGGCACGGTCCAGTCCAACGTGTCGGCCCACGTGGCCCGCCTGGAGAAGGAGCTGGCCACCCCGCTGATCGACCGGTCCGACGGGCAGCTGACCGAGGAGGGCGCGGTGGTCGTGGCCCGGGCCCGGCGCATCCTGTCCGAGCTGGACGCCCTGGTGGCCGACGTCGCCGCCTGCAAGGACGCCGTGTCGGGGACGGTCCGCGTCGGCATGATCGGGACCACCGGGCGCTGGCTGGTCCCCCGCCTGATGACGGCCGTCCCGGCCCGCCACCCCGACCTGCGCCTGGTGGTCGTCGAGGGGACGACCACCGGCCTCGAACCCCAGCTGGCCTCCGGGCAGCTCGACCTGGCCGTGCTCCACCTCCCGGTGGCCGGCCGCGACCTGGTCAGCCGCCTCTTGTTCGAGGAGGACCTGATGGTGGTGGTGCCCGCCGGCCACCCGCTGGCCGCCGCCGAGCGGGAGCTCACCCTGGTCGACCTGGCCCGGACCGAGCTGCTGCTCCCCCTGCCCGGCACTGCCCTGCGCACCGAGCTCGATGCCGTGACCCGTCCCTTCGGCATCACCCTCCGGCCGGCCGCCGAGATCGACGGGCTCCGGCTCATCGCCTCGCTGGCCTTCGAGGGGGTGGGGCCCGCCGTCCTCCCGGCCACGGCCATCCCGGCCTTCCTGCGGGACCGGATCACCGCCCTCCCGGTGGCCGGGCTCCCCCGCCGCCGGGTGGGCGTGGCCCAGCGCAGCCGGGGACTGCCGTCGGCTCCCACCCGGGCGCTGTTCGACCTGCTGCGCACCGTGGTCGGCCAGGCCGGCGGGCGCCCCCCGGGCATCCATCCGCCTGGCTGACCCGCGCTGCGTGCCCGGCCCCCGCCGTCGGGCACAGGTCGGCGTCCCTGCTCCCGACGGCGGCTCAGTTGGCCGACGGATCGGTCGGGAAGGCGGCCACCAGGGCCACCGCCCCTCCCTGGCGGCGCAGCACCCGGCGCCACAGCCCCTCGGGATCGGCCGAGATCGGATCACGCCCCTCGGCCGGGACCACGTACCACGAGCCCTCGTCGATCTCGTCCTCCAGCTGGCCCGACGACCATCCGGCGTAGCCGGAGAAGATCCGCAGCGCTCCCACCGATCCGGCCACGGCGGCCGGGTCCGACGAGAGGTCGATGGTGCCCACCGGCCGGTCGTCCTCGACCACCACCTGCCACCCCGGCGGCCGTCCCGGCGCCCCCTCGGCCACCGCCTCCCGGGAGACGGCCCGCACCAGGCCGACCAGCGAGCTGCGGGACACCGGCCCCCCGGTGAAGAGCTCGCCCGGTGCGGTGGCCAGCTCCTGCCACCGGGCCAGGGAGCGCACGGCGTCCACGGCGACCCCGCCCGGCCGGTCGAGGGCCACGCCCATGGCCCCGTCGAGCCCGTGGTCGAGGACGAGGATGACCCGGCGCCAGAAGTGGGGGTCGTCGACTGCCGGGGTGGCCACCAGCAGACGGCCGGTGAGCGAGGGGGGCGCCCCGGCGCCGCAGTAGGGATCGAAGGGGCTGAAGGGGTCCAGCGGCATCCTCTGATGATGGCCCACGGGCCCGCCCCCGGGGGACGTCCGCCGGGTGGCGCGTCGGAGGCGCCGCGGTCAGGCTGGGTCCGTGCCGCCCGCCGACCTTCCGATCACGGCGCCCCCACCCGGGGTGCGCGGGCCCCGGAGGTCCTGAGCGGTGGCCAAGGCACGGCGCGGTCGCCGCCGGAGGCCACAGGAGTCCGAGGGAGCGCCCGGCCGCTCGCTGCGGGAGCACCACGGTGCCGACGGCCGACCCAAGGTCGCCTTCACCACCCGGGCCGACGCCGAGCGGGCGGCCTTCGACCGGCGCCTGCACGACGGCCTCGACCTCGACGTCTACCGGTGCTCGCTCTGCTCGTCCTGGCACCTGGCCCGGAACCGCTAGGCCGCCCTGCCGACACTTCTGTACCGTCCGGACGGTATAGTAAGGGCGTGCCCACCGCCCCGTCGTCCCGCACCGCTGCCGCCAGCCGTCCCCGGGCCCCCCGTCGACCGGCCGCCGAGACCCGTGCGGCCATCATCGGGGCGGCCGAGCGGATCGTCGTGCGCGACGGCGTGGCCCACCTCACGCTCGAGTCCGCCGCCGCCGAGGCCGGCCTGTCCAAGGGCGGCGTCCTCTACCACTTCCCGTCCCGCGACGCCCTGGTGGCCGGCATGGTGGCGGCCATGCTGACCAGGTTCGAGCAGGAGATCGCCGAGCACCAGCCCGCTCCGGGCTCCCCGGGGGCCGACGCTCCGGGCTCCTATGCCCGGGCCTACGTGGCTGCCTCCCTGGCCCCGACGGCACCCGGTGAGGAGCGCCTGGGGGCTGCCCTCCTGGCAGCGGCGGCCGCCGAGCCCACCCTGCTGGAGCCCATCCAGGAAGCGGCGGCGTCCTGGCAGGCCCGGCTCGAAGCCGACGGACTGGCGCCCGACCGGGCCACCGCCCTGCGCATGGCCTGCGACGGGCTGTGGCTGTGCGACCTCTTCGGCCTGGCCTCTCCGACGGGCGCCCGCCGTGCCGCCGTAGGGCGGTTCCTGGCCGACCTGGCCGCCACCGTCACGGAGGCCTCATGACCGGCGCTCCCACCCCGCTGACGACTGGGACCACCCCGGGCGGCGACCGGTCGGCCGCCCTGATCCGGACCTTGGTGGCCACCGTCTTCCTCGAGTGGCTCGGTTCGACGGCCATCGTGCCCATGCTGCCCATCTACGTCCGTCGCCTGGGCGGCACCGACCTGCTGGCCGGCCTGGTCATGGCCTCGTTCTTCGCCACCGGCGTGCTCACCCAGTACCCGGTGGGCAAGGTGGCCGACCGCATCGGGCGCCGTCCGGTGATCGTGGCCGGCCTGGCCACCTACAGCGCAGCCAGCTTCGCCTTCCTGCTCCCGGTGACCGCTGTGGACGCCGTGGTGCTGCGCGGGCTCCAGGGGCTCGGTGCCGGGGCGGCCACCGTGGCCTCGCTGGCCATGGTGGCCGGAGCCGTGGCCGTGGAGCGCCGGGGGCGGGCCTTCGCCGCCGTCTACGGCGCCCAGATCGCCGGGATGGCCGTGGGCCCGCTGGTCGGGTCCATCATCGGGGTGGACCACATGCACGTCCTCTTCCTCGGGTCGGGCCTGGTCACCCTGGGCGCCTGCGTGCCGGCGGCCCGCCTGCACGAGGACCGGCCGGGGACGGGTCTGGAACGGGCGGCAGCGCCGCTCGCCCGGGTGCGCTGGACGGCGGCCACCGTCGGCGCCCTGGTGGCGTCGGGGGGCATGGGGGTCTTCTCCGGCCTCTACGACATCTGCTGGTCGCTCCTGCTGGTGGCCCGGGGGGCCTCGGGCTGGGAGATCGGCCTCTCGTGGACCCTCTTCGCCGTCCCCTTCGTCATCCTGGCCCGACCGGCCGGGTGGATGGCCGACCACCTCGACCGCAAGGTGCTGGTCCTCGGCGGCGGTGCCATCGCCGTCGTCTTCTGCGCCTGCTACCCCTTCGTCCACCGGGTCCCCGTCCTCATCACCCTCGGCGCCATCGAGGCCTTCGGCTACGCCGCCGCGCTGCCCGCCCTGCAGTCCCTGCTCACCCAGGGTGCCGGCCACGACGAGTTCGGCCGCATCCAAGGGATGAACGCCACCATCCAGACGGCGATCATCGCCGTGGCCGCAGGGGTGGCCGGCGGCCTGTTCGCCGTGGCCACCTGGATCCCCTTCGTGGGCACGGCTGCCCTGGCCGCTTCGGCGCTGGCCGTGGCCGCCGGGCTGTGGCGGGGCGTCCCGGGTCGGGTCCACCGGGACCCCGACCACGTCCAGGGGGCTGCTGACGCTGCCGACGGCACCGGGGCCGGGGAGGACACCGCCGACGACCGCCCAGCGACTGGCGCGCCGGTGGGAGCCGAGACCGCCTAGGCCGCCCGGGGGGCCGCCGGGGCGTGGGTCAGCCGATGCCGGCGTGGACCGAGGCCCGCCACCGCCCGGTCGCCGGCACCTGGCAGACCGCCTCGGCCGCGCTGAGCAGCCAGGCCACGGCAGTGGCCGGCTCGACAGTGGCCGGCACGGCGACCACCAGGCCCCGGCGGGGGTGGTCCTGGGTGATCCGCCACCCCTCGGGGACGGCCAGGCCCAGGTCGCGCAGGCGCCGGGCCACCCGTGGTCCAGCCGCGTGCTGGAGTCCCAGGGAGGTCTCCCGCGCCGTCCCGTCGGGGAGCCGCCTCCCCGGCAGCCAGGTGGCCACCGGGACCTTGTGGATCGATCCGCCCAGGAAGGCGAACGGCCCCGGTCCGGGCGGCTCGAACTCGGCGTCGATGACCGGCTCCAGGTTGATCCATCCGGTGCCGCTGCGGGCGACCTCGGCCAGCGCGGACAGGAGCTCGGGATCGTCCCGGGCGGTGAACTCGAAGACGGTCGGCGCCCGGCGGGTCACGTCTGGAGGTCGCCCACGGCAGCAGCCAGCGCCTCGAGCTCGCGGCGCCAGGAGTCGGGGCGGGCCAGCGGCCGGACCACGAACTTGGAGAACCCGACGGCGAGGAAGGACTCGATGGCCGCCCGCAGGCCGTCCAGGCCCGCCGGGACGACGTCGGCCGGATCGACGCCCCGCCGGGTGCGGGACAGGGCGGCGGTGGTCCGGGCGTCCAGCGGGCCCGGGGCATAGGCCAGCGAGACGCCGAAGTGCTCCGGGTCGATGGACCGCCCGGCCCGGGCCGCCGCCTCGTCGATCACCGTCCGGCCGGCCGCAGCCTCGGCCGGCGTGCAGGCCGTGGGCAGCCAGCCGTCGGCCAGGGTGCCGCACCGCTCGAGCGCCGAGGGGAGCATCCCGCCCATCCACAGCTCGAGGGGGTCCTGGTGGGGACGCGGCGAGAGCGTGACCCCGTCCAGGCAGCCGGCCGGCCCGTCATAGGTGACCGTCTCGCCGGCCCACAGGCGTCGGAGCAGTGGCACCACCTCGTCCAGGGCCCGGCCCCGGTCGCCGACCGCCACCCCCACGGCAGCCGACTCGGGTGCCCGGGCCAGTCCCGGGACCACGGTGACCAGGAGGCGGCCCTCGCTCAGCTGGTCCACCGTGGCCAGGGCCTTGGCCAGGCGCAGCACGTTCCGGCCGGGGACGAGGACCGTCGTGCCGAGCTTCAGGTGGCGGTTGGCGGCGGCGCAGAAGGCCAGCGAGGCCAACGGATCGGCGGTGGGGGCGGTGAGCACCTCGGGCAGCCAGATGGAGTCGAAGCCCAGGGCGTCCAGGTCGTCCACCAGCGAGGCCAGGGCGGCCGGGCCGGGGTCGTCGCCCAGGCCGGTGCCGACACCGATGCGGACCTTCACCCGGCACCCTCGCCGGCGGCCGGGCCCTCCCCGAAGACCGGTCCGTCCAGGCGGTCCACGGTGGCGAAGTCGCTCACCGGGGCCCGCCGCAGGCGGGTGGGCCGCTTCACCGGGTGCCCGAGGGCCAGCAGCCCGGCCACGGCGAAGGTCTCGGGCACGCCCAGGAGGCGGCGGACCTCGGCCTCCTGACGCACCACCATGGTGGTCATCACGCCCCCCAGTCCCTCGGCCCGGGCGGCCAGGAGGATGCTCCAGGCGAAGGGGTAGATCGACGCCCCGCCGATCATGGTGTAGCCGTCGTGGTCCCGGTCCACCGTGGCCAGCCGGGACAGGTCGGCCAGGAGGACCAGGAGCACCGGAGCGGTATCGAGGTGCTCGGCGAAGCCGCCCGGCCCCGCTGCCGCCGCTGCGGCCACCTCGGGGGCCCGGGCCACGGCGTCGTCTTCGGCCGCCCGGTCGGTGACCACGGCCCACGGGGTCAGCCCGGCGGTGACCTGGGCCAGGTACTCGTACCAGCCGGGCAGGTAGAGGTCCCGCAGGGCCCGGCGCCGCTCCGGGTCCTGGACGACCACGACCCGCCAGGCCTGGCGGTTGCCGCCGTTGGGGGCGAAGCGGGCCACCTCGAGGAGGCGGGCCACCGTGACGTCGTCCACCGGCTCGTCGGTGAACTCCCGCACCGCCCCGGTGGTGCGGAGCGCCTCGGTCAGGTCCATCGGTACCCCCGGACGAGCGGTGTCATCGGCGTCTCCGGACCCGCAGGGTCAGAGGAGGGCCAGGACGGCGTCGGCGGCGCTGACCGTCAGCCCCGGGCCAGGCTCCACCTCGAGGGCGGTCACCACCCCGTCCTCGATGACCATGGCGTAGCGCTGGGAGCGGGTGGCCAGGCCGAAGGCGCTGCCGTCGAACTCCAGGCCGACGGCCCGGGCGAACTCGCCGTTGCCGTCGGCCAGCATGACGATGCCGTCGCCCACATTCTGGGCCTCCCCCCAGGCCCCCATGACGAAGGCGTCGTTGACCGAGATGCAGGCCACCGTGTCGACCCCCTTGGCTGCCAGCTCCTCGCGGCGGATGACGTAGGAGGGCAGGTGGTAGTCCGAGCACGTCGGGGTGAAGGCACCGGGGACGGCGAAGAGGACCACCTTGCCGGAGCCGAGCACCTCGCCGGTGTCGACCGGGGTGGGGCCGTCGGGACCCATGGTCATGACGGTGATGGCGGGGATGGTGTCGCCGACGGCGATGGCCACGGGGGTCCTCCTGGGGTCGTTCCGTCACCCCGGCCGGTCGGCCGGAGCCGGCGGTCCGCCAGGTGCGGCCGCATCGGCAGCATACGGGCCGGGACCCGCCTCCGGGCGCAGCCGCCGGCTCACCAGGGCAGGGGCCGGCCCTCGTCGTCCACCGGCTCGGGCACCACGGACCGGCCCGGGCCACCGTCGGCGGCCCGTTCCGCCCCGCGGCTCACCCGGCGCAGGATGACCGCCCCGGCGACCACGGCGGCCAGCGAGCCGGCGAAGAGGCCGAGCTCGGCCGCGGTGACCAGGGCGGCGTCGCCCGGGAAGGCGACCTGGGCCACCAGGAGGGGCACGGTGAAGCCGATCCCGGCCACCGCCGCGCCCCCCACCACGTGGCGCCACCGCAGCCCGTCGGGCAGCCGTCCCCAGCCCAGGCGGACCACGACCAGCGCAGCCAGCGGGATGCCCACGGCCTTGCCCACCACCCGGGCCGCCGCCACCCCCCAGAAGACGGCCGAGGCGCCGTGGCCGGCCAGCATCCCGGCCCGGACGGTGATGCCGGCGTTGGCCAGGGCGAAGACGGGAAGGACGACGAAGGCCGACCACGGGGCCACCCGGCGCTCCAGCACCGCAGCCCGGTCCCTCGGATCGCCCGGGCGGACGCCGGGGACCAGCAGGCCCGCCGCCACCCCGGCCAGGGCCGGCTCGACGCCGCCGGCAGCCAGCAGGACCCACATCACCACTCCGGCCACGAGGAAGACGGCGACGGGCACCCGGGGGTTCCGGCGGACGACGACCAGGAGCGCGACCACGGCGGCGGCGCCGACCAGCGGGAGGGGCGCCACACCGGAGGCGTAGGCGACGGCGAGCACCACCACCGAGCCGATGTCGTCGGCCACGGCCAGGGTGAGCAGGAAGACCCGGAGCCCGGGCGGGACGTGACGTCCCAGGAGGGCCAGCGCCCCCAGGGCGAAGGCGATGTCGGTGGCCATGGGGATCCCCCAGCCCCGCGCCCCGGGTCCGCCGTGGACGCAGACCGCGTAGACCAGGCCGGCCCCGACCATCCCCCCGAGGGCCCCGGCCACCGGGGCCACCGCGGTGCGCACGTTGGCCAGGTCACCGTGGCGGCGCTCACGGCCGATCTCCAGGCCGACCACCAGGAAGAAGACGGCCATGAGGCCCCCGTCCACCCAGGCCCGCACATCGGCCAGGCCGGGCAGCCTCCCGCCGGGGGCGGTGACCGGGGCGAGCCACACGGCGGCGTAGGACCCGGGCCAGACGTTGGCCCACACCAGGGCGGCCGCCACCGCGGCCACCAGGACCACGCCACCGGCGATGTCGCTGTGGACCAGCCTGGCGAACCGTGCGGCCCGGCCCTCCGGGCCGGTCACCCCGGCTCCCGTCGGCCTGCCTCCCCGACGACGGCGGCGAAGCGCTCCATGGCCGCCACCTGGGCGTCCCGGGTGTCCCCGGGCAGGGCCACGGCCACCCAGTCGACCCCGACGGCGGCCAGCTCCTCGAGGGAGGCCGCCACCCGGTCCTCGTCCACGGGCCCGCCGGTCATTGACAACCCGTCAGGGATGAAGCAGACGGTCAGCGGCTCGGTCCGCCCCACCTCGGCGGCGTGGGCGCGGGCGTACTCCAGGGCGCGGGCCAGGTCCTCGGCCGTCTCCAGGGGTGCGGTGCGGGTGTGGGCGGCCAGACCGGCCGGGTTGGGGAAGGGCGACCAGCCGTCTGCGGCCTCGACTGCGCGTCGGATGGCCCGGCGGCTGTTCCCCCCGATCCACAGCGGCGGGCGGGGCCGCTGCCGAGGACGGGGCAGCATGGTGTTGGCCTCCGCCCGGAAGCCGGCCCCGGCGAAGTCCACCGGCGCGCCGCTCCAGGCGGCGTCGAAGGCCTCCAGCGCTTCGTCGAGCCGGTCGTTGCGCCCGGCGAAGTCAGCGCCCACCGCCGCGAACTCGCCTTCCAGGTACCCCGCCCCGACGCCGACGATGAGCCGGCCACCGGAGAGCACATCCAGGGTGGCCAGGCCCTTGGCGGCCAGGAAGGGGTTGCGGTAGGCGGGCACGAAGAGATTGGTGTGCAGGCGGATCCGACTGGTGGCCGCTGCTGCGAACGCCAGCGCCACCAGCGGGTCGAGCGCATGGTGGCCGCCGTGGGCCAGCCACCGTGCCGGCGGGAAGGGGTGCTCGGTGGTGTAGACGGCGGCGAACCCGGCCGCCTCGGCCGCCGCCGCCAGCTCCCCGATGGCCCCGGGCGAGAGGAACTCGTCCTCCCGGTCGACCCGGTGGGTGGGCAGCCCGTAGGAGACCTGCACGGCTCAGCCCGCGACCGGGCCGCCGGGGGCGACGCCCACCAGCCCGGCCATCCAGGCCGGGATCCGGGACGGCCGCCCGTCGGCATCGACGGCCCCGTGGACGGTCACTGCAGTGGCCCGGGCCTGGCCGTCGACCTCGAGGAGGTAGCCCACCTGGAAGGTCGTCCGGGTGAGGTCGTCGACCACCAGGTGGACGGCCACCTCCTCCTCGAAGCGCAGCGGGCGACGGTGGCGGACGTAGAGCTCGAGGACGGCGAAGTCCACTCCGCCGGGACCCCGGACGTCGGTGTAGGCGTGGCCGGCGTCGCGCAGCATGGCGGCCCGGGCCTCTTCGAGGTAGGCCGGGTAGGCACCGTGGTGGATGATGCCCATGGCGTCCGTCTCGGCGAAGCGCGGGCGCAGCCGGTGGACGTAGCGGTAGTCGCCGGGGTCCAGCGTGGGCCGGAGCGAGAGTCGCATCCCGGCGAGGCTACCGCTCCCCTCCCCCGGCCTCCGGCGCCGGGCCGGCGGGCTGGTTCCACTCGATCCAGCCCCTCCCCCGTCGGCCGTCGTCGGCCACCAGGTCGACCATGGCCCGGGGGAACCGGCTGGACCGGCCGTCGGGGGCGGTGAGGAGGACCGGTCCCCAGGCCGCCGGCGACACCTCCAGAGCGATGCCCGACGGTGCCATGACGATGCGGGCCGTCTCGGCGAACCCGTCGCCATCGGTGCGCTCGGTGACGTCCAGCCCGGTCACCGGCTCGACCTCGCCCCACGGGCGTTGCACGTAGCCGAAGGCCATGGGGGCGCCGGGGAGGCGGATGTCGGCGCCGTGGACCCGGGTGCCGTCCTCCAGGCGTCCGGCGAACCAGCACCACCCGAAGGCCCACCAGTCCCGGACCCCCCAGGAGTGGTCCCGCTGGCCCTCGCCCTCCACGGCGAACGTCTCCCCGTCGATGGTCACCGATCCCCCGACCAGGCAGGGGATCTCATAGCGGGTGGTGATGTCGTAGTGGTACGGGACGCCGTCGGTCTCCCACGTCAGGTCCAGGGCGATCGATGCGGCCTCCCCGGCCCCGACCCGGTAGGCGTCGGCCGGCCGCGCCACCGCCACGGCGGGGGCCAAGCCGGTCACCCGCATGCGCTCCAGGGGCGCCTCCACGACCATGGCCAGGTCGAACCCGTCGGAGGTGAGCTCGAGCCCGGTCCCGTCGGCGACGGGCAGGCCGTAGTCGGCCGAGATCAGTGTCGGACGGCCCGGCCGCACCACCGTCGCCGTCCACCAGGTCACCCCGAGATTGGGGTAGCGCCCGATCCGGGCGTAGGCCCCCAGGCTCCCGTCGGCAGCCACCACATCCAGGTAGACCGATTCGTTCCAGAGCGGCTCGGGCCCGTCCGGGTGACGTCCTTCGTCCGCCGGATCGACAGCATGGGCGTGGCGCTCGGTCATCGGATCTCCTCGTGGCAACCGCCGGAGCGACTGGCTCCGGCAGCGTGGCAACCGCCGGAGCGGATGGCTCCGGCAGCGTGGCAACCGCCGGAGCGGATGGCTCCGGCAGTTGTAGCAGGGAGGAATGCTCCGGCGCAGGGGACCATCGGCCCGTTGTCCAGTGCCACGGGTGCTGGTAGACCGGTCCTGTGCGTACGGCGGCGCCTCCACCGGCCAGACGACAGGTGCGGAGCCTCCGGTGGGTCGGCACGATCGCGCTGGTGGCCGCCTCTGTCTCGGCCGCCTTGGCCGCCGGACCGTCGCCAGCCGGACCGGCCGCCGGCGCCGGGCTCCCCCGAGTCACCTTCGGCCCCCCGACGGTCCCGGCCTTCGCCGACAACGCCGGCGATCCCGACGTCGTGACCTCCGGCGGCACCTACTACGCCTTCACCACGGGCACCGTGCTGGGCAACCACATCCAGGCGCTGGTGGACACCTCGGGGGACCCGGCCACCGGGTGGCGCAGCACCACCGGGCTCCCCTACGGCTCGACCGCCCTCCCGGTCGTGCCGTCCTGGCAGCAGCCCGACACCCAGACCTCACCTGGCGTCTTCACCATCGGTGGCCACTGGGTGATGTGGTACGACGCCTCGCCCCTTGGCACCCCGGGGTTCTCGGGCCACCAGTGCCTGGCCGTGGCCACCGCCGCCACGCTGACGCCCACGGCGCCGGTCTTCACCGACACCACCGGATCCTCCCCCTGGTGCCCGCCCGGCGGTGTCCTCGATCCGAGCCCCTTCACCGATCCGGCCACCGGCCTCCCCTACCTGGTCTGGAAGACCAACGACGGGTCGTCTCCGGCGCCCTCCCAGGTATGGGGAGTGCCCCTCACCGCCGACGGGACGGCCTTCGCCGGCGGCCCGGTGCTGCTCCTCACGGTGACCGTGGCCGAGCGCACCCTCGACAACCCCCAGATGGTCTACGGCGGGGGCGCCTACCACCTGCTGTTCTCGGGCGGGGACTACCGGGACTCGTCGTACAACGAGCAGCTGGCCACCTGCGCCGGGCCGCTCGGGCCGTGCACCCACCCGGCAGGGCCGTTCCTCACGACCTACGGCACCGCCTTCGGTCCCGGCGGGGGCTCGGTCTTCACCGACGCAGACCGCCGCACCTGGCTGGCCTTCGCCGCCTGGAACCACCCGTGCACGCTGTGCGACCTCGACCTGGTGACCAACCGTCGGATGCTCTACGTCGCCCCCATCGGCCTGGGAGCCCCCTCGCCGGTGGTCGGCATCGCCCCCACGCCAACCGGTGCCGGCTACTGGACGGCGTCGGCCGACGGTGCGGTGGTCCCCCACGGCGACGCCGGACGCTGGGGATCGATGGCCGGGATCCCGCTCAACTCCCCGGTCAGCCGGATCGTGGCCACACCGTCGGGACACGGCTACTGGCTGGTGGCCGCCGACGGCGGGATCTTCTCGTTCGGTGACGCCCGGTTCTTCGGCTCGATGGGCGGCCGGCCGCTCAACGCCCCCGTGGTGGCCCTCGCCCCGACGCCCACGGGCCAGGGCTACTGGCTGGTGGCCGCCGACGGGGGGATCTTCGCCTTCGGCGACGCCGGCTTCTCCGGCTCGATGGGGGGTCGTCCACTCAACCGGCCGGTCGTGGGCATGGCGGCATCCCCGGACGGCCAGGGGTACTGGCTGGTGGCCACCGACGGCGGGATCTTCGCCTTCGGTGCCCCCTTCTACGGCTCCACTGGCAGCCTCGTCCTCCAGCGCCCCGTCAACGGGATGGCGGCGACCCCGGACGGCCGGGGCTACTGGATGGTGGCATCCGACGGAGGGATCTTCGCCTTCGGCGACGCCCCCTTCCACGGCTCCACCGGCAGCCTGCCCCTGGTGGCACCCGTCACCGGCATGGCTGCCGATCCGCTGGGCCGGGGGTACTGGCTGGTGGGCGCCGACGGAGGGGTCTTCGCCTTCGGTGTGCCCTTCTACGGCGCCGGCTGACGAACGGCACGCCTCATCGGGCCGAGCCGACGCCCGGTGCCCGGACCCCGGCGGTCAGGCGCCGGTCAGACGTGCTGCCACACCACGTCGAAGGCGCTCCCCCCGGGAGCGAGCAGGGTCGGTGCAGCCTTGACGGCGACCGCCTTCTTGGTGGTCATGGTGATGGACTGGATGGTGCGTCCCGAGGCGGCCACGGTGCTGCCGTCGACGGTGGCTCCGGTGAAGTGGACCGTGCCGAACGAGGCCAGCTGCATGACCTTGCAGCGGCCGGTGCACAGGGTGGGCGCCTCGGTGATCCACTCGGCCGAGGCGTTGGCCGGGACGACAGACGGAGTCTGGGTGGTGGTGAAGGTCCACCGGCCGGCATCGGCGATGTTGATGACATACGACGTGCCGCTGACGGCGACCGAGGCGGTGAGCACATCGCCCGGGGCCACCGGATAGGTGGCCGGCGGCAGGACCACCAGATCGTCGGGATACAGCTCATACCAGGCGTAGTGCAGCGGGTGGCTGGGGGCGTGGGCCGTCCGCTTCGTGCAGTCTGCGTCCGTCCCCACCTGCTCCACCGTCTGGTCGTTCCCGGCGAAGCCGTCGATGCCGACCCAGAAGGCCGACTGCTGCAGCTTGGGGCCCGGACAGGTGACCGTGGGCTGGGTCCATGAGCCCGCCACGGTGTGGACCGGGGCTCCGGTCACGGCGTAGCCCGCCCAGTCCAGGGAGGTCGACGCCCCGACCGAGAGGTTCGCCCCGTGCACGGCCGACCCCCCTGCCTCGGTCTGGCCGGCTCCGACACCCAGCCCGATCACCGAGGTGAGGACGCACACCGCCACGGCGACGATCCGGTGGGCCGCCCGACCCGGGGGCGCAGGCGTCACGGGACGGTGGTCGACGTCCCCGGCGATCCGCCGCTGCGGTCCCGGTGGTGCTTCCCGCCGGGGGTGCACGTCGTCGCCGAGGGCACGGTGGTGACCGGGGTGTCCGCTGCCGGAACGGCTGCACCGGTCGGATCGCCCGTGGTCGTCTCGGTCGTGGACGGCACGGTGGAGGACGGCACGGTGGCGGACGGCACGGTGGCGGACGGCACGGTCGTGGAGGTGGGCGCCCCCGGCGTGCACGAGCCGCCTCCCGTACCCCCGGGCGAGATGTTCCCGCCCCGCCGGGTCCCGCCCCCGATGGGATCAGTGGTCGGCACGGTGGTGGTCGGCACGGTGGTGGTCGGCACGTGACCCGAGCGCGGCCCCGTCGTGCGCCCGGCCCGGTGTCCACCGGTGGCGGCAGCGCCGGCAGCCGGAGCAGCGACCACCGGGTGGTGCGCAGCGGGCCGCTGGGCCGGACGGAAGGCATGGATCGTGCACGACGCCGTCTCGATGGCGCCGCTGACCGGCGCACAACGGACCGGCACCGCCGACCGGACCCGTGCGGGGGGCGCCGTCGGAGCAGCCACCGGCGCAGCAGGCGCGGGCGGGGCGGCCACCGGCGGCGGTCCGACGTGGAGTCCCACGGCGCCCAGCATCCCCTGGACCGATCGGCCGGCCGTCCCCGGGAGCTCGGTGGCGGCGGCAAGACCGGTGGTGGCCACCAGCAGGGAGGCCATGGTCCCCACGGCCACGGCGACCGGGGTGCGGACCGTGCGGCGCCGACGGGCCGGCCACGATGCCGACGCCGCCCGGAAGGCCGTGCCGGCCGCCAGCTCGCCCCGCAGCTCGTGGGGCTGCGCAGGGCCGGCGGCGGCAGCCAGGAGCTCGGCGAGGGGGCCGCTCACCACGTTGGGGAAGGCCACCACGTTGCCGCCGAGGTCGGCGCCGTCGAGACGGCCCGCGAGATCCCGGGGATCACGCATGGACGACCTCCCGGCGCTCGACGCTGTCGACAGGGGCCGGCGCGGCGCCCGAGGCCACCAGACGCTGCTCGAGACGCCGCAGACCCCGATGGCAGAGGACCCGGACCGAACCCGGCGTGCGCCCCATGATCTCGGCCACCCGGGCCACGTCCATGCCGGCGACCACCCGCAGCATGACGGCCTCGGCCTGGTCGGGCGGGAGCTCGCCGATGAGGGCGATCGCCGTGTCGGTGGCCGAGCGCTCGTCGGCCTCGTCCTCGACCGACGTCGACGCCGGCAGGACCACGAGGTGGGCGTGCTCGATCAGGTCGGGCCGGCGCTCGCCGGTCCGGTACCAGTCGGTCACCCGGTTCCGGGCGGTGGTGAAGAGCCAGCCCCGGAAGCCGCACTCGTCGCCCTCGAAGGTCGGGAGGGACCGGACGACCCGGAGCCAGATGTCGGCGGCGAGGTCCTCGGCCACCGGGGACGCCTTGATCCTCAGGTAGCGGAGCAGGCCGGGCTGGAACTCCCGCCACAGGACGGCGAACGCCTCCTGGTCGCCTCGCTGCGCTGCCTCCAACGTCCCCCTGAAGTCGACCACGTCGTCACCCGCTGTCTCGTGAGGCACACGGTCCTGCGTCCCCTGTGCACTGTTCTACACCGACTGCACCCTACCGTCTAGCACCCAAAAACGTCGTAAGAGCAGCATAAATATGCGGAAATCGCATCTGTAACGCCCGAGGCAGGACCATCGTTTCCTACGGTGGCTCCACGCGCTCTGCGGCCCGGGCGTCGCCGTCCGCCATTTCGACAATCGTCCGATGAAAAAACGTTCCGCCTCGTGTCCGCGAAACAAATACATCGCCGGAATGGAGCATCATTCTCAGAACTTATCATTTCCCCAGAAGAACCAGCTTCACGTCTATGCAAATTCCTGTCACAACGCACCGAGAATGCAACATCCTCTTACTGAATCGCGATAGCAGAAAGAAAGGGCAGCAAGGTCCCCGATAAGATGTCACAACTACACATTCATCAAGACTGCTTCGAGCTACAGGCATACCGATCTCACGAGCCGCTGGGCCGCCGTCTTACCCGTCTCGCATATAAACTCGCATCCGATCCAGACGGAGTTCGATTCAAATGGACCCATGGAGCGAATCGAGGCTGGCGTAGATCTTCGCTTGGCGGACCAGGCGGTTGTCAGTTTTATGCGTGGTGGGCGCCAGCGGGAGCGGAACCGGTGCGAGAATTGGGCCCCTCGGACGAAAGAAGGATGTATTTAAGGGCCATACGTCACCATGACGATCACACGCCTCTGTCTTGCCAAAATGAGTCCGACTATATTGCTGAGTCCCCTGAAAGGCTCGTGAAATCAGGGGATCTGCCTTCTCCATTTCTGGAAGAACAGCGGGTGTTTGCGACTGCTTCCGCTTGTGTGCGGATACTTAAAGGACCGCCGGGAACTGGCAAGACCTACGCGCTCATGAACGCTCTCGCGGAATCGGGATCTAAGCATTTTCTCTATTTGACCTATTCGCAAAGACTCGCTGACGCGGCCAGGCGTTACTTTGAACGGTTTTGCCCCCCCGGTACTCGCTACAC
>CAXBRB010000014.1:0-24168 GCA_963977795.1 uncultured Acidimicrobiaceae bacterium
GAGGCGGCCGAGCGCACCGCCCCCCGTCGCTCGAGCGACGGCGGCGACCTCGGCACGGTGGCCCTCGACCCGGCCACCTTCGGCATCGAGCCCAACCAGGCCGTGCTCCACCAGGTGGTGACCGCCCAGCTGGCCGCCGCCCGCTCGGGCACCCAGTCGACCAAGACCCGGGCCGAGGTCCGCGGCGGCGGCTCGAAGCCCTGGAGCCAGAAGGGCACCGGGCGGGCCCGGGCCGGCTCCAGCCGCTCCCCGGTGTGGGTGGGCGGCGGCATCGCCCTCGGCCCGAAGCCCCGCAGCTACGCCCAGCGCACCCCCAAGAAGATGATCCAGCTGGCCCTGCGCTCGGCCCTGTCCGACCGGGCCGCCCTGGAGCAGGTCCTGGTCGTCGACCGCTGGGCCTGGGACGAGCCCTCCACCAAGGGTGCGGTGGCCGCCCTGGCCGCCCTCGGTCTCGAGGGCCGGGTGCTGGTGGTCCTGGGTGAGGACGACTGGGCCGCAGACCGCTCCTTCGCCAACCTGCCCCACGTCCAGGTCCTGCTGGCCGGTGAGCTCAACGCCCACGACGTCCTGGTCAACGACTGGGTGGTCTTCACCGATGAGACCCTGCCCGGCACCACCGTCGAGGTGGTCGAGCTGGACATCGCCATCGTGGAGGACGCCGAGGGCGACGTGGTGGCCGTGGTCGAGACCGAGACCGATGTGATCGAGGACGCCGACGGCCAGGTGCTCGAGGTCGTCGAGACCGAGACCGTCGTCGCCGTCGAGGAAGAAGGGAGCGAGGCGTGAGGGATCCCCACAACGTCCTCATCCGGCCGGTCGTGTCGGAGAAGTCCTACACCCTGATGGACGACAACGTGTACGTCTTCGTGGTCGACCCCTCGGCCACCAAGATCGACGTCCGCCACGCCGTCGAGCAGGCCTTCGGCGTGCGGGTGGCCAACGTCAACACCCTCAACCGCAAGGGCAAGGCCAAGCGCAACCGCAAGGGCGGCGGCATGGGCAAGCGCCCCGACACCAAGCGGGCCATCGTCACCCTCGCCCCCGGCGACACGATCGACCTCTTCGAGAGCTGAGAGCACGCATCCCATGGCACTTCGTTCACGCAAGCCCACCAGCCCCGGCCGCCGGTTCCAGACGGTCTCGGACTTCGCCGAGATCACCACGACCCGGCCCGAGAAGTCGCTGCTGGCCCCCAAGCCGTCCACCGGCGGCCGCAACAACCACGGCCGCAAGACGTCCCGCCACCGCGGCGGCGGCCACAAGCAGCAGTACCGGGTCATCGACTTCAAGCGGAACAAGGATGGGATCCCGGCCAAGGTCGCCTCGATCGAGTACGACCCCAACCGCAACGCCCGCATCGCCCTCCTCCACTACGTGGACGGGGAGAAGCGCTACATCCTCGCCCCCTCCCAGGTGCAGGTGGGCGACCGCCTCCAGTCGGGCCAGGGCGCGGAGATCCGCCCCGGCAACGCCCTGCCCCTCCGCTACATCCCGGTGGGCTCGGTCATCCACAACGTCGAGCTCCGTCCCGGCCAGGGCGGCAAGCTGGCCCGGGGGGCCGGCATGAGCATCCAGCTGGTGGCCAAGGAGGGCCTCTTCGCCACCCTGCGCCTGCCCTCGACGGAGATGCGCCGGGTGTCGATCGACTGCCGGGGCACCCTGGGGGTCGTCGGCAACTCCGAGGCCGAGCTGATCAAGGTCGGCAAGGCCGGCCGCAACCGGTGGAAGGGCGTGCGCCCGCAGACCCGTGGTGTGGCCATGAACCCGGTCGACCACCCGCTCGGCGGCGGCGAGGGCAAGACCTCCGGCGGCCGGCACCCGGTGTCGCCGTGGGGCCAGCCCGAGGGCCGCACCCGGGCCCGCAACAAGGCCTCCGACAAGATGATCGTCCGGCGTCGCCGCACCCGCGGCGCCCGCCGGTAGGGAAGGTAGAGGGAACCAGCAGCCATGCCCCGCAGCCTCAAGAAGGGTCCGTTCGTCGACGACCACCTCCTCAAGAAGGTGGACGCCCTCAACGCGGCCGGCGACAAGAAGGTCATCAAGACGTGGTCCCGCCGGTCCACGATCATCCCCGACATGGTCGGCCACACCATCGCCGTCCACGACGGCCGCAAGCACATCCCGGTGTACGTGACCGAGTCGATGGTCGGCCACAAGCTGGGCGAGTTCGCCCCCACCCGCACCTTCAAGTTCCACGCGGGCCAAGAGCGCGCAGGGAGGCGCTGACGTGCCCGGAGTGAAGACCAACGAGCGCGAGGGGACCCGGGCCGTCCTGCGCGACTGCCGGATGTCGGCCTACAAGGCCCGCCAGGTCCTGGACCTGATCCGGGGCAGGGACGCCGACTTCGCCGCCGACATCCTGGCCAACGGCGACCGTGAGGCCGCGGCGGTCATCGGCAAGGTCCTGGCCTCGGCCGTGGCCAACGCCGTCCACAACGACGGGCTCGACGCCGAGGACCTCTTCGTGTCGGCCTGCTACGCCGACGAGGGCAGCACCCTCAAGCGGTGGCGGCCCCGGGCCCGTGGCCGGGCCACCCGCATCCGCAAGCGGACCTGCCACATCACGGTGATCGTGAGCCGGATGCCCGACGAGCGGATCGCCCGCCGACGGGCCAAGGCGTCGGCCGCCTCGGCCCAGCGCTCACGCCGGGTGGCCGGCTCGCGCCGGACCAGCGAGGCCGAGGCCGCTCCGTCCGTGTCCGAGGAGACGGCGGTCGAGGAGACCACGACGTCGGCCACCGAGGCCGAGGTGGCCGAGGCGCCGGAGACGACGACGGCCGAGGCCACCACCGAGGAGGCCACCACGGAAGAGGCCGCCACCGAGGAGGCTGCCGGCGAGGACGCTGCGTCCGACGCCGCCGAGGACGCAGACGGGACCGCCGGCGAGACCGGCGCCGACGACGACGGCGAGACCGCCGGGGAGAAGGGCTGACATGGGCCAGAAGGTAAACCCCTACGGGTTCCGGCTCGGTGTGACCACCGACTGGAAGTCGCGCTGGTTCGAGCAGCGCAACTATCAGGACTTCGTGATCGAGGACTGGGAGATCCGCGACTTCCTGATGTCCCAGCTCGAGTCGGCCGCCGTCAGCCGCATCGAGATCGAGCGGTTCCGTGACCGGCTCAACGTCGACATCCACACCGCCCGGCCGGGCATCGTCATCGGCCGCCGCGGGGCCGAGGCCGACCGCCTGAAGAAGAAGATCGAGGAGATCACCGGCCTCACCAACCGGATCCGCCTGAACATCCAGGAGATCAAGCAGCCCGAGCTCGACGCTGCGCTGATCGCCCAGGGCATCTGCGACCAGCTGGCCCGCCGGGTGGCCTTCCGCCGGGCCATGAAGCGGTCCATCCAGACCGTCCAGAAGGCCGGCGCCCTCGGTGTCCGGGTCCAGTGCTCGGGCCGCCTCGGCGGCTCCGAGATGTCCCGCAAGGAGTCCTACCGCGAGGGCCGGGTGCCGCTGCACACGCTGCGGGCCGACATCGACTACGGCTTCCGCGAGGCCAAGACCACCTACGGCCGCATCGGCGTGAAGGTCTGGATCTACAAGGGCGACATCCTCCCCTACAAGATCTCCTCCGAGGAGAAGATCACCCGTGAGGCCGCCATGGCCGTGGGCGAGACCTCGGGCCAGGCCGCCGAGCCGGGTCCCCGCCGGCTCATCACCGCCGGCGGCGGCCGTCGCCGGGCCGAGCAGGGCGCCCCGGGCAGCGTGGTCACCGTCGAGGAGGGCGCCGCCGCCACCGAGGCCCCCGAGGGCCTGGTCGACGTGAGCCCGGCCGACATCGTGGCCGCCCCGGCCGAGCCGGACCAGCTCGAGCGCATCCTCAACGAGGACGAGGACATCGAGCGCCGCACCCGCGAGCACCACGAGACGCCGCACTTCCGCAAGGAGGTGGACTGACATGCTGATGCCCCGCAAGGTCAAGCACCGCAAGCAGCAGCGCGGCCGCATGACGGGACAGGCCAAGGGTGGCAGCGACGTCACCTTCGGCGACTTCGGGATC
Organism: uncultured Acidimicrobiaceae bacterium; assembly: GCA_963977795.1. GTDB lineage: Bacteria > Actinomycetota > Acidimicrobiia > Acidimicrobiales > RAAP-2 > Bog-756. The sequence goes on from CAXBRB010000014.1 coordinate 4,006, forward strand.
CAGGCCCTCGAGCCGGCCTGGATGACGGCCCGCCAGATCGAGGCCGCCCGTATCGCCATGACCCGCCACATCAAGCGTGGCGGCAAGGTCTGGATCCGGGTCTTCCCGGACCGGCCGGTGACCAAGAAGCCGGCCGAGACCCGCATGGGCTCGGGCAAGGGCAACCCCGAGCACTGGGTGGCCGTCATCAAGCCGGGCCGGATCCTCTTCGAGCTGGCCGGCGTGGACGAGAACCTGGCCCGTGAGGCCATGAACCGGGCCATCCAGAAGCTCCCCTTCAAGGCCCGCTTCGTGGTGCGCCCGGGGACCCACGGCACGCCGGAGGTGCAGATCTGATGGCCACCGCCGCCGACATCGCCGAGCTGGACACCGAGGAGCTGGAGCGCCAGCTGACCGAGACCCGCCGCGAGCTGTTCAACCTCCGGTTCCAGCTGGCCACCGGCCAGCTGGACAACTCGGCCCGCATCGGCCAGGTCAAGAAGGACGTGGCCCGGATGCTGACCGAGCTGCGCAACCGGGAGATCGCCGAGGCCGAGGGCCTCGCGCTCGCCGACCTGCCCGCCCACCGTGCCGCCGCACGGCGCCGGAGCGAGGACGAGGCCCTGGGCCGCGACCGCACCACCGCCTCGGAGCGCCGGGCCGCCGCCCGGGCCGCCGAGGAGGCCGCCCACGCCGCTGAGCACGGCCACGACGAGGTGTCCGAGGACGCCGAGACCGAGGAGGACGCCTGATGGCTGACGACCAGGGCGCCGCCGGCGCCGCCGAGCCGCGGCCGAACGCCCGCAAGGTCCGTGAGGGCCTCGTGGTGTCCGACGCCATGGACGCCACCGTGGTGGTGGCCGTCGTCGAGCGGGTGCGCCACCCCCGCTACCGCAAGACGGTGCAGCGGACCAAGAAGCTCTACGTCCATGACGGTGACAACGTCGCCAAGGTGGGGGACCGGGTCCGGGTGATCGAGACCCGTCCGCTCTCCAAGTTGAAGCGCTGGCGGCTGTCCGAGGTGCTGGAGCGTGCACGATGATCCAACAGGAGAGCCGCCTGCGGGTGGCCGACAACTCCGGTGCCAAGGAGGTGCTCTGCATCAAGGTGCTCGGTGGCTCCCGCCGCCGCTACGCCTCGATCGGCGACATCTTCGTGGCCACGGTCAAGGACGCCATCCCGGGCGCGGCCGTGAAGAAGGGCGACGTCGTCAAGTGCGTCGTCGTCCGCACCAAGAAGGAGAAGCGCCGTCCCGACGGCAGCTACATCCGCTTCGATGAGAACGCCGCCGTGCTGATCAACGACCAGCAGCAGCCGCGCGGCACCCGCATCTTCGGCCCCGTCGGCCGGGAGCTGCGCGACAAGCGCTTCATGCGGATCGTCTCGCTGGCGCCGGAGGTGCTCTAGATGCGCATCAAGAAGGGCGACAAGGTCCGGGTCCTCTCGGGCAAGGACCGCGGCAAGGAGGCCCACGTCGTGCGGGCGCTCCCGGCCGAGGGACGGGTGATCGTGGAGGGCGTGCACGTGGCCAAGCGTCATGCCAAGCCCACCCGGGCCACCATGCAGGGCGGCGTCATCGACAAGTTCATGCCGGTGGCCGTCTCGTCGGTGGCCATCGTGTGCAACTCGTGCGGGCCCACCCGGATCGGGATGCGCGTCGACGAGCAGGGGCGCAAGCTGCGCGTCTGCCGCAAGTGCGGGGCGGACCTCTGATGGCCTCCACCTCCGCACCCGAGCGTCCGCGCCTGAAGAAGCGCTACGACGAGACCATCCGGGCCGAGCTCAAGGAGACCCTGGGGCTGGCCAACATCATGGAGGTCCCCCGGCTCGACAAGATCGTGATCAACATGGGCGTCGGCCGGGCCACCCAGCAGAAGTCCCTCATCGAGGGCGCCCTGCGGGACATGGAGATCATCGCCGGCCAGAAGCCGGTGGTGACCCGGGCCCGCAAGTCGATCGCCTCGTTCAAGCTACGCGAGGGCCAGGAGATCGGCTGCAAGGTCACCCTCCGGGGCGACCGGGCGTGGGAGTTCTTCGACCGCCTGATCTCGATGGCCATCCCCCGCATCCGTGACTTCCGCGGCCTGCCGTCCAAGTCGTTCGACGGCCACGGCAACTACACCTTCGGGGTCACCGAGCAGCTGATGTTCCCCGAGATCGACTACGACCGCATCGACACCACGCGGGGCATGGACATCACCATCGCCACCACCGCTCGAACCGACGAAGAAGGCCGGGCCCTGCTCGCCGCCTTCGGCTTCCCGTTCCGCAAGGAGAACCAGTAACCCCATGGCGAAGAAGGCTCTGATCGAGAAGCAGCAGCGCACGCCCAAGTTCAAGGTGCGCGGCTACACGCGGTGCCGTCGGTGCGGCCGGCCCAAGGCCGTCTACCGCAAGTTCGGCCTCTGCCGGATCTGCCTGCGCGAGATGGCCCACGCCGGCGAGATCCCCGGCGTCACGAAGGCCAGCTGGTGAGAGGAGGCGACGACCGATGACCATGACCGACCCCATCGCCGACATGCTCACCCGCATCCGGAACGCCAACACCGCGCACTTCGACCATGTGTCGATGCCGGGCTCCAAGCTGAAGGAGTCCCTGGCGGCCATCCTGGAGCAGGAGGGCTACATCGGCGGCTTCGAGGTGAGCGAGACCCCGGGCAAGCCCGGCAAGACGCTCAAGATCACCATGAAGTACGCCCAGGACCGCACCCGGACCATCTCGGGCATCACCCGGGTGTCCAAGCCCGGTCTGCGCATCTACGCCCAGGCCGACAAGCTGCCCCGCGTGCTCGGCGGTCTCGGCGTGGCCGTGGTGTCGACCTCCAAGGGCCTCATGACCGACCGCGAGGCGCGCAAGCGCCGCATGGGCGGGGAGGTGCTCTGCTATGTCTGGTAGCCGCACCGCCGCCCGCCGCACCGACGGAGGTGGCTGCTGATGTCCCGTATCGGACGTTCCCCCATCACCGTGCCGGCCGGCGTGAGCGTGGCCGTCGACGGTGGGACGGTGACGGTGAAGGGCCCCCACGGCGAGCTCGCCCGCCCGGTGCCCGGCGCCATCACCATCCGCCAGGACGGTGACGTGCTCACCGTCGAGCGCCCCGACGACCAGCGGCAGAACCGCGCCCTCCACGGCCTGACCCGCTCCCTGGTGGCCAACATGGTCCAGGGCGTGACCGAGGGCTACACCAAGGAGCTGGAGATCGTCGGCGTCGGCTACCGGGCCCAGGCCAAGGGCGACGCCGCCCTGGAGCTGGCCCTCGGGTTCTCGCACCCGGTCAACGTGCAGGCGCCGGCCGGGGTGACCTTCGAGGTCCCCACGGCCACCCGCATCATCGTGAAGGGCATCGACAAGGAGAAGGTCGGCCAAGTGGCCGCCGACATCCGCAAGCTGCGGAAGCCCGAGCCCTACAAGGGTAAGGGCATCCGCTACGCCGGCGAGCGCGTCGTGCGCAAGGCAGGGAAGGCAGCCAAGTAATGGCACGTACCGATCACAAGCACGAGCTGCGGAAGCGCCGGCACCGTCGGGTCCGCAAGAAGGTCCAGGGCACGGCCGAGCGCCCGCGCCTGGCCGTCTTCCGCTCGAACAAGCACATCTCCGCCCAGATCATCGACGACGGCGCCGGGCGCACCCTGGCCGCCGCCTCGACGGTCGAGGCCGCCCTGCGGACCTCGGGCGGGGGGAACGTCGAGGCGGCCAAGGCCGTGGGCGCCCTGGTGGCGTCCCGGGCCAAGGACGCCGGAGTGAGCGCCGTGGTCTTCGACCGCGGCGGGTTCGCCTACCACGGGCGGGTGGCCGCGCTGGCCGACGCCGCCCGTGCCGAGGGACTGGAGTTCTGATGGCCGTCAACAACGAGCTGCAGTTCGAGGAGCGGACCATCCGGGTCAACCGGGTGTCCAAGGTCGTCAAGGGCGGCCGCCGGTTCTCCTTCGCCGCCCTCATGGTGGTCGGCGACGGCAACGGGCGGGTCGGCCTGGGCTACGGCAAGGCCAAGGAGGCCGGCCTGGCCGTCCAGAAGGGCATCGAAGAGGCCCGCAAGAACATGTTCGACGTGCCGCTGGCCGGCTCGACCATCACCCACCCCATCCTGGGCGAGAGCGGTGCCGGCCGGGTCCTCCTCAAGCCGGCGGCCCCCGGCACCGGTGTGATCGCCGGCGGGGCGGCCCGGGCCATCCTGGAGATGGCCGGCATCCGCGACATCCTGGCCAAGTCGCTCGGCTCCTCCAACGGCATCAACGTGGCCCACGCCACCATCGCCGGCCTGAAGGGCCTCAAGCGGCCCGACGAGGTGGCCGCCCTCCGGGGCAAGCCGGTCGACGAGGTCGTGCCCGCCGCCATGCTCCGCGCCTACCGCGAGCGCCGGCGTGAGGCCGACCTGTTCACGGAGGTGGGCTGAGATGGCCGCCGCCCAGACATCGGCCACCGGCTGGATCCGGGTCACCCAGGTCCGCTCGGCCATCGGCAGCAAGCCCAAGCACCGGGGCACCCTCCGGGCCCTGGGCCTGCGGGGGATCGGCCGCACCAACGTGCTGCCCGACCGTCCCGAGATCCGCGGCATGATCGCCCGGGTCCCGCACCTGGTGGACGTCACCGAGGCCACCGAGAACGAGAGAGGCTGACATGAAGCTCCACGACCTCCGGCCGCCGGCAGGCGCCAACAAGGCCCGCAAGCGGGTCGGCCGTGGCATCGGCGGCAAGGGCGGCAAGACCGCCGGCCGCGGCACCAAGGGCCAGGGCGCCCGCGACACCATCCCGATGGGCTTCGAGGGCGGCCAGCTGCCGATCCTCCAGCGCATCCCCAAGCTGCGCGGCTTCACCAACCCCTTCCGGGTCGAGTACACCCCGGTCAACGTCGGCGCCCTGGCAGCCGTCGAGGGCGACCGCATCGGCATCGAGGCCCTGGTGGCCGCCGGCCTGGCCCACAAGGGCGACCTGGTCAAGGTGCTGGGCGGCGGCGAGCTGACCCGGGCCGTCCACGTCGAGGCCCACGGCTTCTCGAAGTCGGCCGAGGCGGCCATCACCGGGGCCGGCGGCTCGGTGACCGTGGTCCCGCTCCCGTTCGGCAACGACCGCCCGCCGGCCAAGGGCAACGCCCACACCAACCGGTAAGCCGGTGCCCGGTAGCATCGGGCCTCCGCGGCGTCGAGGAGCATCATGCTGACCAGCCTGGCCAACATCTTCCGCATCCCGGACCTCCGGAAGAAGGTCCTGTTCACGCTGACCATCATCGCCCTGTACCAGTTCGGGGCCAACGTGCCGGTCCCCTTCGTGAACTTCTCCAAGGTGGCCCAGCTGGCGGCGGCCTCCAAGTCGTCGGGCGTGCTGGGCTTCCTCAACCTGTTCAGCGGCGGCGCCCTGACCCGCATGGCCGTCTTCGGCCTCGGGATCATGCCCTACATCACCTCGAGCATCATCATCCAGCTCCTGGCCACGGTGATCCCCAAGCTCGAGCAGTGGCGGGACCAGGGGGCGGTGGGCCAGAAGAAGCTGACCCAGACCACCCGGTACCTGACCGTGGCCCTGGCCCTCATGCAGTCGACCGGCCTCGTCTACCTCTTCCACAAGGGCGGCGGCGGCCTCTTCGGCTCGTCGCAGTCGGTCGACCTCATCCTCAACTACTCCCTCTGGCGGGGGGCCTTCATCGTCCTCACCCTGACCGCCGGCACGGCCTTCGTGATGTGGCTGGCCGAGCTCATCACCCAGCGGGGCATCGGCCAGGGCATGTCGATCCTGATCTTCGCCAACGTGGTGGCCGGCATCCCCACCGGGCTCAACACCGTCCTGGCCCAGGGCGGACGGGTGAAGTTCACCATCATCATCGCCGTCTCCCTGGCCCTCCTGGTCCTCATCGTCTTCGTCGACCAGGGCCAGCGGCGCATCCCGGTGACCTTCGCCAAGCGGGTGGTGGGCCGCAAGATGTACGGCGGCCAGAACACCTACATCCCCCTCAAGGTCAACCAGGCCGGCGTGATCCCGATCATCTTCGCCAGCTCGGTCCTCTACATCCCGGTGCTGCTGTCCAACATCATCCCCTCGTCGGCCTTCCGGTCGTGGGTGAACCACAACGTGACGCCGACCAGCGTCTTCTACATCGTCACCTACTTCCTCTTCATCCTCCTCTTCACGTTCTTCTACGTCTACGTGGCCTTCGACCCGCATCAGCAGGCCGACATCATCCGCAAGCAGGGCGGCTACATCCCGGGCATCCGCCCCGGCCAGCCCACCGAGCGGTACCTGGCCCACATCCTCAACCGCATCACCTGGCCGGGCGCCCTCTTCCTGGGCGCGGTCGCCGTGGTCCCGTCGCTGCTGATGGCCGCCTGGAACATCACCAGCTACCCGTTCTACGGCACCACCCTCCTGATCGCCGTGGGCGTGGCCCTCGAGACGATGCGCCAGATCGACAGCCAGCTGATGATGCGCAACTACGAAGGCTTCCTCAAGTAGGTGGTACCGGGAGCCAGGCTGGTCGTCCTCGGCAAGCAGGGGGCGGGCAAGGGGACCCAGTGCCTGTCCCTGTCGCACCACTACGTCATCAACCACATCTCCACCGGCGACATGCTGCGGGAGGAGGTGCGGCTCGGCACCGCCCTCGGCCTGCAGGCCAAGGAGCTGATGGACCGGGGCGACCTGCTGGGTGACGAGCTCATCGTGGCCATGGTGCGCGAGCGCCTGGGCGCTCCCGAGGTCCGCGACCGCGGCTTCATCCTGGACGGCTTCCCCCGCACGGTCTCCCAGGCCGAGGCCCTGGAGGTCCTGCTGGCCCCGGCCGAGCTGGACCTGGTCATCGACATCGCCATCGAGACCTCGGTGGTGGTGCGGCGCCTCTCCAAGCGCCGGGTGTGCACTGGCTGCGGACGGAACTACTCGACCACCAGCCGGCCGACCATCGGCTGGACGTGCGACACCTGCGCCAACGAGGTGGTCCAGCGCGACGACGACCAGCCCGAGGCCATCCAGCACCGCCTGGCCATCTACGAGGCCGAGACGGCGCCGCTCATCGCCTGGTACGCCGAGCGGGACCTGCTGGCCACCGTCTCGGGGGTGGGCGCCGAGGAGGTCGTCACCCGGCGCATCATCAAGGCCGTCGAAGACCGGCGCGCCCGGCGGGGCGGTCGGTTCGCCTGACCGGGGCCCTACGATGATCCCGATGGACGACCGCACCCACGACCGCACCGCCCCCGGGGAGACCTGGACGTGAGGCGGAACGCCGACGAACTGGCCAAGATGCGCCGGGCCGGGCGCGTGGTGGCCGAGATCCACGAGGCCACCCGGGCCGCCATCCGTCCCGGGGTGACCACCGCCGGGCTGGACCGGGTGGCCCGGGAGGTGCTGGAGCGGCGGGGGGCCGGCTCCAACTTCCTCGGCTACCACGGCTTCCCGGCTGTCATCTGCACGTCGCCGAACTCGATGATCGTCCACGGCATCCCCTCCGAGGACGTGGTCCTCGAGGAGGGCGACATCATCTCGGTGGACTGCGGGGCCATCATCGAGGGCTACCACGGCGACGCCGCCTACACGGCCCCGGTGGGCCGGGTCTCCACCGAGGCCGCCCGCCTCCTCGAGGTGACCGAGCGGAGCCTGTATGCCGGGATCGACCAGATGGTCGACGGCAACCGGCTCCACGAGATCGGCCGGGCCGTCCAGCAGGTGGCCGAGGCCGCCGGGTTCTCGGTGGTGCGGGAGTACGTCGGCCACGCCATCGGCACGGCCATGCACGAGGAGCCCCAGGTCCCCAACTACTGGCCGGGGACTCCGGGCCCGATGCTCAAGACGGGGATGGTCTTCGCCATCGAGCCGATGGTCAACGCCGGCGGGGTGGGCACGGTGACCCTGGACGACGGGTGGAGCGTGGTCACCGCGGACGGCGCCCTCTCGGCCCACTTCGAGCACACCATCGCCGTGACCGACGACGGCCCGGAGATCTTCACCCGGCTCTGACGCCCTGCCGGGAGCGGCCCGGACGGCCCCTCCGTCCGGCCCGTCCGGGGCTGGCCCCTCCGGACTGGCAAATTCTGGGCGACGGGGTAGACTGTCCCTTCGGTCCGCCACGGGTGTGTGGTGGCGTGCCGCTCCCGCAGGCGGAGGTGCTCCTTCGGTGTGCCCCTGCAGCGGCCCGTCCGGGTGCCGTTCTGGCCCGGCTGCCGGCGGCCTCCGGGCCGGACGGCGACGAGATCGACAGAGCAAGAGGAGATTCACCTGCCCAAGCCCAAGGAAGACGCCATCGTGCTGGAGGGGACGGTCGTCGAGCCGCTCCCCAACGCCATGTTCAAGGTGGAGCTCGAGAACGGCCACAACGTCCTCGCCCACAGCTCGGGGAAGATGCGCATGCACCGCATCCGCATCCTCCCGGGGGACAAGGTGCAGGTGGAGATCACGCCCTACGACCTGACCCGGGGCCGGATCACCTACCGCTACAAGTAGGCCGGTCCAGCACCGGCGTCGACAGGACCGCACCGGGTGCGGTCGGGCTCCGGCAGCGTGCCGGGGCAGGTGCCGCCGGGACGCCGTCCCGGACAGACGTACCGCAGCGAAACGACAACGAGACGGAACAGACAGGACGAGAACGTGAAGGTCCGACCGAGCGTCAAGCCGATGTGTGAGAAGTGCAAGGTGATCCGCCGCCACCGGCGGGTCCTGGTCATCTGCGACAACCCGCGCCACAAGCAGCGCCAGGGCTGACGGCCGGTCGAGCGAAGCGATAGAGAGAAGGACACGTGGCCCGCATCTCCGGAGTCGACATCCCCCGCGAAAAGCGGCTGGAGATCTCCCTCACCTACATCTACGGCATCGGCCGGACGACGGCGCAGCAGATCTGCGACGCCACCGGCACGAACCGCGACACCCGGGTCCGGGACCTGACCGACGAGGAGGTCATCCGGCTCCGCAACTTCATCGACGAGAACCTGACCGTCGAGGGCGACCTGCGCCGTGACGTCTCCCAGGACATCAAGCGGAAGATGGAGATCGGCTGCTACCAGGGCATCCGCCACCGCAAGGGCCTGCCCGTCCACGGCCAGCGGACCCACACGAACGCCCGGACCCGCAAGGGCCCCAAGAAGACCGTCGCCGGAAAGAAGAAGGTGCGCAAGTAATGGCCAAGCAGGGAAAGCCGGGAGCCGCACGCCGCCCCCGCAAGCGCGAGCGCAAGAACGTCACCTACGGCGTCGCCCACATCAAGAGCTCGTTCAACAACACCATCGTCTCCATCGCCGATCCCGAGGGCAACGTGCTGGCCTGGGCCTCGGCGGGCAACGTGGGCTTCAAGGGCTCGCGCAAGTCGACCCCGTTCGCCGCCCAGCTGGCCGCCGAGCAGTGCGCCAAGCGGGCCATGGAGCACGGCGTGCGCCGGGTCGACGTGCTGGTGCGGGGCCCCGGCTCGGGCCGGGAGACGGCCATCCGCTCCATCGCCGCCGCCGGGATCGAGGTCGCCGGCATCAAGGACGTCACCCCCATCCCCCACAACGGCTGCCGCCCCAAGAAGCGGCGGCGGGTGTAGGGAACGGGACGAAGGGAACCAAGGACCACCATGGCTCGTTACACCGGACCCGTCTGCCGGCTCTGCCGCCGGGAGCGCACCAAGCTCTTCCTCAAGGGGGAGCGCTGCTACTCGATGAAGTGCCCCGTGTCGGAGGCGGTCAGCGACCGCCACAGCCGGGCCTACCCGCCCGGCGAGCACGGCCGCGACCGCATGCGCCAGGGGTCGGAGTACCTCGGCCAGCTCCGTGAGAAGCAGAAGGCCCGCCGCATCTACGGCCTGCTCGAGCGCCAGTTCCACAACCTCTACGTCGAGGCCTCCCGGGCCCCGGGCATCACCGGCGAGAACCTGCTGCGCATGCTCGAGCTCCGCCTCGACAACGTGGCCTTCCGGGCCGGGTGGGGCGCCAGCCGCTCCCAGGCCCGCCAGTTCGTGCGCCACGGCCACGTCCTGGTCAACGGCAAGCGGGTCACCATCCCCTCCTACCGGCTGCGCCAGGGCGACACCGTCGCCCTCAAGCCGGCGTCCCGGGAGCTCTTCCACGTCCGCCGCAACATGGACACCCTCGAGCGGGCCCTCCCGCCGTGGCTCGAGACCGTCGGCGACCGCTTCGAGGTCCGGGTCTTCGCCCTTCCCCTGCGGGAGCACATCGACGAGCCCGTCCAGGAGCAGCTGATCGTCGAGCTCTACTCGAAGTAGCCCCTGGCCCCCGGGCCGACCCCCGACCGACCACCACCCCCACCGCCCAGCGCACCAACCTGCCGAGGAGCCACGAGACGCATGCTCATCATCCAGCGACCCACCGTCGAGACCATCGGTGACGAAGACGGCAACCGCCAGAAGTTCGCCATCGGCCCGCTCGACCCCGGCTTCGGCCACACCCTCGGCAACTCGCTGCGGCGGACCCTCCTCTCGTCGATCCCCGGCGCCGCCATCACCCAGGTCCGCTTCGACGAGGCCCTCCACGAGTTCACCACCCTCACCGGGGTGAAGGAGGACGTGACCGACATCATCCTGAACCTGAAGGACCTCCTCTTCCGGGTGCACGCCGACGAGCCGGTGACCCTCCGCCTCGACAAGAAGGGGGCCGGCGAGGCCACGGCCGGCGACATCCAGGCCACCGCCGACGTGGAGATCCTCGACCCCACCCAGCACATCGCCACCCTCAACGCCAAGGGCCACCTGGCCGTCGACCTGACCATCGAGCGCGGGCGCGGCTACCAGTCGGCCGACCGCAACAAGGGCAGCGGCACCATCGGCGTCATCCCCATCGACGCCATCTTCTCGCCCGTGCGGCGGGTGGCCTTCACCGTGGAGCCGGTGCGGGTGGAGCAGTCGACCGACTTCGACCGCCTGGTCCTCGACATCGAGACCGACGGCTCGCTGACCCCCCGGGAGGCCCTGGCCTCGGCAGGGGAGACGCTGCGGACCCTGGTCGGCCTGGTGGCCGACCTCGAGGACGAGCCCATGGGCCTCGAGCTCGGTGAGGTCAGCACCACGGCCACCGGCTCGCCCGACCTGGACCTCCCCATCGAGGACCTCGACCTGACCGAGCGCCCCCGCAACTGCCTCAAGCGGGCCCAGATCAACACCATCGGTGAGCTGGTGGAGCGCACGGCGGACGACCTGATCAACATCACCAACTTCGGCCAGAAGTCGCTCGACGAGGTGCTCGTGAAGCTCGACGAGCGCGGCCTGGCCCTGCGCGTCAAGGACTGAGGGACCGCCATGCTCGGGACTCCGAAGAAGGGCCGCCGCTTCGGCGGCAGCGCCGCCCACCAGAAGGCCATGCTGGGCAACCTGGTGGCGTCGCTCATCGCCGCCGAGTACCTGGTGACCACCGAGGCCAAGGCCAAGGCCCTGCGCCCGGTGGCCGAGAAGGTCATCACCGCGGCCAAGAAGGGCCGGGTGGCCGACCACCGCAACGTGGTCGCCCTCATCCGCGACAAGGACATGGCCCACAAGCTGTTCGAGGAGATCGGCCCCCGCTACGCGGACCGGCCCGGCGGCTACACCCGCATCCTCAAGCTGGGCACCCGTCAGGGCGACAACGCCCCGATGGCCCGCATCGAACTGGTGTGAGCACACCCCCCGCCGACGGGGGGGACGGGGCGGCGACGGTCCGGTGGCGCCTCCGGGTCGCCTATGACGGCGCCGGCTTCCGGGGGTTCGCCGCCCAGGAGGGCCTGCCCACCGTGGCCGGGGCCCTGGCCGCCGCCCTGGGCCGGGTGGTCCGCAGCGAGGTGTCCCTGACCTGTGCCGGCCGCACCGACGCCGGCGTGCACGCCCTCGGCCAGGTGGTCCATGTCGACGTCCCCGCCGAGCGGTCGGCCGCCCTGGAGCCCGCCGCCCTGGTGCGCTCCCTCAACAGCCAGCTGGCCCCGTCGATCGTGGTCCAGTCGGCCGGGGTGGCCCCGGCGGGGTTCGACGCCCGTCACTCAGCCACGGCCCGCCGCTACCGCTACCTGGTGGTGAACGCCCCGGTGCCCGACCCCCTGCTGGCCGGGATCACCTGGCACGTGGCCGACCCGCTGGACGTGCGGGCCATGGCCGGGGCCGCCGACGTCCTCCTGGGCGAGCACGACTTCCGGGCCTTCTGTCGGCGGGTGCCCGGCACCGGGCCGGACGATCCCATTCCCCGGCGGGTGACCGACGTGCGGTGGACCCGCCTGGACGGCCGGTCCACCGGGGCCCGCTCCGCCGGCACCTCGCGCCCAGCAGCCGACAGCTCGCGTCCGGCGACCGGCGGCGGGGACGGCCCGGGCCAGAGCGCACCCCAGCTGGTGCCGGCGGTGGGGGAGCTGCTGGCCTTCGAGATCGAGGCCAACGCCTTCTGCCACCAGATGGTGCGCTCTCTGGTCGGGACCCTGGTCGAGGTCGGCCGGGGGCGCCGTCGGCCGGCCGACATGCTCGAGATCCTGCGCTCAGCCGACCGGTCCCGGGCCGGCCAGCCCGCCCCGCCCCAGGGCCTGACCCTGATGACCGTCCGCTACGGCGGCGGGTGACCGGGTGCCAGACCTGGCGGGCTTGCCCGCCCCCGGCGTGGCGACCTAGCATGTGAGGTCTTCGGGATGGCCCCGGGGGTGCCCTGCCACGGCGATGCCGTGGCTGCCGGCCCCGCGACCTCCCGCCCCGGGGGTGCCGCCCGTCGGACGCCCGGACACCGAACCGAACCCAAGGACTCCTGTTGCGCACGTTCAGCCCCACCCCCGCCGACATCACCCGGTCCTGGCACGTCGTCGACGCCGACGGGCTGGTGCTCGGCCGCCTGGCCACCGAGGTGGCCGCCATCCTGCGCGGCAAGCACAAGCCGACCTTCGCCCCCCACACCGACACCGGCGACCACGTGATCGTCATCAACGCCGACAAGGTGGTCCTGACCTCGGGCAAGGCCGAGGCCAAGATGGCCTACCGCCACAGCGGCTACCCGGGCGGCCTGACGGCCACCAGCTACGCCGTCCTCCTGGTCGACCGGGCCGACGACGTGGTCCGTGACGCCATCCGGGGCATGCTCCCGAAGAACCGCCTGGGCCGCCAGATGGCCACCAAGCTCAAGGTCTACCGGGGTGCCGAGCACCCCCACGCCGCCCAGGCGCCCACGCCGCTCGACCTGCCCGCCGCCCGTCGCCAGGCTTCGGCCCGCGGCGGCGCCTGAGCGCACCCGACCGACCCGACCCGACCGCACCGACGAACCCGAGGACCCCACCGTGGCCACCGCCCCCCCGCTCTGCCAGACCACCGGCCGCCGCAAGCAGGCCGTCGCCCGCGTGCGCTTCCGCCCCGGCTCGGGCACCATCACCTGCAACGGCCACACCTTCGAGGAGTACTTCACCTCGGCCACCCACCGGATGATCGTCACCGAGCCCCTGCGCCTGACCGAGACCACCGAGTCGTGGGACATCGATGTGACCATCGACGGCGGCGGCGTCTCGGGCCAGGCGGGCGCCTTCCGCCTCGGCATCGCCCGGGCGCTGTGCGAGCTGGACCCCGAGCTGCGGGCCCCGCTCAAGAAGGCCGGCTTCCTCACCCGCGACGCCCGCGAGAAGGAGTCGAAGAAGTACGGCCTGAAGAAGGCTCGCAAGGCGCCGCAGTACTCGAAGCGCTGAGCGTCGTGGTCCGGGCCCGGTTCGGCACCGACGGGGTCCGGGGGACGGCCAACACCGAGCTCACCCCCGACCTGGCCCTGGCCCTCGGGCGCGCCGTGGCCCGCACCATCGCCGCCCCGGCCTTCCTGGTGGGTCGGGACACCCGCAAGTCGGGCCCCATGCTCCAGGCCGCCCTGAGCGCCGGTCTGGCCGGCGAGGGCGCCGACGTCATCGACGTGGGCGTGCTGCCCACCCCGGCCCTGGCCTGGCTGTCGGCCCGCCGGGACCTGCCAGCCGTGGTCATCAGCGCCTCCCACAACCCCTTCGCCGACAACGGGATCAAGCTCTTCGGGGCCGGCGGGACCAAGCTCTCGGTGGAGACCGAGCACGCCATCGAGGACGAGCTGGACCGGGTCCTCGACCCGTCGGCCAAGGGCCCCCGGCCCGTGGAGGGCCACGGGGTCGGTGCGCTGCGCACCGAGTCGGGCCTGGGCGAGCCCTACATCGAGTACCTGACCGGGATCCTCGACGGACGCAGCCTGGCCGGCCTGCACGTGGTGGTGGACAGCGCCAACGGCAGCGCCTCCGACGTGGCCGCCGAGGTGTTCCGGCGCCTCGGCGCCGAGGTCGACAGCATCGGCGACGACCCCGACGGCACCAACATCAACGCCGGCTGCGGCTCGACGGCCACCGAGCTCCTGGCCACGGCCGTCGTCGAGCACGGTGCCGACCTGGGCCTGGCCCTCGACGGCGACGCCGACCGCCTGCTGGCCGTGGACGGCACCGGCCGCCTGGTCGACGGCGACGCCCTGCTGGCCCTCTTCGCCCGGGACCTGGCCGAGCGGGGCCAGCTGGCCGGCAACACCGTGGTGGTCACGGTCATGTCGAACCTCGGCTTCCGTCTGGCCATGGAGGCCCTCGGGGTCCACGTGGTGGAGACCCCGGTGGGCGACCGCCACGTGCTGGCCGCCCTCGACGCCGACGGGCTGACCCTGGGGGGCGAGCAGTCGGGGCACATCATCTTCCGGCGCCTGGCCACCACCGGCGACGGCCTCCTCACCGGCCTGGTCCTGGCCGACCTGCTGGTCCGCAGCGGCACCTCGCTGGCGTCCCTGCTGGAGGGCCTGGTCACCCCGGTGCCCCAGACCCTGGTCAACGTGCCCGGGGTGGACACCTCGCTGCTCGACGAGCTCGAGGCGGTGCACGCGGCCATCGCCGAGGAGTCGGCGGCCATGGGGGACACCGGCCGCGTCCTGGTGCGGGCCAGCGGCACCGAGCCGGTGGTGCGGGTGATGGTGGAGTGCACCGAGCCCGGCACGGCCGAGGCCGTGGCCAGCCGCCTCTCCACCCTGATCGCCCACGAGCTCACCCTGGCCGCCGTCACCCGGGACCAGGCGGCCGCCGCCGAGGCGGCCGAAGCCGGCGCCTGACGTCGGTGCCCGTCGGCGCGGCCCCGGTCGACAGGCCGGTGCCGCCGGGGTGCACCCCCGGTGCCGACGCCGCCCACGGCCCTCCGGACGCCGCCCAGACCTATCGGCGGTGGCGCATGCCCGGGTAGGTTGAGGAGCCATGTGCGGCATCATCGGCATCACCCGGGGCGCCGACGCCACCGGCGACGACCTCGGGGTCGTCGACGTGCTGGTCGAGGGGCTGGCCCGCCTGGAGTACCGGGGCTACGACTCGGCCGGGCTGGCCGTGGTGGCCCCCGACGACGCCGATCCCATCTGGCGGGTCCGGGCCGCCGAGGGGACCCGCTCCCTGGAGGCGGTGGCCAAGCGCACCGCCGATGTCCCGGCCGGGGCCTCCACCGGGATCGGCCACACCCGGTGGGCCACCCACGGTCGGCCCACCGAGGGCAACGCCCACCCGCACGCCGACTGCACGGGCCGGATCGCCCTGGTCCACAACGGCATCATCGAGAACCACGTGGAGCTGGCCGACGAGCTGGTGGCCGCAGGGCACCAGCTGACCTCCGAGACTGACACCGAGGTCCTGGCCCATCTCATCGAGTCGATCCTGGCGGCATCGCCGGGGTGCTCGCTGGCCGACGCCGTGCGGTCCTCGCTGGCCCGGGTGCGCGGGGCGTTCGCCCTGGCCGTGGTCCATGCCGGCGAGCCCGAGACCATCGTGGCCGCCCGGCGGGTCTCACCCCTGATCATGGGCACCGCCGGCGGGACCGCCTTCCTGGCCTCGGACATCCCGGCCATCCTCGGACTGACCCGGGATTTCTTCCTCCTCGACGACGACCAGGTGGCCGAGCTGCGACCGGGGGCGATCACGGTGACGACGGCCGACGGCTCGCCGGCCGAGCCCGCCCCTCTGCACGTGGACTGGGACCTCGACGCCGCCCGCAAGGACGGCTACGAGGACTTCATGGCCAAGGAGATCCACGAGCAGCCCACGGCGGTGGCCGACACCCTCCGCGACCGGGTGCTCCCCGACGGGACCCTGGTCCTCGACGAGGTCCGCATCACCGACGAGGAGCTGGCCGCCATCGACAACGTCTTCGTGGTGGCCTGCGGTTCGAGCTACCACGCCGGCCTGGTGGCCAAGTACGCCATCGAGCGATGGTCGCGCCTCCCTGTCCAGATCGACATCGCCTCGGAGTTCCGTTACCGGGACCCCGTGCTCGACGAGCGGACCCTGGTCATCGGGGTCAGCCAGTCGGGGGAGACGGTCGACACCCTCCAGGCCATCACCGAGGCCAAGCGGCTCGGGGCCCGGGTGCTGGTGATCTCCAACGTGGTCGACTCGTCGATGGCCCGGGTGGCCGACGCCGTCCTCTACACCCGGGCCGGCCCCGAGATCGGGGTGGCCGCCACCAAGACCCACCTGGCTCAGATCACCGCTCTGGAGATCCTCGCCCTCTACCTGGGACAGGCCCGCCAGACGCTGTCGGCGGCCGAGGCCCGGGGCCTCCTCGGGGCCATGGGCGCGCTGCCCGGCAAGGTGGCCGAGGCGGTGGACCGGGCCGAGGCCGTCCACGCCGTGGCCGAGGCCTACCGGGACTCGTCGGCCTTCATCTTCCTGGGCCGCCACGTTGGCTACCCGGTGGCCCTGGAGGGTGCCCTCAAGCTGAAGGAGATCTCATACCTCCGGGCCGAGGGGTTCCCGGCCGGCGAGCTCAAGCACGGCCCCATCGCCCTGGTGGAGCCGGGGACGGTGGTGGTCGCGGTGGCCACCCGCTCGGCGGTGTGGGAGAAGATGATCTCCAACATCGCCGAGGTCAAGAGCCGGGGGGCCACGGTGGTGCTGGTGGCCGAGGACGGCGACGAGGAGACGGCCCGCCACGCCGACGCCGTGCTGTGGGTGCCGGCCACCGAGCCGCTGTTCTCCCCGCTGGTCGACGTGGTCCCGCTCCAGCAGCTGGCCCGCTCGCTGGCCCGTCTGCACGGCCTCGACGTGGACCGGCCCCGCAACCTGGCCAAGACGGTCACCGTCGAGTGAGCGGGACCGGGTCCGGCGGGGGGCCCGGCGATGCGGCCGGTTCGCTGACTGCTGCGGTGGCCGGCGCCCTGGCCGCCGAGGAGTCCGGCCCCGGTGTGGTCGGCGTGGGGATCGACCTGGTGGACCTCGACCGGTTCCGGGCCGTCCTGGGCCGCCGGCCCGGACTGGCCGCCCGCCTCTTCTCGGAGGACGAGCGGGCCTACGCCGGGGCCGCCGCTGATCCGGTGCCCCGGCTGGCCACCCGCTTCGCCGCCAAGGAGGCGACCATGAAGGCGCTCGGCGTCGGCCTCGGGGCCTTCGCCTTCCACGACGTGGCCGTGGCCCGTGACGGGCTGGCCGCCCCGGTGCTCTCGGTCGGGGGCCGGGCCGCCGAGCTGGCGGCGGCGGCCGGGGTGGGGCGGTGGCACCTGTCGCTCACCCACACCGACCGGGTGGCCGGCGCCGTGGTGGTGGCCGTGGCCCTGCCGCCGGCCGTGTGGGTCTGACCGGCGGGGAACGCCGGTCGTGTGGGTCTGACCGGCGGGGAACGCCGGTCGTGTGGGTCTGACCGGCGGGGAACGCCGGCTGACCAGAACTGACCGGCACACCAGGAGGGCCGGCCGGCCCTGGTCAGACCCCCGGAGGGCGTCGTAGCGTCGGAGGTGATGCGTCCGGTCCTCACCACCGACGAGATGGCGGCGGTCGACGCCGCTGCGTTGGCGTCCACCCCGCTGGAGGAGCTGGTCGAGCGGGCCGGCACCGCGGTGGCCCTCGCCGCGGTGGAGCTGCTGGGCGGCGCCTACGGCCGCCGGGTGGTCGTCGTGTGCGGCAAAGGGAACAACGGCGCCGACGGCCGGGTGGCCGCCCGCCTGCTGGCCCGCCGAGGCGCCCGGGTGGCCGTGGTGGCCCCTGACGCCCCCGGCCCCCTCGGCGGGGGTGACCCGCCGGTCGACCTGGTCATCGACGCCGCCTTCGGCACCGGCTTCCGCGGCACCTTCGAGGCCCCGCTGGTGGCTCCGGGCGTGCCGGTGCTGGCCGTGGACATCCCCTCGGGCGTCTCGGGCGACACCGGGGCGGCGGCCGGGACGCCGCTGGCCGCCGTGGCCACCATCACCTTCGTCGCCGCCAAGCCCGGCCTGCTCATGGGGGACGGCGCCCGACTGGCCGGTCAGGTCCGGGTGGTCGACATCGGCCTGCCCCCGGGGGAGTCGGCCATCGGCTGGATGGAGGGGGGCCGTGGGCAGTTCCTCCTCTCCTCGTCCTGGGCGGCCCTGCTCGACCGCAACGCCGCGGAGGTACTCGACCTGCTGCTCGCGGCGGGCAAGCCGCACGGCCTCAAGGTCATCGGTGGCCGTTCGCTCAATTCGATGCGACTGGAGAAGAGCTTCGGCACCTGGGCACGGGAGTTCCGGCCGATCTACGGACCTTACGAGGCCGGCCTCGGCCGCTTCGTGGATCTTAAAAAGGCCGACTTCATCGGGCGTGCCGCGGCCGAAGCGGAGAAAGCCTCGGGCGGTGTGCGACGGCTCATTACCCTCAATGTGGATGCGACCGATGCCGATGCGATCGGTGACGAACCGATCTACCACAACGGCGAAGTGGCCGGCTGGGTCACCTCGGGTGGCTATGGCCACTCGGTCGGCAAATCGCTGGCGATGGGTTACGTCAGTAACGCCGTCGCCGATGAGATCAACGGCTTCGAGGTAGAACTCATTGGCGAGCGCCGCGCCGCCGTGCGTCTGGCGGAAGCTGCGTTTGATCCGAGCGGCGCTCGCATGCGTGCCTGATGCTGCCCGGCAGGAGCGGCTTGACGCCGCTCCTGCCTCGCGCCGATAGTGCCGTCTCGCTAAGAGGATCCGGCATGCCCCTCACGACCGCACACGCCGCAGCCCTGACCTCGATGGTCGGGGCGATCCATGCCCGTTCTGCCGAAGACCTGAGACACCTTGATCCAGGCGTGGAGCCGCGCAACCTCGGCGCCGACCTTTGGCTACGCCCTGCGACGACCACTGAAGTCAGCGAGATAGTCGGCTACTGTCACCGACACCGGATCGGTGTTGTCCCGCATGGCGGGCGCACGGGCCTCTCGGGTGGCGCCATCAGCCACGCCGGTGAGGTGGTCATTTCCCTTGAGCGTTTCACCGACTGCATGGTCGATCCCGTGAGTCGCACAGCCGTCGTCGGTGCCGGCGTCAGGCTGTCGACGCTGGCGGAGCAAGCCGCTGCGGCCGGCCTTTCGACGGGCGTGGATCTCGGTGCCAGGGATTCCGCAACGCTCGGCGGCATGGTCTCCACCAACGCCGGCGGTATTTCGGCATTCCGGCACGGCACGCTGCGCGAACGCGTCTTGGGGCTCGAGGCAGTACTGCCGGACGGCCGCGTGCTCAGCGAACTCGGGCAAGTGGTCAAACGCAACGAAGGGCTGGGTATTGAGCGCCTGCTGGTCGGTGCCGAGGGCACGCTTGGGATCATCACCCGGGTCAGCCTCTCGCTGGTGCCGTTGGACGGCCCCGTCGCGACGGCGCTCGTTGCACTGCCCGACCTTGAGAGCGCGGTTCGCCTCGTCACCACCGCGCTCGGCTCGACGCATGCCACGCCCGCGGCCCTTGAATTCATGTCAGGGAACCACACGCGCGCGGTCTGCCGGGACCTTCGGTACACGGAGCTTGAGGATCTCGCGCGCACGCCCTTCCAGCTGTTGGTGGAAATGACGGCAGCTAGCCCGACCACCGCTGAATCATCGCTCATGGCCTTGCTTGAATCCGGTGCGGCCGAGGGCTGGATCGAGCGGCGCAGCGGCTACGGCTGGTCGTTCCGGCGCATGATCGACAGCATGGACGCCTATCGCGAGAGCTATCGCCTGCGGCTGATCCTGGAGCCGGCGGGGGCGGTGCTGGCCCTGTTGCTGCTGCAGCTGGCGCTGGGGGATCTGCAGCGCTGGCAGGACGTGGCCCTGAGCCTGCTGCTGCCATGGCTGCTGGCGCCATGGGCCCGTTGGTGGCCCGTGGTGCTGCTGTTGGTGTTCACCCCAACGGCCGTGAACTATGCGGTGTGGACCCTGGCGGCCCGGCAGGTGGCGCGCAACCTTCAGCCCTTGGGACCCCCACCAGCCCACCACGCTGATGATCTGGGCCTCGATCCCGCCATCAACCGGGCGATTTTCGACCTTGCCGATCGGGGTCTGCTCCAGAGCACCA
>CAXBRB010000015.1:0-22589 GCA_963977795.1 uncultured Acidimicrobiaceae bacterium
TTTTTTCAAGCAGAAGACGGCATACGAGATGTAGCCGTGACTGGAGTTCAGACGTGTGCTCTTCCGATCTGGGCCGTCATGTTGGCGAAGGCGGTGATGCCCACCGGGGTCATCCCGGCCTCGGCGGCGCCGCCGATGACCACGTCGCACCGTCCCGAGGCCACCAGCCGGGCGGCGTGGGCGATGGAGTGGGCCCCGGCGGCACAGGCGGTGATGACCACCTCGGAGGGGCCGTGCCACCCGAGGCGCATGGAGACCGCGGCGGCGCCGGCGTTCGACATCATCATGGGCACCAGCCGGGGCGAGACCCGTCGGGCCCCGCGCTCGGCGAAGACGGTGACCTGCTCCTCCAGGGTGCCGAGGCCGCCCACCCCGGTCCCCATGACCACGCCCGACCGGTCGGGATCGGCGTCGAGGCCCTGGGCGTCGGCCAGGGCCATGTCGGCCACGGCCACGGCGAACTGGGCGAAGCGGTCGATCTGACGGGCCTCCTTGGCGGTGAACCACTGCTCGGGATCGAAGTCCCGCACCCGGCGCTCGCCCTCGGGGGCGGGGCCCTGGAGCCCCTGCCAGAAGCCGTCGAGGTCCGTGCCGCAGCACGAGAGGACCCCGAGCCCGGTGATGGCCACCCGCCGCCCGGGGATCGGCCCGTCGGGACCGACGCCCAGGAGCATCAGATCTTGGCGACGATCAGGTCGTACGCCTGCCCGATGGTCTCGATGCCCTCGAGCTCGCTCTCGTCCACCGAGACGTCGAAGGTCTCCTCCAGGGCCATGACCAGCTCGACCAGGTCGAGGCTGTCGGCGTCGAGGTCGTCGGCGAAGCGGGCCTCCCGGGTGATGCTCTCGGCCGGCACCTGGAGCACCTCCACGGCGCATCCCTTGAACTTCTCGAACGTCTCGTCGTTGCTCACGTCGTCTCCTTGGTCGGGGCCGCCACGGGCGAGCAGGCCCCGGGCTGCACCACTATCTACCACCGTCGGGGGCCACCACGGCTACATCCCCATGGCCAGGCCGCCGTCCACGGGGACCACCGCCCCGGTCATGTACCCGGCCCCGTCGGAGGCCAGGAACCCCACCACCTCGGCGATCTCCTCGGGCCGGGCCACACGTCCGAGCGGGACCTGGGCGGCGAAGGCGGCCCGGGTCGCCGGATCGAGCGCGTCGAGCATCTGGGTCTCCACCAGGCCGGGGGCCACCACGTTGACGGTGATGGACCGGCTGGCCACCTCCCGGGCCAGCGCCCGGGCCATGCCCACCAGGCCGGCCTTGGCCGCTGCGTAGTTGGCCTGGCCGGCCGACCCCAGGAAGGCGCCGACCGACGAGATCACGATGACCCGGCCCCGCCGGAGGCGGAGCATCTTGGCCAGCGCCCGCTTGGCCACCCGGAAGACGGCGGTCAGGTTGGTGTCGATGACCTCGGACCACGCCTCGTCGCTCATGCGCAGGGCCAGCGTGTCCCGGGTGACCCCGGCGTTGGCCACCACCACCTCGACCGGCCCCCACGCCTCCTCGATGGCCGTGAAGGCGGCCTCGACCTGCTCGGGATCGGTCATGTCGCAGGACAGCGACAGGAAGCGGTCGGGCCCGTGGCCGGGGTCCCGCTCCGGTCGGCCGGTCCGCGACGTGATGGCCACCCGGTCGCCTCGGGCCAGGAACCACTCGGCGCAGGACAGACCGATGCCCCGGGACCCCCCGGTCACCAGGACGACCCGGCCGCCGCCGCTGTCCGTGGCGGCGGGGGGAGGGGCTCCGGCGTCGTCCGTCGTGCTCATGGCGTCTCCTCGTCGGGGCCGGCCGCCTGCGCCGGCAGGCCGTCCAGATCGTCCGGCGACGCCACCGACACGCCCCGGATCGTCGGTTCGGCCCGTCGGACCATGCCGGTGAGCACGCCGCCGGGGCCGAGCTCGAGGGCCACGTCCACGCCGTGGTCGGCCAGGGTGGCCAGGCCGTGGCGCCAGCGCACCGGGCTGCACAGCTGGGCGGCCAGCAGCCCGGGCCACTCGCCGCCGTCGCTGTGGATCTCTCCGTCCACGTTGGCCACCACCGGCACCGTGGGGGCGGCGAAGGCCACGGTGGAAAGCCGGGCCTCCAGGCGCTCCCGGGCCGGCTCCATGAGCGGCGTGTGGAAGGCGCCCGACACGGGCAGGGGGAGCACCTTGCGGGCCCCGAGCTCCCGGGCCGGCCCGGTGGCCGCCTCGATGCCCGCCGGGGTCCCGGCGATGACCACCTGGCCCGGTGCGTTGTAGTTGGCCACCCAGACCTCGGTGGCGGCCTGCCGGCAGGCGTCTTCGGCGTCGTCGTCGGCGATCCCCATCAGGGCGGCCATGGTGCCGTCCCGGGCGTCGGCCGCCTCCTGCATGGCGTCCCCCCGCTCGACCACCAGCGCGGCGCCGTCGGCGGTGGTCAGCACTCCCGCGGCCACCAGGGCGGTGTACTCGCCCAGGGAGTGGCCGGCACAGACGTCGGGGGACAGGCCGAGGCGGCGCACGGCGTCCAGGACGACCAGGCTGAGGGTGAAGGTGGCCAGCTGGGCGTTGGCCGTCCGGGTGAGCTCGTCCATGGGGGCGTCGCACAGGAGTGCCCCCAGGTCCCGCCCGACCACGTCGGACACGGACTCCACGACCTCCCACGACGGGTGGGCGGTCCAGGCCTGTCCCATGCCCGAGCGCTGGGACCCCTGACCGGGGAAGGTGAACGCCAGCACCGGCAGCCTCCATCTCGGCGTCTCCCGCCGGGGCGGCCCCCGGCGACTCGATCCCAGTGTGGCACGGACGTCGCCGCACCCTGGTCCCGGAGGCGCTCGGGACGCGGTGCGGGACCGGCCTGCCCGGGCACCGGCCGGCCGGCATGCCCGGTAACGTCCCGGTGGTGGAGCACCCGAGGTCCGTGACGACGGCGGGAGCGTGCGGTGATGCAGCCCGCCGGCGGGGTGCCCGGGGCGGGACTCGAACCCGCACGCCCTTTCGGACAGTGGATTTTGAGTCCACCGCGTCTGCCGTTCCGCCACCCGGGCCGGA
Source organism: uncultured Acidimicrobiaceae bacterium (assembly GCA_963977795.1). Lineage (GTDB taxonomy): Bacteria > Actinomycetota > Acidimicrobiia > Acidimicrobiales > RAAP-2 > Bog-756. Next base: position 3,020 of record CAXBRB010000015.1, read on the forward strand.
GCCAGCAGCCTACCCCGGGCGGCACCCGGTCCCCGGGGGCCGGCAGTGACCGAGCCGACCGGTGCCGGGGGCGCCGCAGCCGATCCGGCCGCCTGGCAGGCGCTGGGGGCCGGCGGCGGGCTGCACCTGCGGTCGGCCGAGGTCATCGAGGTCGGTCTGACCCTGCGGACGCCGGTGTCCACCTCCCGGGGCACCCACCGGGACCGGCCGGTGGTGCTGGTCCGCCTGGCCTGCGAGGACGCGGCCGGCCGCCCGGTGGTGGGCTGGGGCGAGTGCGCCGCCCTGGCCGACACCACCTACGACGCCGAGGACGCCACATCGGCGGCGTCCGACCTGGCCGGGGACCTCGTGCCCGAGCTGGTGCGCCGGTCGGCCTCCCCGGCCGGCCTTCCCGGGGTGGCGGGCCTGCCCGCTGCGGCCACCGGCCGGCCGTTGGCCTGGGCGGCTCTGGAGATGGCCGTGGGCGACGCCTGGCTGCGCCACGCCGGCACCTCGCTGGCCGGCCTGCTTGGCGTAGCCGGTGCATCGGTGGCCCCGGGGGCGGTGGTCGGGCGGCCCGGCTCGGTGGGGGAGCTGGTCGACGCCGTGGCCGCCCTGGCCGACCAGGGGTACCGGCGGGTCAAGTGCAAGATCGGGCCCGGCTGGGACGTGCTCCCCCTGGAGGCGCTGTCCGGCTGGGCTGGCGAGCGCCGGGCGACCTCGCCCGGCGCGTCGGTGCCCCTGCTCCAGGTCGACGCCAACGGCGCCTACGACCCGGCTGACCTGGACGCGGTGGCCGCGCTCGACCGGTTCGGCCTGGCCTGCATCGAGCAGCCCTTCGCCCCCGGGGCCGTCGAGGCCTCTGCGGCGCTGGCGCGCCGGATGGCCACGCCGGTCTGCCTGGACGAGGAGGTCGGCTCCCCGGCCGCCGTGCGCTCGGCGGTGGCTGCCGGTGCCTGCAGCGCGGTGTGCGTGAAGCCGGCCCGCCTCGGGGGGATCGGCGCCGCCCTCGAGGTGGTGGCCTGGTGTCAGGAGCGCCGGCTCCCGTGGTGGATCGGCGGGATGTTCGAGACCGGGCTGGCCCGGGCGGCCAACACGGCCCTGGCGGCCCTGGGCGGGCCGACGCTGCCCGGCGACCTGGCGCCGCCGGCGTCGTACCTGGCCGAGGACGTGACGGCGGCTCCCACGGTGGTCCGGGACGGCGAGGGTGGGGCCCTCGTCGTGCAGGTCCACGTCGGACCGGGGGTCGGCCCGGCCCCTGACGAGGCGACGCTGGGGCGTCTGGCCCGCTCCCGCACCGCGGTCGTGGTCTGAGGACCCGACGTGGCGGGAGGCGGTGCCGGTCCCGGCCCGGGCCCTACCATGGAGGGCGGATGCGACGGACGATGATCGAGCGACGCCTGAACGACGCCCATCAGCGGCTGGTGCGCGCCCGTGGTGAGCTCGCCGTGCTGGACGAGCAGCTGGTGGTGGTCAACGACATCGCCGACGACACCCGGCTCCGGGCCCTGGTGGCCGAGACCCCCGGGGCGGTCCGGGAGCACGATGAGGCCCGCCGCCAGGCCACCGCGCTGGCCCGCACGCGCCAGGCGCTGGTGGAGCAGATCGCCGAGCTCGAGCGCCGCCGGGAGGACCTCCTGGAGCGCCTCGTGGTCGGTCCCGGCTGACCTGTCCGCCCCGGGGTCCCCGGTCGGGCAGACTGGGGGACCGTCCGGACCGGGCGGGACCACGGCGCAGCGCCCGGCAGCGGGGTCGCAGGCCGGGAAGACGACGCACACGAGGGAACCGGCAGGTGCCGGGACGGCAAGAGAACCGGCGGGTGCCGGGACGGCAAGGAGCGCAGACACCATGGCCCGACGAGTGGTCATCGCAGAGGACGAGGCCATCATCCGCCTCGACCTGAAGGAGATCCTCCTCGACGAGGGCTACGACGTCGTGGGCGAGACCGGCCGTGGCGACGAGGCCGTGGAGCTGGTGCGCACCCACGGGCCCGATCTGGTGATCCTCGACATCAAGATGCCCGGGATCGACGGCCTCCAGGCGGCCCGGGACATCCGCGACCTCGGGACCAAGGTCGCCGTCCTCCTCCTGACCGCCTTCAGCCAGCGCTCCCTCATCGACGAGGCCCGGGACGCCGGGGTGGCCGCCTACCTGGTGAAGCCCTTCCAGCGGGCCGAGCTGATCCCGGCCATCGACCAGGCCGTGGCCCGCTGCGAGCAGGAGTGGGCCATCGACGACGAGTCCCGCCAGGCCGTCTCCGACGGGGCGCTGTCCCAGTCCGGGGCGGCCGAGGACAAGCTGGAGACCCGCCGCCTGGTCGACGGGGCCAAGGGCATCCTGATGGAGCGCTCGGGGCTGAGTGAGCCCGACGCCTTCGCCTTCATCCGGTCCACGGCCATGGCCACCCGCTCACGGATGGCCGACGTCGCCCGCCAGGTCATGGAAGGCGTGCTGGCGCCCTAGGGCGCCGGGCTCCGGTGATGGCCGCCTCCGGGCCCGGGACGGCTCCCGGCGGACCCCTCCTGCTCCTGGACGGGATGTCCCTGGCCTTCCGGGCCTTCCACGCCCTGCCCGAGGAGCTGGCCACCAGCTCGGGGGTGGTCACCAACGCCGTCCACGGCGTGGCCTCCATGGTGCTGACCCTGTGCCGGGACCACCACCCCTCGGCCCTGGCGGTGGCCTTCGATCTCTCGGGACCGACCTTCCGTGACGAGATCGTCGACGACTACAAGGGCGGGCGGGCCGAGACGCCCGACAACCTGCCCCACCAGTTCGAGCTGATCCGGGGGCTGCTCGAGGCGCTGGCCATCCCCGTGGTCTCGTCCGAGGGATTCGAGGCCGATGACGTGCTGGCCACCCTGGCCAGCGAGGCCCGGGACCGCGGCCAGGACGTCATCGTGGTCACCGGGGACCGGGACGCATTCCAGCTGGTGGAGGACCCCCACATCCGGGTGCTCTACAACCAGCGGGGGGTGAGCCAGTACGCCCTCTACGACGAGGCGGGCATCCAGGAGCGCACCGGGGTGCTCCCCGCGGACTACCCGCTGCTGGCCGCCCTGCGCGGCGACAAGTCCGACAACCTCGAGGGCGTCCCCGGGGTGGGGGAGAAGACGGCGGCCAAGCTGGTCAACGAGTACGGCGACCTCGAGGGGATCTACGCCCATCTCGACGCCCTCTCGCCCAAGCTGCGGGAGAACCTGGCGGCCCACCGTGAGCGGGTCGAGCGCAACGCCGAAGTCATCCCCCTGGTGCGGGACGTGCCCCTCGACGTCCACGTGGACCAGCTCCACCTCGGGGGCTGGCACCGCGACGCGGTGGCCCAGGCGTTCACCTCCCTGGAGATGGCCAACGCCTGGACGCGGTTCGCCGCAGCCATGGACGACGGCGTCTTCGGGGTCCCGGCCGACGGCGGCCCTGACGACGTCGGCTCCGCGGCCCCCGCCCCGGCAGCGCCGTCGTGGGCGGAGGACCCGGACTGCCTGGTGCCCGGCGACCCGGAGGCGGCGGTCGCCGCCCTGGCCGCGGTGGTAGAGCGGGCCCGGGCCGGGACCGGGACGGTGGCCCTGGCCGGACGGTGGGCCGGCGATCCCGGCCGCAGCGCCCTCGAGGCCCTGGCCGTGGTGAACGAGGCGGTGGACGGTGCCACCGGACCGCCGGTCCTGCTGGCGGGCGGGCCCGCCGGGGTGGTGGGGGCGCCGGCGACGCTGGCCGCCCTGGCCGCCGCCCTCGGGCCCGGCGGGGTGGGCGTGGTGGCCCACGACGCCAAGGAGCTGATGCGCACCCTGCTCCCGGACGGGGTGGACGTCACCGGCCTGGTGATGGACACCGCCGTGGCGGCCTATCTGCTCGACCCCTCGGTCGACACCTACCGCCTGGGCGATCTGGCCGCCCGCTTCCTCGGTGTGGATGTGGCCGACGGGGGCGCCCCGGCCGGACAGGGCTCCTTCGCCCTCGGCGAGCCTGACGACGCCGCCCCGGCCGACGGGCCGGCCCCGGAGGATGCTGCGCTGGTGGTGGCCGCGCTGGCGCTGGCCCGCCTGGCCGTCCCCCTGGCGGCGGCCCTCGAGGCCATCGGCGAGCGGGGGCTCTTCGACGACGTGGAGCGCCCCCTGGTGCGTGTCCTGGCCCGCATGGAGGTGACCGGCGTGCCGGTCGACCGGTCGGTGCTGGAGGGCCTGGCCGCCGAGCTGGCCGGCGAGTGCGACCGCCTCCGGACCGAGCTGCACGACCAGGCCGGCCGGGCCTTCAACGTGAACTCGGTCAAGGACCTCCAGGTCGTGCTGTTCGAGGAGCTCGGCCTCACCCCGGTGCGCAAGACCAAGACCGGCTACTCGACCGACGCCCGCACGCTGGAGCAGCTGCGGGGCGAGCACCCGATCATCGAGACCCTCCTGCGGTACCGGGAGGTGGAGAAGCTGCGCTCCACCTACGGGACCAGCCTGATCCAGGAGATCGCGCCCGACGGGCGGATCCATGCCACCTTCCGCCAGACGGTGGCCCGCACCGGCCGGCTCTCCTCGGACCGTCCCAACCTGCACAACATCCCGGTCCGGACCGACGACGGCCGGCGGTTCCGTGCCGCCTTCATCCCCTCGCCGGGCCGGCGCCTCCTGGTGGCCGACTACGACCAGGTGGAGCTCCGGGCCATCGCCCACCTCTCGGGGGACCCGGGGATGCTGGCCGCCTTCTCGGCCGGCGAGGACATCCACCGCACCGTGGCCGCCCGGGTCTTCGGGGTGGATCCGGCCGACGTCACCGGCGAGCAGCGCACCACGGCCAAGATGGTCTCTTACGGCCTGGCCTACGGCATGGAGGCGTTCGGCCTGGCCCAGCGCCTGGCCGTGCCCGTGGAGGAGGCCCAGGGCATCCTGGCCGCCTTCTTCGAGGGCTTCCCGTCGGTGCGGAGCTACATGGACCAGGCCGTGGCCGACGCCCACGCCCAGGGGTACACGGCGACGGCCTTCGGGCGCCGCCGGCCCCTGCCCGACCTCGAGTCGCCGGTCTGGCAGGTCCGCCAGGCCGCCGAGCGCCAGGCCATGAACGCCGGGATCCAGGGCCTGGCCGCCGACCTGTTCAAGATGGCCCTGGTCCGTCTGGACAGCGACCTGGAGGAGGGCGGCTACCGCTCCGACCTCCTGCTGCAAGTCCACGACGAGGTGATCGTCGACGTCGACCCCGATGAGGCCGACGCCGTGGCCGAGCTCACCCGGTCCGCCCTGACCGGCGCCGTCGACCTGCGGGTCCCCCTGGTGGTCTCCATGGCCTGGGGGGCCTCCTGGGCCGAGGCCAAGGGCGCCTGAGGCCCCACGGGGCCGCACCAGGCCCCCGAGGCGTCCCGCCGGTGGGCCTGCAGGGGTGCGTGGGGTACCATGGCAGGCCGGCCACGGCGTAGTGGCCGGCTCTGTCCCCTGGCTGCGGCGGTCCCGCGCCCAGGGCAGACCTGTCCGGAAAGCGAGCGACCGATCCCATGTCTGATACCCACGTCGTGCCCGAGGGCACCGCACTCCTGTCGACCGAGGCCATGGGCACCTTCGACGAGAACGGTGTCTACGTCCCCCGTCCCATCGTCGAGGACGACCTCGATGTGGCCTCCCTCGAGGACGCCATGGCCGGGACCATCGTCGAGTTCGAGGACGGCGACCTGGTCGAGGGCACCGTGGTCAAGATCGACCGGGACGAGGTCCTGCTCGACATCGGGTTCAAGTCCGAGGGCGTCATCCCGGTGCGGGAGCTCTCCATCCGCAACGACGTCGACCCCACCGAGATCGTCACCCTGGGCGACTCCGTCGAGGCCCTGGTGCTCCAGAAGGAGGACAAGGAGGGCCGGCTGATCCTCTCGAAGAAGCGGGCCCAGTACGAGCGGGCCTGGGGCACCATCGAGAAGCTCAAGGAGGCCAACGAGGTCGTCACCGGCCCGGTCATCGAGGTGGTCAAGGGTGGCCTCATCGTCGACATCGGCCTCCGGGGCTTCCTCCCCGCCTCCCTGGTCGAGCTGCGCCGGGTGCGCGAGCTCCAGCCCTATGTGGGCCGGACCATCGAGGCCAAGATCATCGAGCTCGACCGCAACCGCAACAACGTCGTCCTCTCCCGCCGGGCCTGGCTGGAGGAGACCCAGAAGGAGCAGCGGGGCGACTTCCTGGCCAACCTCAAGCCCGGCGAGCGGCGCCGGGGCGTGGTCTCCTCGGTGGTCAACTTCGGCGCCTTCGTCGACCTCGGCGGCATGGACGGCCTGGTGCACGTGTCCGAGCTGTCCTGGAAGCACGTCGACCACCCCTCCTCGGTGGTGTCGGTGGGCGACGAGATCGAGGTCGAGGTCCTCGACGTCGACCTGTCGAAGGAGCGCATCAGCCTCTCGCTCAAGGCCACCCAGAGCGACCCCTGGCAGGACTTCGCCAACTCCCACCAGGTGGGCGAGCTGGTCTACGGCCGGATCACCAAGCTGGTCCCCTTCGGTGCGTTCGTGCAGGTGGGCGACGGCATCGAGGGCCTGGTGCACATCTCCGAGATGGCCGTGCACCACGTCGACCTGCCCGAGCAGGTGGTCACCCCCGGCGAGGAGCTGTGGGTGAAGATCATCGACATCGACCTCCAGCGCCGCCGGATCAGCCTGTCCATCAAGCAGGCGGCCGAGGGCGGCGAGGTGTCCGAGGAGTACCGCGAGGCCTTCGGCGAGCACGCCTACGACGAGGAGGGCAACTACGTGGGCCCGACCTACGCCGAGGGTGAGTTCACCCCGGAGACCGAGGCCCAGGCGGCGTGGGCCGACTACGTGGCCGAGCACGGTGCCGCCGAGGGCGACGCCGCGACCGGGGAGGCTGTGGCCGAGGAGGCCGTGGCCGGTGACGTCGTGGCCGAGGCTGCTCCGGAGGCTGCGCCCGAGTCCTGATCACCAGGGCGGGCCCGCCCGTCCGGACGGGAGCGACCACCGACGCCCGACGGCGGCCCATCCGGGGCCGCCGTCCGTCATTCGGTGCGGCTGTGCCGATGCGTCCTGTCCCTGGTTCCGGGCGGATGCGACCTGGGGAGCACGGTGCCAGGGGAGGCGGGGCGCTCGCCCGCCTGCACACCCGTCCGCAGGCGGTGGCGCAGCGCGCTACGCCCGGACCGACTGGATGATGGCCAGGCACATCTCGTCGGAGGAGCCGTCACCCCAGACGGTGAAGCGGGGCGGCTGCGTGCGCAGCTGGGGGAGCTGCTGGCGGAGCTTCGGGTTGTACGTGCAGGTCACGCCGAGCTTGTCCCCGGCGTGGACCACGACCGGGGTCTTCAGGCTGTAGAAGCGCTGGTCGTCGAAGTTGTAGTGGGCCACGTCGACCAGCGTCCTGGCCCGGGGCGTCCCGGGGTTCAGGGTGACCGTCATGGCCGTCCCGGTCAGGTGCATGTGCGGCGTGATGCGGAGGATCTTGGTCCCGACCGCGGCGTTCTGCACGCAGGTGGTGGAGACCCCGACGGGCGGATCGGCCGGGTTGCGGCCGCAGATGGCCTCGATGACGTTGGTCTCGACCCGGGCCATGGGCCCGAAGCGGTGCACCAGGTCGTCGAGTGCGGCGTTGCGGTCGCACAGCGGGCCGGTGACCCCGGCGGGGCAGGGCACGTCCGGTGCCCCCGGCTGGAGCTGGATGGCCAGCGGCTTGAGGTGCGTCGAGGCAGGGACCGTGTCGAGCCGGACCGCGGCCCGCACCGGCTTGTCCCCCTTGAGCATGTTGTAGTGGATCTGCTCGATCAGCAGGCTGCCGGCGGGAAGCAGCATGCCCGTGCCGGCCGGCTCAGGGTCGAGCTTGCGGCCGGGAACCCACACGGTGAGCCAGCCGGAGTTGGTGAACGGGTTGCCCGCCACGATGGGCAGGGCCGACTCGCCGAAGCACGTCCACCCCTTGCCGTTGTGGTCGGCCTGGTGCGCCCGGGCGGCCAGGGTCGGTGGGATCAGCGACAGGATCGCATGGTGCACTTCGGGGCTGTTCGGGAAGAACTGTGACGACACGACGTAGGCGTCGCGCCTCACGTGCGGGTCGATCAGGGTGCAGTGGTAGTCGTCGGTGGCCCCGTTGACCGACGCCGGCGTGTAGGCCTTGCCGGACACGGTGACCGACGTGACCTTCGGGCCGCTCGCCGATGCGGGCCCGGCGGACACGCCGACGCCCAGCCCGGCGATCAGGACGATGGCGGCCAAACCGAGGCAAACCCGTGTGCGCGTCACGGCGGAAACCTAACACCAGGTGCCTGCGCCCCGTTCGGGCACGCGTCGACGCATGGAACGTGCGTGCGCACACGGCTTCGTAGCCTCATCGAGGAGTCCGCGCCTCGAGGTGGCCCATGCCCTCGACCGGGCCGGGCCGGGCTGGTCGAGGTGGACCCGGCTCAGGAGCTCGGCGTCGCCCGGAGGGAGACACCGACGGGGCCCACCGGGAAGTGGCAGGCCACCTGGTGGCCCGGGGCCACCTCCCGCAGCGGCGGCTCCTCGGCGGCGCAGCGGTCCTGGGCGTAGGGGCAGCGGGTGCGGAACCGGCAGCCCGAAGGCGGGTTGAGCGGCGAGGGCAGCTCGCCGGTGAGCGGCGTGTGGGCCGAGCGGAGCTCCGGGTCGGGCTCGGGAATCGACGCCAGCAGGGCCTCGGTGTAGGGGTGGGCGGCCTCCCGGTAGAGGTCGTCGGATCCCGCCACCTCGACCAGCTTGCCCAGGTACATCACGGCCACCCGGTCGCTCACGTTCTTCACCACGGCCAGATCGTGGGCGATGAAGACCATGGTCAGGTCGAACTCGGCCTTGAGGTCGGCCAGCAGGTTGAGGATCTGGGCCTGGACCGAGACGTCCAGCGCCGAGACCGGCTCGTCGCAGATGAGGAGGTCGGGGTCGGCCATCAGGGCCCGGGCGATGCTGATGCGCTGGCACTGCCCGCCGGAGAACTCACCGGGGTGGCGGTCGCCCGCGTTGTCGGGGTCGATGCCGACAGCCTCGAGCATGGACCGGACCCGCTCGGCCCGCTCCTCCTTGGTGCCACGGCCCCAGATGGTGAGCGGCTCGGCCACGATGTCGCGGATGCGCCGGCGGGGGTTGAGCGAGGAGATGGGGTCCTGGAAGATCATCTGGATCTTGGTGCGCAGGCGCCGGAGGTCGGATCGGGAGACCGAGGTCAGGTCCCGGCCCCGGTAGGTCACCGACCCGCTGGTGGCCGGCTGGACCTGGACCAGGGCCTTCCCGGTGGTGGACTTGCCGCACCCGGACTCGCCGACCAGGCCCAGGGTCTCGCCCTTGCGCACCTGGAAGGTCACGCCAGAGACGGCCTGGACACGCTTGCGCCCGCTGGTGAACTCCACCACCAGGTCGCGGACGTCGAGGACGACCTCGCCGTCGGCCCCGTCGTGGGCGGTCACGTCGTCGGTGTCCGTCGTGCTCACGCGCCCTCACCTCCGGCGCCGTCAGGCGCCGCCTCCGCCGCGGTGCTGGGGCTCGAAGGGGTCAGGCCGACCGGGACCGGCTCGGCCGGCGGGGCGGTGGAGACCCCGTCCACCAGCGGGTACCAGCAGGCGAAGACGTGGTCGGGCGAGCCGACGGTCCGCAGCGGCGGCTCGGACTCCCGGCACTTGTCCCGGGCGTAGGCGCACCGGGGGGCGAACCGGCAGCCGGCCGGCGGGTTGATGAGGTCGGGCGGGCGGCCGCCGATGGCCGTCAGCCGGGTCCCGCTGGGATCGGCCAGCTTGGGGATCGAGTCCATCAGCGCCCGGGTGTAGGGCATCTTGGTGTCGGCAAAGAGCGTCCGGGTCGGCGCCCGCTCCACGATCCGGCCGGCGTACATCACGATGATCTGGTCGGCCCGGTTGGCCACCACCCCGAGGTCGTGGGTGACCAGGATGACGGCCATCTGGCGGTCCCGCTGGAGGTCGGCCAGCAGGTCGAGGATCTGGGCCTGCACGGTGACGTCGAGCCCGGTGGTGGGCTCGTCGGCCATGACCAGGCGGGGCGAGCAGGCCAGGGCGATGGCGATCATCACCCGCTGGCGCATGCCGCCGGAGAGCTGGAACGGATACCACCGGGCCCGCACCTCGGGGGAGGGGATGCCCACCGAGCGCAGGAGCTCCACGGCGGTGCGGTCGGCCTCCTTGCGGTCCATGTCCAGGTGGAGCCGGAGGGACTCGGTGATCTGGCGACCGATCCGCTTGACCGGGTTGAGGGCGGTCATGGGGTCCTGGAAGATCATCGAGAGCTCGGCACCCCACACCGAGCGCAGCTCGGTGTCGCTCATCTCGGTGAGGGTGCGCCCGCCGAAGGTGACCGTGCCGGAGCGGACCACGTCACGGGCCGGCAGCAGCCCCATGATCGACCGGGACAGGACCGTCTTGCCCGAGCCCGACTCACCCACGATGCCGAGCGTGGTGCCCGGGTGGACCTCGAAGGAGACGCCGTCCACGGCCCGCACCGTGCCCCGGGTGGTCCGGAAGGACGTGTGCAGGTCCTCGACGACCAGCAGGGGCTCCCCGCTTCCGGTGCCGTGGGCCTCGGCGGCGGGAGCCGTCGGGGTGGCGGGCTCGGTGCTCACAGGACGCCCTCACGGATGTCGAACCGCTTGCGGAGGCGGTCGCCGATGAGGTTGATGGCCCAGAGCAGCAGGAACATCGAGAAGGCCGGCCACAGCATGATGTAGGGGTTGAGGCTGAGGTTCCCGTTGCTCGATCCCTCCGAGATCATGTTGCCCCACGAGGAGGTGGGCAGGGGGATGGAGAGGCCGAGGAAGGCCAGGGTCCCCTCCACCACGATGATCCCGGCCATGGAGATCAGGCTGAAGGTCAGGGCCACGGGGACCACGTTGGGGAGGATCTCCTTGAAGAGGATCCGGCTGGTGCGGGCCCCCATGGTCTTGGCCGCCACCACGAAGTCCCGCTGGGCGAAGGCCAGGCTGGACGCCCGGATCACCCGGAACTTCAGGGGGATGGTGGCCACGCCCAGGATGATGGTGATCTTGAGGAGGGAGTGGCCCCAGAAGGCCACGATGGCGATCACGGCGACGATGGCCGGGAAGGCCAGGATGATGAACGACGCCGCGTTGAGCGAGATGTCGAGCACGCCGCCCTTGTAGCCCGAGACCAGCCCCAGGGTCCCCCCGATCACCAGGCCGATGATGACGGCGAAGAAGCCCACGAAGAGCGAGACCCGGGCGCCGAAGATGAGACGGGAGAGCAGGTCCCGGCCCAGGTCGTCGGTGCCCAGCAGGTGGTGGATGTTCGGCGCCTGGTTGATGGCGTTGTAGTCCTGGAAGTTGGGGTTGGCCAGCGGGAGCACGGGGGCCAGGATGGCGGCCAGGAACACCAGGCCCACCCAGACCAGAGCGAACCAGAAGAGGAAGCCGAACGGCGCCTTGCGCAGCGCCTCGTCGGAGCCGAGGTGGGCCTGGGCGGCCACCACGGCCTCGTCGGTCGCCGCCTGGCCCGGGAACCGGTCAGCCAGGAGGGCGCCGGCGGCCTGGGTGTCGGCCAGCTCTCTGTCGTCAGGCACGGCTCACTCCCGGACCACTCTGGGGTCGACCACCGTGAAGAGGAAGTCGACGAAGAACTGGATGAGGACGAAGGCGATGGCCACCACCAGCGAGATCCCCTGGACCACCAGGTAGTCCCGCTGGTACACGGCCTGGACCAGCGAGTAGCCGATGCCGGGCAGGGCGAAGAGGAACTCCACCACGAACGTCCCGGCGATCAGCGCCCCGATGTTCACGCCGGCCGCCGCCAGCAGCGAGAACGTCGACGGCCGGAAGGCGTGGCGCCACATGATCCGGCGGTTGGACAGGCCCTTGGATCGGGCCATGGTGATGAAGTCCTCCTGGAGGGTGGTGATCAGGTCGGACCGGAACAGCCGGAAGTACACGGCGATCGACCCGGCCGTGATGGCCAGCGACGGGAGGATCATGTGGTGGAGGTTGTCGCCCAGGGACTGGCTGATGGGCACGAAGCCCGTGGCCGGGAACCACCCGAGCCCCACGGCGAAGACGGCCACCATGATCGGGGCGATGACGAAGGGCGGCAGGGCCAGCAGGCCGAAGGCGGCCGTGGAGGAGGCCGTGTCCAGCGGCCGGTTGGGCCGCCGGGACACGAGCAGGGCCATGGGGATGGCCACGGCGAAGGCGATGATCTGGGAGATCACGATCAGCTCGAGGTCGATCGGGAAGCCGTCCACGATGATCTTGGTCACCGACTGGTGGTTGAGGTACGACTGGCCGAGGTTGCCGTGGAAGACGGCGGTGAGCCAGGTCGTGTACTGCTGCCACAGCGGCTTGTCGAGGCCGAGCTGCTTGAGCAGGATCGCCCGGTTGGCCGCCGTGTCGTTGGGCCCCAGGATGGTGACCGAGGGATCGCCGGGCAGCAGGTGGACCAGCAGGAAGGCCAGCACGGAGATGATGAAGGACACCACCACCAGCTGGATCGCCCGGCGGGCGAGGTACTTCCCCATGGCGCGAGGCTCCCGGACCGGTCCCTGTCGGGCTCAGCCGGCCAGCCAGACCTGGGTGGGGACGAAGATCCCCTCGTCGAAGGCGTACTGGGCGCCCCCGTCAGGGAGGGTCGGGTTGGCGAAGTTCTGCACCCGGGCGTCGGCCACCTCGGAGAAGAGCCACTGCTGGAGCCACAGGTAGGGGAGGTCGGTGGCCAGACGCTCGTTGACGGTCTGATAGGCCTTCACCCGGGCGGCCTGGTCGGTGGTGTGGCGGCCGGTGAGCATGTTCTGCTCGATGACCGGGTCGCTGTTGCGGGGGAAGTTGAGCCCGATCTTGCCCGGGGGCGACACCGTGGTGGTGCTCCACCACACGTAGTTGAGGTCGGGGTCCACCGTGCCGAACTGGTAGGCGGTGATGGCCTGGAACTTGCCGACGATGAGGTCGGTCACCAGGTCGGCCTGCTGGATCGGGTTGACCTGCACCTGGCACCCGGCCTGGGTCCACATCTGCTGGATGGCCTGGGACACCTGGACGATCCGAGGGTCGGGGATGGTGGTGAGCGTGAGGCTCGGCGTGCCCTTGTCCGCCTTGTAGGCGCTGATCAGCGACTTGGCCTTGGCCAGGTCGAAGCTGGGATAGCTGGTCTCGGAGTAGTAGGGCGAGCCGGGGAGGAACAGCCCGGTGATGGCCTTGGTGATCCCCTGGCCGAAGATCTTGCGCAGGGCGGCGGTGTCCAGGGCGTAGGCCAGGGCCTGGCGCACCCGGAGATCGTCGGTGGGGGCCACCGCGGTGTTGAGGCTGATGTAGGCCACCGTGGGCTCGCCGATCACGCCGGTCCGGGTGTCGACCAGCTGGTAGTTCGACTGGTCCTGGAAGCGCTTGATGGTCCCGGGGTCGGTGGAGATCATCATGTCCACGCCGCCGGTCTTGAGCGTCGACTCCCGCTGGATGGTGTCCGGGATGGGCTTGAAGGTGATCTGGTCGAGGTAGGGGAGGCCCTGACGCCAGTAGTTGGGGTTGCGGGTGGCGGTGAAGTGGTCGTTGGGCTGCCACGACTGGAAGATGAACGGCCCGGTGCCGATCGGCTTGGCGTTGGCGTTGCCAGCCTTGACGGCGTCGATCATGGCCTGGCCGACCACGTAGCCGAGCTGGGACGACAGGCCGAGGGGGAAGGTGGGGTTGGGCGCCTCCAGCTTGTAGACCACGGTCATGTCGTCGGTGGCCGTCACCGAGGTGACCTGCTTGAGGGCCTGGCCGGTCAGGAGGGACGCCTTCAGGGCGTCGTAGTTGGCCACCACGACCGCTGCGGTCAGCGCCGATCCGTCGGAGAACTTCACCCCGGGGCGGAGCGTCATCGTCCAGGTGTCGTAGGCCGCGTTGGGCGTGATCGACTTGCACAGGTAGGGCTGGTAGTTGCCCTTGGTGTCGACGGCGATCAGCGGGTCGTAGATGGCGTTGGCGTAGTTGAACCCGTTGGTGTCCCAGTGGTTGTTGGGCGGGTAGAAGCCGTCGATCTCGGCCATGGTGCCGACGGTGAGCGAGCCGCCCTTGACCGGCTGGCCCTTGCCCACCCCCGGCGTGCCCGAGGACCCTCCGGAGCCACCGGAGGAGCCCGAGCTCCCGCAGGCGGTCAACGCGGCGCCGGCCGTGCCGGCCAGGACCACTGCCCCGCCGGCTGCCGCACCTCGGGCCAGGAACGAGCGCCGGGAGATCCCCGAGCCGTCGTCGGTCGCTGCCTCGTTCCGGGTCTCGTCTGTGGTGCTCACGGCTCTCCCCCTGGTCACGCTCGGGCGGCCACCGGATCGGCGGGCGCTCATGACGACCCGGTCACGACGTGGGGCGCACCTGCGGGGTGCGCCGACGCTTCCGGGCGTTGGTCGCTCCGACTATGGCACACCGTGCCGGAGCGCTGGGCGAACGATAGTGGTCCCCGGGCCCGTGATCCACGGCACGGCCATCCATGGCACGGCGTCGCCCCGTGGTGGGAGCGTTGGCGCAGGGGTGGGTACCATGCGGGTCATGGAGGCGCCGGGACGAGGGACCGCACCCGTCGCCGACCCCGAGGCGGGGGTGTCGGAGGCGCTGGACGTCGTGGCGATGGCCGCGGCCGGCTCGGGGGTGGCCGCTGGCGGGTCAGCCCTGGCTGATGTGCCGGAGGATCCCGAGGGCCCGCCGTTCGCATCCTGGACCGTCCGCCTGCTGGCCATCGGCACGGTGGCCGCCCTGGTGGCCGGCCTGGTGCTGCGGTTCTGGACCCGCTCCCACCTGTGGCTCGACGAGGCGCTCACCGTCGACATCGCCTCGCGCCCCCTGCGGGACCTCTCCGGCCTGCTCCGCCAGGACGGCGCCCCGCCCCTGTACTACGCCCTCCTCCATGTCTGGACCGGCTGGTTCGGCACCTCGGCGCTGGCCGTCCGGTCCCTGGGCGGGATCATCGGAGTGGCGACCGTGCCGCTGGCCTGGGTGGCGGGGCGGCGACTGGGCGGGCGGACGGTGGCCTGGGGGGCCATGCTGCTGGTGGCCACCTCACCGTTCGCCGTCCGCTACGACACCGAGACCCGGATGTACGCCCTGGTGGCCCTCGAGACGGTGCTCGGGGTGCTCGCCCTCGACCGGGCGCTGTCACGGCCGCGGCCGGGGAACCTGGCGGCAGTGGCCGCGGTGACGGCGGCGCTGCTCTACACGCACTACTGGTCGATCTACCTGCTGGCCACCGTGGCCTGCTGGCTGGCCTTCCAGGCCTGGCGGGGCCGCCCGGCCTGGAAGCCGGGCGCCGCCAGGGCCCTGGTCGCCGTCGTGGTGGGCGGGCTGGCCTTCCTCCCCTGGGTGCCGACCTTCCTCTTCCAGTCGGCCCACACGGGGACGCCGTGGGCCACCCCGGCGTCCTTCGCCGCCATGGTCAGCGCCGTGGGCTCCTTCGCCGGTGGCAGCTCCAGCCAGGGCCGTGCCCTCGGCCTGGCCTTCTTCGCCCTGGCCGGCCTGGCCCTCTGCGGTGCGGCCACCGACCGGCGCCACATCTCGATCGACATCCGCACCCGCCCGGTGGGCCGCCCGCTGGCCGTGGTGGTGGCCGGGACGCTGGCCCTCGCCGTGATCGGCGGGCTCGTCTCCTCGAGCGCCTTCGATGCCCGGTACGCCTCCGTGGTGTTCATCCCGCTCATCCTGCTGGTCTCCCTCGGCCTGGTCGTCTTCCGGGACCGGCGGGTGCGCACGGGCGTCCTGGCCGTCGCCGTGGTCCTCGGCCTGGCCGCCGCCGTGCCCAACGTCTGGACCGACCGCACCCAGGCCGGCCAGGTGGCCGCAGCCATCGATGCCGCCGCACGCCCCGGCGACGTGGTGGCCTACTGCCCCGACCAGCTGGGGCCGGCCGTGGCCCGGCTGCTGCCGTCCGACCGCTACCGGCAGGTCACCTACCCCCGGGCCGACGGCCCCGAGGTCATCAACTGGATCGACTACGCCGCCGCCGTGCGCGGCTCGTCGCCCCTGGCCTTCGCCCAGCGCCTCCAGGCCCTGGCCGCCGGGGGGCATCGGATCTTCGTGGTGTGGGCGCCGGGCTACCAGGCCTTCGGGCAGCGGTGCGAGGGGGTCGTCCAGACCCTCCAGGCCGCTCCCGGAGCCTCGGTGACGGGCCGGGTGGTCGGCGACAGCCACCTCTACCAGCCGATGTGGCTGGTGGAGATCGGCCCTGCCGCCCCCTGACCGTGGACCCGTCCCCGCCGGCCGCCGGGGCTGCCGGCACCGTTGGAGCTCCTCGGCGGGCCGCGACCGCCGCCCTCCGTGCCGCTCTCCCGGCGTGGGCCGTCTCCCGGCTCCTGGTCCTGGTGTCCCTGGTGGCGGCCCACCTGCTGGCCGGACACGTCCGCCCCGCCGACCCCGCCGTGCGGGCCCGGGTGGCCCAGGGGCTGCTGGCCTGGGACGGCGGGTGGTACCGGACGGTGGCCGAGCACGGCTACGCCGCGGCCGGACGGGAGGCGCTGCGCTTCTTCCCCCTGTACCCCCTGCTCGGGCGGTGGCTGGGCGGCGTGCCCGGTGTCGGGGCCGGGGTGGCCCTGGTGGTGCTGGCCGAGGCCGCCGCCCTCGGGGCCCTGTGCCTCCTGTGGCTGCTGGTCCGTCACGACGCCGCCGACGACGCCCTGGCCCGCCGGTCGGTCTGGCTGCTGGCCCTGGCGCCGGCGGCCTACACCACGGTCCTGGCCTACGCCGACGCCCTCCTGCTGGCTGCGGTGATCGGCACCTTCCTGGCGGTCCGGACGGGACGCTGGTGGTGGGCCGCCGCCGCCGGGGCCGCCGCCGGGGCCGTGCGGCCCCTCGGGCTGCTCCTGGTGGTCCCGGTGGCGGTCGAGGTGGTCCGGACCCACCGGTCAGGCAGGCGTGGTCGGTGGGCCTCCCAGGGGGTGGCGCTGTCCGCTCCGCTGGCCGGAGCGGCCGCCTACCTGGGCTGGGTGGGGTGGCGGTTCGGGTCGCCGTGGCTGCCCTTCACCGTCCAGGTCCAGGCCGGCCACCGTGGGCGGCTCACCGTGCCCCTTGCCGCCATGTGGGACGACGCCGTGGCCGCGGTCCACGGCCATCACCTGGGCACCGCCCTCCACCTGCCCTGGGTGGCCCTGGTCGCCGTCCTGGTGGTGGTGGCGTGGCGGCGCCTGCCGGCCTCCTACGCCGCCTACGCCACCGTGGTGGTGGCGGCCGCCCTGACCAGCGCCAACCTCGACTCCTTCGAGCGCTACGCCCTCGGTGCCTTCCCCTTGACGGTGGCCGCCGCATCGCTGCTGGGCCGACGGTGGGCGTGGCGGACGGTCCTGGCGGCCTCGGGAGCGGTCATGGCCGCCTATGCCACCCTGGCCTTCTGCGACCTGGTGGTCCCCTGACCGTCCACGGCGGCCACCTCCGCTGCGCCGGCCGGGCGACCCGGTAGTCTGCTCGGCGCTGCGCCTGCGAGACGGGCCCGGCACCGGGGTGCGCCCCGGGACCGACGACCCAGGAGAGAACGGACCGCATGGCCCCGCCCGACGACACGGCCCCCGCTGCACCCGACCCCGCCGGGTCGACCGACCCCGTGGTGGTCATCGGTGCCGGCCCGGCCGGACTGACCGCCGCCTACGAGCTCGTCAAGCGGGGTGACCGGGTGGTGGTGCTCGAGGCCTCCGACGTGGTCGGCGGCATCTCCCAGACGGTGGAGCGGGACGGCTGGCGCTTCGACATCGGCGGGCACCGGTTCTTCACCAAGGTGCCCGAGGTCGAGCACCTGTGGCACGAGATCCTGCCCGACGGCGACTTCCTGCTGCGGCCCCGCATGAGCCGCATCTACTACGACGACAAGTACTACGACTACCCGCTGAAGGCCTCCAACGCACTGAAGAACCTCGGCGTGCTCGAAGCCGCCCTGTGCGTCGGCTCCTACGTCCGGGCTCAGGTGCGCCCGCCCAAGGACCAGAGCAACTACGAGAACTGGCTGGTGGCCCGGTTCGGCTGGCGCCTCTACCGCAAGTTCTTCGAGACCTACACCGAGAAGGTGTGGGGGGTCCCGGTCAAGGAGATGCCCGCCGACTGGGCGGCCCAGCGGGTCAAGGGGCTCAGCCTGGGCAACGCCATCGTGAACGCCCTCACCCCCAAGCGGAACCAGAAGGAGATCACCAGCCTCATCGAGGAGTTCCAGTACCCGAAGTTCGGGCCCGGGATGATGTGGGAGCGGTGCCGGGACCTGGTGGTGGCGGCCGGCGGCGAGGTCCGCATGGAGTCCCCGGTGACCGGCATCGAGATCGACGGGGGCCGGGCCGTGGCGGTGACGGTGACCCGGGCCGACGGCACCACCGAGCGGGTGGCCGCCCGCCACGTGATCTCCACCATGCCCATGAACGAGCTGGTCGGCGCCATCCACCCGACCCCGCCGGAGCACATCGTCCACGCCGGCCAGGGGCTCTCCTACCGGGACTTCCTCTCGGTGGCCCTGGTGGTGCCCGAGGAGGAGGGCTTCCCGGACAACTGGATCTACATCCACGCCTCGGACGTGGCTGTGGGCCGCATCCAGAACTACGGCTCGTGGTCGCCCTACATGGTCAAGGAGGGGCGCACCTGCCTCGGCCTCGAGTACTTCGTCTTCGAGGGCGACGAGCTGTGGAGCGACACCGACCAGCACCTGATCGAGCGGGGCAAGCGCGAGCTGGCCCAGCTCGGCCTGGTCGACGCCTCCAAGGTCGAGCAGGGCTACGTGGTGCGGGTGAAGAAGGCCTACCCGTACTACGACTCGGCGTACAAGGAGAACGTGGCCACCATCGCCGGCTACCTGGAGGGTGCGGCCCCCAACGTCCACCTGGTCGGCCGCAACGGCATGCACAAGTACAACAACCAGGACCACTCGATGTACACGGCCATGCTCACGGTGGAGAACATCCACGGCGCCTCGCATGACATCTGGACGGTCAACGTCGAGGAGGAGTACCACGAGACGTCGGCCGGCGCCGGCGGTGCGGCGTCGGGAGGCACGGGACGGGACGCTCCGATCCTGCCGGCCCGCCAGGCCTGAGCCGCAGCCCGGCGATGCCTGAGGAGCCGACGCCGGACCCGGGCCTAGAGGACCTCCTCGACGAGGTCGACACCGTGGTCGAGCCCATCGCCGAGGTGGCGGCCATGGGCCCCGGCGCCGGGATCGCCTCCCTGGGCGGCCCGCTGGTCGCCCTGCCCGCCGACGCCGAGGTGCCGGGCATCCCGGCCGGTGCCGACTCGGTGCGCTCGGGCCTGCTCCAGGCCAGCCCGGTGGCCGTGGCCGGCATGGCCGTGAACGTGGCCGGCGCCCTGGTAGTGGTGGCCGTGGCCCGGCTGGTGACGGCCCGCACCTACGGCGAGATCGCCCAGATCCTCGGGCTGTTCTTCATCCTGTCCATGCCGGGCTCGGCCGTCCTCGTCGGGGTGGTCCGCCGGGTGAGCGGCCTGCGGGAGGCCGGGCATGGCGACTGGGTGGCCCGGTGGGTGGCCCGGGTCCACCGGGTCTGCCTGGCCGCCCTGGCCGCCGAGCTGGTGGTGGTCCTGATCGTCCAGGGGTGGATCGCCCGGGCCCTGTCCCTGCCCGACGGCACCTCGGTGGTCCTGATCCTGCTGGCCGCCGGGGTGTGGATCGTCCTGAGCGTGGACCGGGGGCTCCTCCAGGCCCATCGCCGCTACAGCGGCCTGGCCGGCAACCT
>CAXBRB010000016.1:0-21429 GCA_963977795.1 uncultured Acidimicrobiaceae bacterium
GGTCCTGCCGGGCCGATCTCGTTCCGATCCGCCATCTACCCTGCCGAAGAGGAGGTGTGGCGACGGTGGAGTCAGTCGGGACGACAGCAGGAACGGGGCAGGCCGGGCGGCGGGGTCACGGGGCGATCCTACCGATCGGCCCGGTGGGGGGCTCGGGTAGCCTCAGGCACCGTGAACTTCGACCTCGATCCCGAACTCGCCGACCTCCAGCAGTCGGTCCGTCGCCTGGCCCAGGACAAGGTCAAGCCCCGGGCCCGGGAGATCGACACCACCGGCGAGTACCCCCAGGACATCTTCGACGCCTTCCGGGACGCCGACCTCCTCGGCCTGTGCCTGCCCACCGAGCTCGGCGGCTCGGGGGCGGGCATCCTCGGGCTCACCATCGCCATCGAGGAGGTGGCCAAGTACTCCAACACGGCCGCCCTGATGCTCCTCCTCACCCGGCTGCCCACCGGGCCGATCCTGATCGCCGGCAACGACGACCAGAAGCACCGCTACCTCCCGGGCATCGCCAGCGGCGAGCAGCGCTGCGCCTTCGGGCTCTCGGAGCCCCAGGCGGGAAGCGACGTGGCCGGCATGCGCACCCGGGCCGTGCCCGACACCCGCCCGGGCCACGAGGGCGACTGGGTCCTGAGCGGCACCAAGTGCTGGATGTCCGGCGTGGTCCAGGCCGACTGGTACACGGTCTTCGCCAAGACCGGCGAACCCGGCAGCCGGGCCCACGACGCCATCACCGCCTTCATCGTCGAGCGCTCGTGGGACGGGGTGTCGGTGGGCTCGACCGACCGGAAGATGGGGGTGCGCGGCGTCGACACCGGCGAGCTCCTGCTCGATCAGGTCCATGTGCCCAAGGAGAACGTGATCGGCGAAGTCGGCGGGTTCCGCCTGGCCATGCTGGGGCTCAACGCCATGCGGCCCATCGTGGCCGCCCGGGGCATCGGCCTGGCCGAGGGCGCCCTCATGTACGCCACCGAGTACGTGAAGCAGCGGGAGGCGTTCGGTCACACCATCGCCGACTTCCAGGGCATCCAGTGGGAGATCGCCAAGCTGGCCGTGGACATCGAGGCGGCCCGGCTCCTCACCTACCGCTCGGCGTGGATGGCCGACCGGGGCCAGTTCACCAAGGAGTACGTGCCCTACCTCTCCATGGCCAAGTACCACGCCACCGAGGTGGCGGTGCGGGCCTCGGGGCTGGCCGTGCAGCTCCTCGGGGCGGCCGGCTACATGGAGGACCACCCGACCGAGCTCTGGTACCGCGACGCCCGCCAGCTGACCATCGTGGAGGGCACCTCCCAGGTCCAGCTGGGCCTCATCGGCCGGGGTGTGCTCAACCACGACCTCTGGTGGGACTGACGGTGGGTGCGCCAGGGGGTGCCGGGGCGGAGGACGCACCGGCGGAGGACTTCGTCTCCCTGGGGGCGTGGCCCGGCGTGCTCACCCGGCTGCTGGACGGCGGATCGTTCGAGGTCGGCGAGGCCGAGGTCGTCCTCGGCGAGGTCCTGGCCGGCCGGGCCACCCCGGCCCAGATCGCCGGCCTGGCCGTGGCCCTGCGGGCCAAGGGCGCCTCGGTGGGGGAGATGACCGGGTTCGTCCGGGCCATGCTGGCCCACGCCGTGCCCCTGGAGGTCCCCGCCGGTCGGGACCTGGTCGACACCTGCGGCACGGGCGGCGACCGGCTCCGTTCCATCAACGTCTCGACCATCGCCTCCTTCGTGGTGGCGGCCACCGGCGCCGCCGTCTGCAAGCACGGCGGACGGGCCTCCTCGTCGGCCGTGGGCGCCGCCGACGTGCTCGAGGCGCTCGGTGCGGTGGCCGACCTCGGCCCGGCCGGCGTGGCCCGGTGCATCGAGGAGATCGGCATCGGCTTCTGCTTCGCCCCCCGGTTCCACCCGGCCATGCGCTTCGCTGCCCCGGTCCGCCGGGAGCTCGGCGTTCCCACGGTCTTCAACTACCTGGGCCCGCTGGCCAACCCGGCCCGGGCCCGGCACCAGGTGGTCGGGGTGAGCGACCCGTCGATGGCCGAGAACATGCTCGGCGTCCTGGCCGCCAACGGGACCCGGCGGGCCATGGTGGTCCACGGCGA
This sequence comes from uncultured Acidimicrobiaceae bacterium, assembly GCA_963977795.1. Taxonomy (GTDB): domain Bacteria; phylum Actinomycetota; class Acidimicrobiia; order Acidimicrobiales; family RAAP-2; genus Bog-756. The sequence goes on from CAXBRB010000016.1 coordinate 2,084, forward strand.
CGACGGCCTCGACGAGCTCTCCACCACGGGCCCCTCGACCATCCACGAGCTGGTGGTGGAGGACGACGGTGCTGTGGACGTCCGGACATGGCGGCTCGACCCCGGTGACCTCGGCATCCCCCGGGCCTCCCTGGACGACCTGCGGGGTGGAGACGCCTCGGTCAACGCCGCCGCCATCCGCTCGGTCCTGGCCGGCGAGCCGTCGGCCCACCGGGACATCGCCGTGCTCAACGCCGCCGCTGCGCTGACCGTGGTCGGCCGTGTGCCCGACCTGGCCGCCGGTGTGGCCCTGGCCGGCCAGGTGATCGACGACGGCACGGCGGCCTCCCGGCTCGACGCCTTCGTGCGGCTGACCGGGGAGGCGGCGGCAGCTGAAGCGGCTGCGGGACCGTCGACGGCCTAGGTCTCGGTCTCGCCGCTCCGGTCGTTCCCAGCGCGTCCGGCTCCGGGACTGCTCGTGCACACGCCGTCGCCTGCCGTGCCCCGATCGACCAGCTCGGACAGCTCGGGGATGCGCCTGGCCGGGAGCGCCAGCCCGGGCCCGTCGCCCTCGCCGGCCGAGACGATGCGGACCCGCTCGGGGTGGGAGGCCAGCCACTGGGCCACGATCCGACGCTCGTTGGCGTGCCCGTCGGCGGTGATGGCGAACGCCGGATCGAGCATCGCTGATCCGACTGCGCAGGCAACGGACCCATCGTCGGTGGCGGTGGCGGTGGCGCCGGTGCCAGTGCCGGTGGTGCCGGTGCCGGTGGCGGTGGCGGTGGCGGTGCCGGTGGCGGTGGCGGTGGCGGTGGCGGCGGCGTCGAAGAGCGTCACCGACTCCTGCAGCAGGCCGCCGTCCAGCTCGATGACGCCCTCAGACTCGATGTGGAGCACGACCCGTCCAGCACGCAGCAGGCTCTCCTCCCGCCGGTGGCGCTCGATGAGGTGGCGCAGCCGCTCAGCCTCGTCGCGGACGGCTGCCGCCTCCTCGTAGCGCTGTCCGGCTGAGAGGTCAGCCAGCCGCTGGGCCAGCGGACCGAGGAGGGCCACAGGATCCCCCTCGAGCTCGTCGGCCGTCGGGTCGCCCCGGCGCCGCCGGGGGCGGGTCCGTGCGCCTCCTCCCGATCCGTCCCGGCTGCCCTGGGCGGCGACCGTCGTCCCGGCCGGTCGCCGCCGCACCTTGCCCTGGCGGTTGAACGGCGGGGCCCACGCCCGGATCAACCGCCCCTCGAGCACCGCTGCGGTCAGGGGACCCGGGCAGACCCGGTGGTGGACGGTGTCGAGCAGGCGCAGCAGCTGCCCGACCTTCGGGCGGGTGTCGCCCGAGAAGTAGGAGCGGACGCGGCTCTGGAGGTCGGTGGCCTTGCCGACGTAGAGCACGTCCCCACGGGCGTCGCAGAACCAGTAGACCCCCGGGCGGTGGGGGAGCCGGGTGGTGAGGCGGAGCTTGGCGGCCTGGGGGTGCCCCACGATGGTGGGAAGGTCGAGGAGCTCCTCCAGGCCGACGATCCCGTAGGTGCCGGCCCGCTCGAGCAGCACGTGCAGGAGATCGCCGGTGGCCAGGACGTCGTCGAGGGCCCGGTGGCACGGCTGGTGCTCGAGACGGAGCGAGGAGGCGAGTGTGCCCAGCTTGCAGTTGGGCACCATGTCCCGGACCAGGCGGCGGGCCAGGGCCAGGGTGTCGACGGTGGCATTGGGGAGCCGCGGCCGCCCTGTCGCCTCGAGGGCGTGATTCAGGAACGAGAGATCGAACCGGACGTTGTGGCCGACGATCACGGCGCCGCCGAGGAACTCCAGGAAGGAGGCCAGCATCTCGCCGACCGGCGGGGCGTCGGCCACCATGGCGTCGCTGATCCCTGTGAGCGCGGTGATGTAGGGCGGGATCCGCACATCGGGCCGGACGAAGGTCCGGTAGGTGCCCAGCAGCTCGCCGCCCCGGTAGCGCGCTGCTGCCACCTCGGTCAGGCAGTCCGTGGCCGGTGAGCCGCCCGTGGTCTCGACGTCGAGCACCACGAACGTCACCTGGTGAAGGGGGGTGCCGAGGTCGTCGAACGACCGCTGGACGGCGAGGGCCATGGCGCCACCCTAGCGAACACCTGTTCGTTGCTGGCGCGATCGGTCTAGCCCGCCACCGAGTACCGTCAGGACCGTGACCGCCGACGAGCCCGCCACCACCGCCGCACCGTCCGCCCAGGAGGCCATCCGCTACCGCTGCGATGCCTGCGGCAACCTGACCCGGTTCGACGTGACCTCCACCCGGACGACTCGCTCGTTCCACCACTACTCGGTGGGCGGCGAGCTCGTGGTGGAGGACGTCGAGGTCCTGGCCGAGTCGGTGGGGGAGGTGTCCTGCCGGTGGTGTGGCCATGGCAACGCCGTCGTGGCGATCGAGCCGGAATCGGGCGAGCGAGGCTGACCGACGCCGCCGGGCCGCCGGACGCTGGCGCCGTGGCGAATCCCCTCCATGACCCGGACTTCGTCGCCGGCCTCCGGACCGTCCCGACGGGTGGCGTCGGCGGACTGCTCGGGCGGACCGCCCGCCCGATTACCGGGGTGACGCCGGCAGGCGACCCGACGGCCATCACGTTCGATGCCGCCGACGTTCGGCCTGTCCTCCTGGCGTTCCTCTCGGTGGACTGCCTCGGGTGCGAGGCCTACTGGGAAGGTCTGAGCGACGCCGCTGACGGGACGGGACTGCTCGAGCCGGGCCTGGCCGCTGTGCGGCCGGTGGTGGTGACCCGCGGACCGGGTGTCGTGGCACCGGAGGCGGTGGCGAGCGTCGCCTGCCGCCTGGGATCGGTCCCGGTGGTGATGAGCAGCGAAGCGTGGGACGACTTCCTGGTCTCCAGTTATCCGTTCTTCGTGGTGGTCGATCCTGTGACCGGAACGGTCGCCAGCGAGACGGTCGGGATGGAGTGGGCCGACGTCCATGCCTGCATCGCTGCCGTCCGATCCCCCTAGGGGCCCGGCAGGTCAGCGCCGAGCCCGGGTTCCTGGCCGAAGGCGGGGAGGGGCGTGAACGTCCACCCCGGTGGACCGCCGGTCAGGTCGTCGGTGCGCTCCAGCGTCCATCCCTCGAACGTCTTGAGGAAGTGGTGGTGGTGGCAGAGCAGGGCCAGGTTGTCCAGAGCCGTCGGTCCGCCCTCGGCGAAGGGCACGACGTGGTCGATCTCCAGTCCCCAGGCCACGTCGCAACCGGGCACGACACAGGTCCGGTCCCGGTGGACCAGCGCAGTGCGCAGTCGTCGGTTGATCGTCCGGCCGAAGTGTGAGATCGCCCGGATCTCGCCGGCCCGGTGGAAGACATAGGCGAGGAACGCGTCGTTGGCCATGTCCCGGGCCATCGGCACGGGGATGGGCCCGTGGCCGTCGATCTCGCAGATCTCCCCGGGTCCGACGGCGCCGCGCAGCAGGGCGTCGAGGTCGACCCGGACCATGACGGTGCAGGTCGGTGGCCGGTCGATCAGGTCCTCGGCCGATCCGCTCCGGTCGCCAGAGAGCGGCGGCCGTCCCGTCCGGGGTGCGCCGTCGCCGCTCTCGTCTTCGTGCACCGAGGGGCCACGCGTCATCAGCAGGTAGAAGGCGTCGGCGCGGTGCGCCCGCCCCGGGACCGGCCCGGCGGCGTCATCGTCTGGGCCCACCGCCACCCCTCGAGAGGAGCGGAGACCACGGGCCACTGCCTCGATCCGGTGGAGCATCCGGGCCCCGCGTTCGGCGGTGTCCCGGCCCTGGTAGCAGAAGGCTCCTTCGGCGTCGGTCCACGACGTGAAGTGGCGGGCGGCTCGGATCCGGCGGGTCGTGGCGATCGGATCGTGCTCGGCCGCCGCTGCCCTGGCCCGTCGGCACCGCTCCTTCACCTCCTGGAGGGGCTGCTCGCCGGCACCGGCGAGAAGGTCCTGCTCGGTGCCGGGGTCCAGGATGGCTGCTCCGGTGAGCTCTGCCGCCTTCGGGCCCGAGAGGGCACCCCGGCGGAGGGCGTCCTCGGTCCCCGGGAGATGGTGGAGACGGTGGCCCACCTCGAGCGTGCGACGGGCCTGACCCGTCGGGACGCCCTCCAGCGTGGCGAGCAGGGAGGCGGGGCTCGGATGTCCCGAATCCCGCCACACGCCGGACTCCTCGATCCGTGGGGCCAGGAGGGTCCGGCCGGCGGCGGCCAGGCGCTCCACGGCAGCGAGGCAGGAGTAGAGCCGCACGGCGTCGGGCCCCGTGATCCGGGCCGGCTCGAGGTCCCGGAGGACTTCGGCCAGCCGGTCGTTGGCGTCAGCGACGATGTCGCCGAGGGGAGAGGTGTCGCCGGCCCCATCGCCGACGAGGCTGGGGGCCCCAGCCCCCGGGAGCGCGTCGCCGAGCGGGCGAGGTGCCGGGTGTCCGGTGCCGGTCTGTGCGAGCATGAGGGCCACACCAGGAGTGTCCCAGGCGGCCGTGACAACGTCCGGCGGGGTGGGCGGGCACGGTGCGACGGGCACGACAGAACGCTCGGTACCCATGGAGTTCGGGGCCGCCCGACTGCCATGCACCCGACGACGATGAGGAGCACGACGATGGAGCAGAGGAACGAGGGGATGGCGACACCGAGGACGGTGCCCGAGCTGGCGCCGGTGGATCCCGCGGTCATGCCGTCACGGCGCCGGAGCCGGATGGTGCGGATCGGCGCAGCGATCGGCCTCGTCGTCGGTGTGACCCTGGGGAGCGCGGCCATCGCCAACGCCGTCACCGCACCGTCGGAGCCGGCCGGCCACCACGAGGGCCCGTGGCCGGGTGCGACGCCACCGGCGGCAGTCGGCACGGTGGCCTCCGTGGGGACGGATGCGTTCACGGTGACTTCCCGGAAGGGGACGACCGTCTCGGTCACCGTGGACGGGTCCACGACCTACCTCGACAAGGCGGTGGCTGCGCCGTCGTTCCACGACGTCACTGTGGGAGCCTTCGTCGTCGTGTTCGGCAAGACCTCCTCGGGATCGGTGGCCGCAGACAAGGTGATCATCGGTCTCCCGCGTCACGCCATGGAGGGCAGGGGCCACATGCCGTGGACGGACGGTCCGCCGCCAGCCGCCGTGGGGACCGTGGCGTCGGTGGCCACGGGGTCCTTCACGATCACGGGCGAGGGCGGAGCGACGACGACCGTCACGGTCGACGGCTCGACCGCCTATGTCGATGACGCGGTCGCCGCGCCGTCCTTCCAGGATGTCGCCGTGGGCAGGTTCGTCATCGTCCTCGGCAGCCGTGCGGGGGGCACGGTTGCGGCCACCAAGGTGATCGTCACCGGGCACCCCGGCGACGATCCGTCTGGCCCCGTCGGCAGCTCCACGACCACCGTCCCGTCGGGCGATGAGGACAGCGACGGTGACCACGGCGCACCGATGGCACCGCCGGCCGCCGCCGGCACGGTGGCGACGGTCGGGAGCGGGAGCTTCACCGTGTCGTCGTTCCATGGCGGCACGGTGACCGTGACGGTGGACGGTTCCACGGTCTACGTCGGCCACGACGGAGCGTCGGCATCCTTCGCCTCCATCGTCGTCGGGGCCCGGGTCATGGTGCTCGGCACGGCGTCCTCCGGATCGGTGGCCGCATCGAAGGTCTTCGTGATGGCGCCCGAGTCCGGCGAGCCGGTCGACGGCCCGGGGCATGCTGACGGCCCGGGGGCGCCGGGGTCGATGTGGACGCCGCCCACGACGGCTCCGTCCGCCGGCGCACCATCGTCCGCATCCACGGCCCCGTCGGCGTCCGGTTCGGACGGGTGGTGGAGCGGGCCGTCTTCCGGAGCGACCACCGGTTCGGGCGGATTTGGCACGACCGGCGGCAGCCGTGACACGTCGCAGTGGGGGAGCGGCCCGTCGTCGTTCCGCTGAGCGGGACGCACGCAGCCCCTGCGCCTGTGTCGCATGCCTGCATGCTGACCATGGACCTTCGGGTCCGGGAGAGCCGCTCCCTCAAGGCCAAGCGCTCGGTGGTCCGCTCCCTGGTCGACGGGGCCCGGTCCCGCTACGGAGTGGCCGCCGCCGAGACGGATCACCAGGACCAGTGGCAGCGGGCAGAGGTGGCCTTCGCCGCCGTGTCGGGTTCCCAGCAGCATGTGGCTGAGGTGCTCGACGCCGTTGACCGGTTCGTGTGGTCGCACCCCGAGGTCGAGGTGGTGTCCGCCGAGCGCTCCTGGATCGAGATCTGACCGCCTGGGCGGATCGGGAGTCGGACGGCTCGGCCTGGCACCCCTCGACGACGTCAGCGGCCGTCGACAGGGCAGGGTCCACGACCTAGCCTCGCCCCATGGGTGCGCTCTCCGAACTGCTGGACGATGTCGACGCCGAGTACGGCGACCTGCGTTCGATCGTGGGTCGCCTGGGGGCGGCCGACCCGGCCTGGGACGCCGTGACGCCGGCCGAAGGGTGGATGGTGCGTGACCAGATCAGCCACCTGGCCTACTTCGACGATGCCGGCCGCACCGCCATCGAGGACCCTGCGGCGTTCACCGCGCTCGCCGAGGAGCTGATGGGGTCGACCGGCGATCCCATGGCCGTCCACCTCGACCGGGGCCGGGCCCTCGACGGCGCCGGGCTCCTCGCCTGGTGGGACGACGCCCACCGCCGCATGACTGCCGCCTTCGTCGATGTCGATCCGACAGACCGGATCCCCTGGTTCGGCCCGTCCATGGGCGCCCGGTCCTTCCTCACGGCCCGGCTCATGGAGACCTGGGCCCACGGTCAGGATGTCGTCGACGCCCTCGGGGCCGACCGTGTGCCCACCGACCGGCTCCGGCACGTCGCTCACATCGGTGTGGCTGCCCGGCCGTACTCCTATGTGGTCCGCGGACAAGACGTGCCATCCGGTCGGATCACCGTCGCCGTCGAGGGGCCCTCGGGCGACACGTGGACGTGGGCGGTGGGCGAGGAGGTGCCTGGCCAGGAGGAAGCGACCGTGACCGGTTCTGCGCTCGACTTCTGCCTGGTGGTCACCCAGCGCCGGAACGTGGCCGACACCGGGCTGGTGGTCGTGGGCGGCCTGGCCGAGGATTGGGTCTCGGTGGCCCAGGCGTTCGCCGGCCCGCCGGGCCCCGGCCGTCCGCCCGCCGGTGCCTGACTACCGGCCGGCTCACCCGTGGGCGGCCATGTGCCGGCCGAGCAGAGCCACCAGCGCGTCCACATCTTCGGGCGTGGTGTCGAACGAGCACATCCAGCGGACCACGCCCGTCTCCTGGTCCCACACATAGAACGGGTAGTCGACCTGCAGGGCCTGGGTCACCGCGGCCGGGAGGACGGCGAACACGCCGTTGGCCTCGACCGGATGGGCCAGCCGTACGCCCGGGACGGCCGAAGCCCCCTCGCCCAGGCGGCTGGCCATGGCGTTGGCGTGGGCGGCGTTCCGCTCCCACAGGCCGTCGGTCAGCAGGGCCACGAACTGGGCGGCGGCGAAGCGCATCTTGGAGGCGAGCTGCATGGACTGCTTCCGCACGAAGCGGAGCCCGGTCTCATCGTCGGACCGGAAGGTGACCACCGCCTCGGCGCCGAGCGCACCGTTCTTGGTGCCGCCGAAGGAGAGCACGTCCACTCCGGCGGAGGTGCCGAACGCACCGAGCGGGACACCGAGGGCGGCGGCGGCGTTGGCGATCCGGGCGCCATCCAGGTGGACGAGCAGCCCGTTCCCGTGGGCCCAGTCGGCCAGGGTCCTGATCTCTTCGACGGAGTAGCACGTGCCCAGCTCCGTGCTCTGGGTGACGGAGACGACACGGGTCTGGACGTGGTGCTCGTCTCCCACACCGGTGAGCACCCGTTGGGCCAGGTCGGGGGTGAGCTTCCCGTCGGGGCAGTCCACCGTCACCAGCTTCGATCCGAGGAACCGCTCGGGGGCGCCGCACTCGTCGACGGCGATGTGGGCGCCCGATGCGCAGATGACCGCTTCGTGGGGGCGGAGGAGGGACTGGAGGCCGACCACGTTGGCACCGGTGCCGTTGAACGCCAGGTAGACCTCGGCGTCCGGGCCGAACTCCCGGCGGAACAGGGCGACGGCCTCGGCCGTCAGCGGGTCGGCGCCGTAGGAAGGGGCGTGCCCGATGTTGGCGGCCACGATGGCCGCCATGACCTCGGGATGGACGCCGGACCAGTTGTCGCTGGCGAACGTCCGTTCCGGCGGGGAGGTGGGCACGCGGACGGTCAGCCCCGGACCAGCGGCTTGTACTTGATGCGGTGCGGCTGGTCGGCGTCGACACCGAGGCGCTTCTTGCGGTCGGCCTCGTAGTCGCTGAAGTTCCCCTCGAACCAGCGGACCTCGGAGTCGCCTTCGAAGGCCAGCACATGGGTGGCGATCCGGTCGAGGAACCAGCGGTCGTGGCTGACCACCACCGCACAGCCCGGGAAGCTCAGCAGTCCCTCCTCGAGGGCCCGCAGGGTGTCCACGTCGAGGTCGTTGGTGGGCTCGTCGAGGAGGAGGACGTTCCCGCCGGCGGTGAGGACCTTGGCCAGCTGCACCCGGTTCCGCTCGCCGCCGGAGAGCTGGCCGACCTTCTTCTGCTGGTCGCTCCCGGTGAAGCCGAAGCTGGCCACGTAGGCCCGGCCGTGGATCTCCCGGCCGCCGACCACCATGTGGTCGACCCCGCCGGTGATCTCCTCGTAGACCGTGGCCTCCGGGTCGAGGTCGTCGCGCGACTGGTCCACATAGGCCAGCTGGACCGTGGGCCCCACTTCGAGGGTGCCGCCGTCGGGCTGCTCCTGGCCGACGATCATGCGGAAGAGCGTGGTCTTGCCGGCGCCGTTGGGTCCGATGACGCCCACGATGCCGCCGGGGGGGAGGAGGAAGGAGAGGTCGTCGATGAGCAGGCGGTCGCCGTAGCCCTTGGCGAGGTGGTCAGCGTCGACGACCCGGTCGCCCAGGCGGGGGCCGGCCGGGATGGTGATCTCCAGCCGGTCGGCCCGCTTCTCGGCCGCCTCGGCCTCGGCGACGAGCTCGTTGTAGGCATTGATCCGCGCCTTGCCCTTGGACTGGCGGGCCCGGGGGGACATTCGGATCCACTCGAGCTCCCGCTGCAGCGCGTCCTGGCGGCTGCGGTCGGCACGCTGCTCGCGGTCGAGCCGGTCCTGCTTCTGCTCGAGCCACGAGGAGTAGTTGCCCTCCCACGGGATCCCGGCACCCCGGTCGAGCTCGAGGATCCAGCCGGCCACGTTGTCGAGGAAGTACCGGTCGTGGGTGACGGCGACGACGGTGCCCGGGTAGTCCTGGAGGGTGCGCTCGAGCCACGCCACCGACTCGGCGTCGAGGTGGTTGGTCGGCTCGTCGAGGAGGAGCAGGTCGGGCTTGGAGAGGAGGAGGCGGCACAGCGCCACCCGCCGCCGCTCGCCGCCCGAGAGGGTGGTGACGTCGGCGTCGCCGGGAGGGCAGCGAAGGGCGTCCATGGCGATCTCGAAGGTCCGCTCGAGGTCCCAGGCTCCGGCGGCATCGATCTTGTCCTGCAGCTCAGCCTGCTCGGCCAGGAGCTTGTCGAAGTCGGCGTCGGGGTCGCCCATGGCGGCGCAGACCTCGTTGAAGCGGTCGACCAGGGCCTTGGCCTCGCCGACGCCGTCGGACACGTTTCCGAGGACGTCCTTGGCCGGATCGAGCTCCGGCTCCTGGGCCAGGTAGCCCACGGTGAACCCCGGGGTCAGGCGCGCCTCACCGGTGAAGCCGTCGTCGAGGCCGGCCATGATCCGGAGGAGCGACGACTTGCCTGAGCCGTTGCCGCCGATGACCCCGATCTTGGCGCCCGGGTAGAAGGAGAGGTTGATGCCCTTCAGGACCTCCCGGTCCGGCGGGTAGAAGCGGCGCAGATCGCGCATGGTGTAGATGAACTGGGCTGCCATGGGGTGACAGTGTGCCAGCCCGGGATGGGACGGTGGCGCGGCGGACCGTCGGGGGCAGACCTGGGCGATGTGGTTAGCCTGGACCCATGTCCTCCTCCGACGCGCCGGCCGGCAGCACGTCCGCGGCGCCGCCTCCGGGCCGACGCTCGCGCCGGGAGGCCGTCGGGACGCTGATCCGACACCTCGTCGACGCCATCCGTCAGGGGGACGACGAGATGGTGGAGCGGGCGGTGCTGGACCTCAGCGCCCGGAGCCGGTGGCTGGCCCCGCTGGCCCTGCTGGTCAGCGGCTTCGTCATGCTCTTCCAGGGCGTCAAGCTGCTCTTCATCAACTGGCGCCTCACCCTGGTCCAGATCCTTCCCGCCATGTGGATCTGGGTCGCCCTGATGGACTTCAAGATGCACGTCGTGCACGACCACAGCTTCCTCAGGCTCCGGGGGCCGGCGGTCCTCCTGCTCGGGGCGCTCATCGTGGCCTTGACGGCCGGGGCGTTCTTCCTGAACGCCGTCTTCGGCTTCGCTGTGGCCACCAAGGGCGCGCCGGAGATCCGTCCGGCCTTCGCCCAGGCCCGGGAGCACCTGCGGACCATCCTGGCCTGGGGGATCGGCATCGGTCTCCTGCTGGCCTTCGCCATGGTGGTGGTCGACCGGTGGGGGAAGCGCTGGTTCGGCCTCACCCTGGGCATCACCCTCGCCCTCATGATGTTCGCCTATGTGGCCGTCCCGTCCCGGCTGCTGGGCCTCCGCTCGGAGCAGAGCCGACGGGACAAGCTCACGGCCTCGGCCGTGGGCGGGGCTGTCGGGGCCATCATCTGCTCGCCGTCGTACCTGCTCGGCCGGCTGGCCATCCTGATGATCGGCTCGCACGTCCTGCGCTACCTGGCCATCGTGCTGCTGGTGATCGCCATCGTGCTCCAGGCCGGGGCCACCGGTGCGGTCAAGGCCGTGAAGATGAGCGCCAAGATCGTGGCCGGAATGGAGTCGGACGGGGAGCCGGCAGAGCCGGTCGGATCGCCTGACGCATCGACGTCCGGCTAGTCCCGCCGACGTCTGCCGCCGGGCAACCCCTCCCCGGCCATCCGGATCGGAGGCACACGGCATCCCGTCCCGGTTGCCCTACCGCGACGTTCCGGGTGAGGGTGCGTGACGAAGACAGTGCGACTCCAAGTGGCAAGTCACTCACCCCTCGGTGCGGTGGGCGCCGGTGCCTGGCAACCTCGTGTTCGGGTCTGACTCAAGGCCTGCGCGCCCGCCGCGGGAAGCCGTCTTGTCGGATGACCACCGGGGGACCGAACGGTGCCACCTGAGTGCGGCGGATGCGCTGCGGCGCCGGGGCCGAACTGAACTTCCTGGTTGTGGGGTGCGCCGCTGATCCGGCCGGCGTCCGATGCGGCGTGACGTCGCACTCCGGCAAGGTCTTCTGGCAGGTCACCGGCAAGCGCAGAGCGGGATTCTCCGGGCATGTCCGTCGATCCGTGCGACCGAACGCTCCGCCGAGTGCATTGGTGGTCCTGGCAACCATCCTGCTCGCCAACTTCTTGCACACCGAGTGCAACGTTCCTTCACGCGGAGCGAGCCGATCTTTATGGTGCCGGACCCATGGAACCGCTCCACGAAGAAGTCGAACGAGGACGCTCCGCCCCTCCTGATGCCCGTGGCGCACTCCTCCCGAGTGGCCCGGCCCGCTACAAGTGCGGGGATGGGCATGTCCGCCGCATGCATGTCGGCTGGCTGCGTCAGCTCGTTGCCTCCGCCGGATGCATCGGTGGCGTGATTGTCGGCGTCGGTGTCCAGCTCGTGGTGCCAGGAGCGCCGCCGATGGCCGGAGCTGATGCAACAGGTGCGTCAAGTGGTGGCGGGACGGTGTCGGTCGGCGCCGGGTGGGGCACGGGCGCCCCGGGAAGCGGCGCGCCGTCCTCCGGCGGTGTGCCTGTGGGGAACGGAGGCGCCGGAGGCCGGTGGGCGTGCACCTCGACATACCTGGCGCTCAACAACGAAGGCGGGATGCCAGCCGGCGGCCCCCTCCCGGGCGCCTGGTACTCGGTGACCTGCACCGACGGCGCGACCGGCGTCCAGGTCACCCGGACGTCGTGGATCACCAGCGTCGGTCCCGCCCCGGCGACGCCGGGGGTCGATCCGAGCGTGCTGGCCCTGCAGGCCGAGCGATCGATGACGCTTCCGACCCCGTCCATCCGGACCAACCCGGCGGGAACCTCCGTCGTCAACCTCGACACGTGGCTGTGGATCGATCCTGCCCTCTGGCACGCCGTGTCGGTGACGGCAGTAGCGGGTCCCGTCGCGGCGACCGCTGTGGCCACCCCGGTGGCCGTCATCTGGTCGACCGGTGACGGTGCCACCGTGCGGTGCGACGGTCCGGGCGAGGCCTTCCCGGCCGTGCAGGCGACGACGGCATCGGCGCCTGGCTGCTCCCATCGCTATCGCCGCACCTCGATCGGCCAGTGGTCGCCAGACGGCTCGGCCGATGGTGCGGTGTACCGCCTCCGAGCGGTCGTGCAGTGGGCGGTCCGTTGGACGTCGCAAGGAGTCGCCGGCGGGGGGCCGCTTCCCGGACTGGAGACCTCAGCGTGGGTGCCGCTCCGCGTCGAGCAGGTCGAGAGCATCGGGATCCTGGCAGGGTCGCCCGTGGCTGCTGCACGGAGCTGGCCCCGGTGACCCGGATCCCGCCCCTGCGTTCCGGCGTGGACGATCACGGACATCTGGGCGATCCGGCGGCTCCTGAGGTCCGTCGGCCGACGTTGCGGTCGTCGGCTCCCGGCCGCATGCGCGGCGGCGTCGCCGGTCGCCGACCGCTCGTGGCGCTCGCATCAGCCGGGTTGGTCTGCCTCTCCGTGGTGGCGTTCACCTCGCTCTACTCCTCGGCCCGTCGCACCGCTCCGGTCCTTGTCGCAGCACGGTCGATGCCCCAGGGCCATCTGGTCGCCGTCGCCGATCTCCGCGCCGTCGATGTTGCCGTCCCCGCAGGTGTCGCCACCATCCCGGCCGACCAGGCGAGGTCTGTGGTCGGGCACCGGGTTGCGGTGGCGGTGACGTCCGGATCGCTGGTGGTGCCATCGGACCTGGATGGCAGCACCGTCCTGGCCTCAGGTGCCGCCGTGGTGGGCGTCGCCTTGAAGGCCGGCGAGTACCCACCGACGGGACTGGTCCCGGGCGAGCAGGTCATGGTGGTCGAGACCGGAGGACCGAGTGGCACCCCGCTCGCCCTCCCCATGGCTGGAGTCGATCCGGGCGCCGTCGGAGCGGTGCCCGTCGTGACCCTGGCATCCCGGGCGACCGTCTACTCCGCGCAGAGTCAGCAGCCCAACTCGGGCGGCCCGGCACTCCTGGTGGGGCTGTCGGTCCCTGTCGCAGCCGCAGGGTCCATCGCAGTGGCTGCGTCGGGCGGGCAGGTGAGCCTCGTGCTTCTGCCTGCCTCCGCATCGGCCGCCACCTCGAGCGCGTTGGCCGGGGGAGCCACCTCCCCGATGTCCCCGGGATCAGGTGCGGAGGCGTCGGCATGACCGCCATTGCCCTGTGCTCGATCAAGGGCTCGCCCGGGGTCACCACGCTCGCCACCCTTCTGGCCGGCTCCTGGCCGAGGGAGTCGGGTCGACGGGCGATCGTGGTCGAGGCGGATCCGGCAGGCGGTGACATCGCCGGCCGGTTCGGCCTGGCAGCGGGAGTGGGCTGGCAGTCGGTGCGGTCGGCTGCTCGGCGTGCCGGCGCTTCGGTCTCGCTGGACGAGCACCTCCAGCGCCTGCCGGGCGGACTGGACGTCCTGGTCGCCGGACGTGGCAGCGACGTGCCGACCGCGGACGATCCCGTGACGCTCCCTTTGTGGTCGACGGTGGACGACACGGTGAACATCCTGGACCTTGGCCGTGTCCGCCCTGGTTCCGAGGTCGATGGGTGGATGACGGCGTGCCGGCTGACCCTCGTGGTCGCGCGCGGATCAGCCGCCGATCTCCTCCATCTTCGTGCGCATGGCGAGTGGTTGCGCACGGTGACCGGTGGATCGGTGGCTGCCGTCGTCGTCGGGCGGACCCGTCCCCTCGACGAGGTGGCGAAGTTCACCGAAATCAGGGTGCTGGCCCACGTCCCCTCGGATCCGCGGGCGGCGGCGGTCGCCGGAGGGTCCGGCGGGCGGACCGGCCGACTGTTCGGTTCCGGCCTGTTGGCCGTGGCCTGCCACCTGGCATCCGAGCTCGACGCAGAGCTCGCGGGGTGCGCCGACTCCGCTCCACCGGCTGACCGGTCCAGTCATGGCCCGTCCGTCGCTGCGCACAGCCCCCGGACCACCGCCTCGACGGCTCCACTCCGGATCCTTGCGCCTCAGGCATGGACCAGTGGTCGCAACGGGTATGCCGATGATGACCGGAGCGGTCGATGATCGAGGACCTCGTCGATCGGATCCGCCAGCAGGTGGCAGAGGACCTGGCGAGCCCCGGCGCAGCGGGCCTCACCGGAGATGACCGTCGGGAGTATGCGCGCCAGCGCCTCTACGTCCACCTCGATCGCACGGTGGGCGCTCCGCACTGGGAGCACGGGCCCGGCAGCGCCACCGACGGCCTGGATGTGGGGGCACGAGAGACAGCACGGCTCACGGTCGATGATGAGGAGCGCCTGGTGACGTCGGTGCTGGACGCACTGTTCGGGCTGGGCCGGCTCCAGCGGCTCATCGACGATCCGGACGTGGAGAACGTCGACGTCAACGGGTGTGACCGGCCGTGGGTCACGAGGGCCGACGGGTCGAAGCAGCTGGCATCGCCGGTGGCGGACGACGATGACGGACTCGTGGAGGTGATCCGGTCGGCGGCGGCCCGGTTCGGCCTCTCGGAGCGGCGCTTCGATGTCGGGCGCCCCGAGCTGGACCTCCAGCTCCCAGACGGGAGCCGGCTGTCCGCTGTGATGTCGGTGACCGGACGCCCGGCCATCTCGATCCGTCGCCATCGGTTCACCGACCTGGATCTCGACGACCTCGTTGCGCTGGGGGCGATGGATGTCGGGCTGCGCTCGCTGCTCGGGGCTGCCGTGCGAGCCCGGAAGAACATCATCGTCACCGGTGCCATGAATGCCGGAAAGACGACGATGCTGCGGGCCCTCGCCGCCGAGATCCACCCACGGGAGCGGATCGTGACCATCGAGCAGTCGTTCGAGCTCGGCCTCGACTCCCTCCCGCACCGTCATCCGGACCTCGTGGCCATGGAGGCCCGACCGGCCAACACCGAGGGCGAGGGAAGGATCACCGTGGCTGATCTCGTCCGTCGTGCACTCCGGATGAACGCCGACCGGGTCATCGTCGGCGAGGTCCTCGGCGACGAGATCCTGCCCATGCTCAACGCCATGAGCCAGGGACGCTCGGGGTCGATGTGCACGATCCACGCCGAGTCGTCAGCCGGGGCGTTCCGTCGGATCGCCTCGTACGCTGCGCAGGCCCCGGAGCGGCTGTCACTGGAAGCCTCGAACCTGCTCGTCGCCGGTGCCGTCCACCTCGTCGTCCACCTGGACACCGAGATGCACGACACGACAGATCCGGATCCGGCACGGCCGACGTGTGATGACCGGACCGGACCGTGCGCCTTCCCGGCCCGGCCGCGGCGTGCGCGGTTCGTGGCTTCCGTGCGCGAGGTGGTGGATGCCGAAGGGAGCCAGATCGTCTCCAACGAGATCTACCGACCGGGCCCCGACCGGCGGGCGCAGCCGTCTGCACCCTTGCGGCCGGAGACGGTGGACGAGCTGTGTCGCTTCGGGTATGACCCGGCGTCAACGGCCCCGGCGGTCGTGTGGTGATCGGGAAGACGGCACTGGCAGCCGCGCTCGGTGCCGCCACCGCATGCGGCCTGCTGGCCGCTCTGGCGGCGTCGACCGGCCACCTCGGCAGCCGATCGGATGCTTCGCTCGGCGGGCGCAAGATCCGCGGCCACCTGCCACATCGCAGGTGGCGCCCGGCGGCGGCGGTGCCCCCGATGGCTGTCGGCCTGACTGCGTGGGCCGTCTCTGGCTGGCCCGCTGCGGCTCCGGTGGCGGCGGCAGCAGCGTGGGGGGTCCCTGAAGTCCTCCGTGCAACTCGTCGGACGGCGTCGGTCGACGTGCTCGAGGCCGTGGCGACGTGGACGGAGATGCTGCACGGAACCCTGGCGGCGTCCGCGGGCCTCGGTCAGGCGCTGTTGGCGACTGCCGAGCTGGCTCCAGCGCCGATCCGAGGAGAGCTGAGCCAGCTGGCGCGTCGGATCCGTGCCGGAGGGCAACCCCGTGCCGCCCTGTTGGAGTTCGCCGCAGCAGTGGGCGATCCGTGCGCCGACCGCGTGGTGTGCGCCCTCCTGTTGGCGACCTCCGCCCGGGCGCAGCGGCTCGGCGACATGCTGGCTGCGCTGGCGGTCTCGACGCGCGAGGAGGTGGCCCTGCGGCTCCGGGTCGAGACCAGCCGTGCATCGGTGCGCAGCGGCATCCGCACGGTCGTCCTGTTCTCCCTGGCATTCGCTGGGCTCCTCGCCGTCACCGCCCGCTCCTACCTGGCTCCCTATGCCTCGCCTGGCGGGCAGGTCGTGCTTCTCGTCGTCGCCGGGCTCTACGCCGCCGGGATCTGGCTGATGGTGGTTCTGGCCCGCCCGCCGGCCGGGGTCCGCCTCCTCGGTGAGGAGGAGGTGGTCCGGTGACTGCCGTCGTGCTGCTCGGGCTGCTGGTCGGGATCGGCGTGGTCGGCGTGGTGCACGGGCTGCGCACACCGACCCCAACCCTGGCGACGGTGCTGACGGCTTGGCAGCGGACCGGAGGTTCGGCGCACCCTGACGGCCGTGCAGCACCAGATGAGGGGCGGGCCGGCCTCTGGGCGCTTGGACGTCGCCCCGCACGCGTCGTCGTCGAGAGCCGTTGGTCCGATCATCGGTGGATCCGACAGCTCGGTCAGGATCTGGCCGTCACCGGAAGGTCGCGGGACCTCGTGGCCGGACAGGTCGTGGTGGCGGCGGGTGCCGGCATCCTCGGTCCGCCGTTGCTGTGGCTGCTGCTCGTGGTCGCCGGGCAGTCGATGGCGGTCGGGATCGTCCTCGGGGCGATGCTCCTTCTCCCCTTGGCTGGCGCCGCACTCATCCTCGGTGCTCTCCATCAGGCGGCCGAGGAGGAGCGTCGCCATGTGCGCGCTGTGGTCGCATCGTTCGTCGATCTGGTGGTGATGGGCCTCGCCGGGGGCGTCGGCATCGACGGGGCGGTGCTGGCCGCGGCACAGGTGAGTCCGGCCAAGGCCGCCCGTCGGATGACTGCCGTCCTGGTGACCGCCCGGGAGTCGGGCAGCCCGTCGTGGGACGCCCTGTCGTCGCTGGGAACCGCCATCGGCGTGGTCGAGCTCGTGGACCTGGCCGGTGTCGTCCGTCTGGCGGGGACCGAGGGGACGCGCATCCGGCAGGCGCTCGAGTCGCGCAGCGCTGCCATGCGCCGCCACGCGCAGGCCGACGCCGAATCGGCGGCCAACACGGTCACCGAGCGGCTGTTCCTCCCGGGAGCGCTGCTCCTCGTCGGCTTCCTCGTCTTCCTCGGCTTCCCGGCTTTCCAGCGGATCCTCGGCGGGTTCGCATGAGGTGGCCCCGTGCATCGTCCGCTGCGGCACGAGGTCGGGCGGGTTGCGCCGGGCCGCGTGCGACGTCCGGCGCGAGGAGCCGCCCCGACCGCGACACCACCGGCACACGACCTGACCATCAGGAGAATCACACGACCCACAGGAGGTATCACCATGTCCCCGTTCGAGATCATCATGCTCTGGGAGTACGCAAAGGAGCGTTGCCGGGTGGCTGGCGGATGGGACCAGTCCGGCTCGGTCGTGGAGAAGGTGATCCTCACTGCGATCTTCGCTGCGCTGGCGCTGGGAGTGGGCGCCATCATCGTGGCCAAGGTGACGGCCAAGGCCAACTCGATCAACCTGAACTGACCTGGCGGTCCTGGCGGTCCTGGCGGTCCGGACGGTCCTGGTCGGACAGCGGCACAGCGCTCGTGGAGACGGTGCTCCTGGTCCCTGTCGCCATGTTCCTGGTCCTGGTGGCCATCCAGGCGGCACTGTGGATGCACGCCGATCAGGTCGCTCAACTTGCCGCATCGGAAGGGGACAGGGTGGCGCGGTCGATGGGCGGCGGCGCCGCGGCCGGGGTCTCCCGGGCCCAGGAGGTCCTCCGGGCACCGGGTTCCGGAGTCAGTGCCCCAGTTGTGACCACGGCGGTCCTGCCCGGGGACGCCATCGTCGTCCGGGTGTCCGCCCGGGTCCCGACGATCGTGCCGGGCCTCGCCCTCACGGTCTCCGGCAGTGCCAACGGCACCATCCAGCAGTTCCGGAGCTCGGAGTGAGACGGGCCCGGCGCAGCGAGTGCGGGTTGGCCACAGTGGAGATGGTCGTCCTGACGCCGGTCGTGCTGCTGGTCGTCCTGGTGGCGCTCGTCTTCGGTCGTGTGGTGCAGGCGCGTCAGCAGGTCGTGGAGGCCGCTCGAGCGGGGGCGGAGGCGGCGGCGGTGCTGCCCACCGTCCAGACGGCCCAGTGGGTCGGATCGATGAACGTGGTCATCAACCTGGTCGACCGCACGCACACCTGTGCTCGCGTGTCGACCGTCATCGACACCGCCGCATTCGTCCCGGGTGGCCAGGCCGTCGTGCACGTGGCCTGCCTCGTCCTGCTGTCCGACCTCGCCTTCCCCGGCCTCCCGGGAGCGACGGTGGTCTCGGCCACTGCGGTGGCGCCGCTCGATCCCTACCGGTCGGTCGGATGACCCGCCGGCCCATGCTCCGGCACCGGTCGTGGGACGCCGACGGATCGCTTGCCGCAGTGGTGGTGCTGCTCCTCCCCATGTTCGGAGTCCTCATGGGCGTGGTGGTCGACGGCGGCGCCGCCTTCACGGCCCGTCAGGCGGCGGGCGTGGAGGCGGAGCAGGCGGCCCGGGCGGGTGCGGGGGCCGTGGACATGGCGCAGCTCCGCGCCGGTGTGGTCCAGGTCGATCCCGTGGCTGCGGTGGCGGCAGCCGAACGGGCCACCGTGGCGGCTGGCCACCCGGGCACCGCCTCGGTGGCCGGAGGTGTCGTCACCGTGCACGTCGAATACGCCGTGCCGACGGTGATCCTGGGCATGGTGGGGATCACGTCGCTCCACGTGCGTGCCACGGCGTCGGCGGTGGATGTCCATGGCGTGGCTGTGGGGCGGCCATGAGGTCGACGGTGGTGCCCCGCGAGTCCCGACGGCGTTCGCTGGCCGTCGGCGCCGGATCGTCCCTGATCCTGGCGGTCGTGGTGTTCCTCGTCCCGGTCTGGCTCGTGGGGAACGGGCTGGTTCCGCTCCGGAGCGTCCAAGTGAATACGGGTGGAGGTCTCCTGGGACCGTCGCCCGCCACGGTCGCCGTCCACCTGACGGTCCAGGCGGGCCTCATCGCTGCGTGGCTGTGTTGGGCATGGCTCGTGGTGTGCGTGGCGGTCGAGGTGCGCATGCGCCTCACCGGGCGCTCTACGGCTCGGACGTGGGGTGGTGGCGGCTTGCCCGTGCTGGCCGCGTTCCTCGTCAGCGGGGTGTTCGCCC
>CAXBRB010000017.1:0-21427 GCA_963977795.1 uncultured Acidimicrobiaceae bacterium
CGGCCAGGAGCCCGGCCTCGGCATCGACCGACCACCTGACCCGGTCCCGAGACGGTGAGGCGCCCCGGTCGGGGCGGAGGTGCCTCCACGCCCAGAATGCCGGCGGAAAGATGGACCACACGGGCCTGACCGAACGGCACGTGGCCGAGATCAGACCTGGTGGGCAGGACACCACCAGGTCGTGCGGCCGCCCACGGTGGCCCGCCGGAGCGGCGCACCGTCCTTGGGGCAGCACCCGCCGGGATGACGCTCGTCGATGAGGTCGCCCCGGTGCGACCCACCCCGCTGGATCAGGTCGGCGAGGGTGGCACGAAGGTGGCGGTGGAGCCGGCGGGACTCCGGGGCCGCGAGCGACGCCGCCGGTCGCAGCGGCGACAGCCCGGCCCGCCACAGGGTCTCATCGGCGATGAGGTTGCCGATCCCGGCGACCCGCGACTGGTCGAGGAGCACGGCCTTGAGCGGTGCCGACGAACCCGCCGTGGCCGTCCGCAACGCTGCGGAACCGACGGTGAGCGCATCGGGCCCGAGCCCGGTCGTGTCCGGATCCAGCGTGACCCCGCCCAGCCGGCGGGGATCGTGGACGACGAGCGTGCCGCCACCCTCCAGGACCACCCGCCACCGCTCCCAGGCCGGATCGCGCCGGGACGGGCCGTAGAGGAGCGGGCCCACGTCGTCGATGCCGTCCACCAAGAGGGTGCCGGTCATGCCGAAGCGGATGCCGACCACGGGGTGGGCGTCCTTCGACGGGGCCCCGGACCCGGAAGCGTCGCCATCGACATCGAGAAGGAGCAGCTTCCCGATCCGGCGGGCTGCCGTGAACCGGCCGCCCACCAGGGTCGCGTCGAGGTCCTCCGCCGTGGTCCCGCCCTTCAGGAACCAGGCGTCCGGTGAGTCCACGGCGACGATCCGGCGGCCGACGGCCCGGGTGGCCACCTGGCGGTACGACTCGACCTCGGGCAGCTCCGGCACGCCGACGAGGGTAGCGAGGCGTCGTGCGGGTCGGCACCGCCGACATCCGGCCGACAGCGACGAACACCCGGGGACGGGCACCCCTGCCGGTAGGGTGAGCCCATGCCGCCCGAGAAGCCGCACTGGTCCGAGCTGCGCACCGAGGTCGTCACGTCGGGCCTGTGCACCGGGTGCGCCGCCTGCGTGATCGCCTGCCCCCACGACGTCCTCTCCTACGACGACACCGGCGGCCGCTATAAGCCGTTCCACATCGACGCCGACGGTGGTCCCGACGGCTGCACCCACGGCGACAAGGGCTGCACCCTGTGTACCCGGGCCTGCCCGCGTTTCCGCCTGTGGGAGCCGGAGATCGACACCCACCTGCACGGCCGGGAGCGCACGGCCGACGAGGTCGCCGGCATCACCTCCGACGTGCTCCTGGTGCGGGCCACCGACCCGGACGTCCACGGGGCCGGCCAGGACGGCGGCCTGGTGTCGGCCCTCCTGATCTGGGCTCTCGAGCACGACGTCATCGACGCCGCCCTGGTCTCGGGCCTCGAGGGCGATGGCAGCACCTGGAAGGCCGTGCCTGCGGTGGCTCGCACCCGAGAGGAGGTCCTGGGCACCGCCGGCTCCCGCTACACGTACTCGGCCAACACGTTGGCCTACCCCCAGGCCATCGAGGCCGGCGCCGAGCGGATCGCCCTGGTGGGCATGGGGTGCCAGGCCTCGGCTCCGGCCGTGATGCAGACCCGCAAGGCCGGCAAGATCGCCCGGCGGCTGTCGCTCACCATCGGGCTGCTGTGCTCGAAGACGTTCGACGACGCGATCTTCCCCGAGCTGTTCGAGGCCCGCTACGGGATCGCCCGGGCCGACATCGCCAAGATGAACATCAAGGGCGTCTTCCAGGTGTGGACCAAGGACGGCGCCTTCCATGAGATCCCCCTCAAGGAGGCCCACGCCTGGACCCGCGAGGGGTGCACCTCGTGCCCGGACTTCGCCGCCGAGCACGCCGACATCTCGACCGGGGGCATCGGGGCCTCGGACGACTGGACCCTGACCATCGTCCGGACCGACAAGGGCCGGGAGCTGCTCGAGGCCATGATCGCCGGCGGGGCCGTCGAGACCCGGCCCGGCGACGACGACCCCGGAGCCATCGCCCTCCTGCGCCGACTGGCCCAGGTGAGCCGGCGGCGGTGGCCGGCCACGGCCGTGCCCATGCCCGGCCGCCTGCCCGATCCGGCCTGACCAGCGTCCGGCCTGAACAGCATCGGGCCTGAACAGCGTCCGGCCTGAACAGCGTCCGGCCTGAACAGCGTCCGGCCTGAACAGCATCGGGCCGGGCCACGACCGGCGGCCCCCGAGCCCCGAGCGAGTACGGTGAGCAACCGTGGCCCGCACCGCCAAGACCACCTCCACGGCACGGCGCCGGACGCCGAAGGCGTCCACGGCCACGGCGGGCACCCACCCCCGTCCCACGGTGCTCCTCCTGGTGCGCCACGGGAAGACCCCGACCACCGGGCAGGTGCTCCCGGGCCGGGCGCCGAACCTCCACCTGAGCGAGGAGGGCCTCGCCCAGGCCGAGACGGTGGCCGGACGGATCGCCGAGCTGGCC
The DNA here is from genome assembly GCA_963977795.1 of uncultured Acidimicrobiaceae bacterium. Classification (GTDB taxonomy): domain Bacteria; phylum Actinomycetota; class Acidimicrobiia; order Acidimicrobiales; family RAAP-2; genus Bog-756. The sequence goes on from CAXBRB010000017.1 coordinate 2,564, forward strand.
GTCCGGCCGGACGGATCGGACGGGCCGGGTGCGGCGCCCACCGCCGTCTACGCCTCGCCCCTGGAGCGGACGGCGGAGACGGCCCGGCCCATCGCCCGGGCCCTCGGGCTCCGGGTCCGCACCGAGCGGGGGCTCCTGGAGTGCGACTTCGGCGAGTGGACCGGCCGGAAGCTGGCCGACCTGGCCAAGCTGCCCGAGTGGACGACCGTGCAGCGCAACCCCAGCGGCTTCCGCTTCCCCGGGGGCGAGTCGTTCCTGGAGATGCAGACCCGCATGACCCAGACCCTGGCCGCCCTGGCCGCCCGCCACCCCGGCGAGACGGTCGTGGCCGTCTCCCACGCCGATCCCATCAAGGCCGTGCTCGCCCAGGCCGCCGGCACGCCCCTCGACCTGTTCCAGCGGCTCACCGTGGCCCCGTGCTCGGTCTCGGCCCTGGCCTACACGGCCGGCGGGCCCTTCGTCCTGACCGTGAACTCGACGGCGTCGCTGAACGCCCTGGCCTTCGCATGAGCACCGTCCGGCGGGCCGCAGGGCGCCGCCCGGTCCCCGACAAGCTGCAGGAGTCCCCATGAGCGACGGCTACGACCTCCAACCCGAGCGCCTCACCGTGGGCACCGTCGGCCCCGTGGGCCAGCGCCTCTTCCTCCTCCAGGCCCGCCAAGGTCCGACCCTGCTCACCCTGAAGATGGAGAAGCAGCAGGTGTCCGCCCTGTCGGACCTGCTCAGCCGGGTGGTGAAGGACCAGGCCCGTCCGGGCCATCTTCCCGAGGACCTCGACCTCGAGGAGCCCGCCGAGCCGGCCTGGCCGGTGGGCACCATCGGCGTCTCCTACGACGAGGCCGACGACCGCGTGGTCCTGGTCGTCGAGGAGCTCGTCCTCGAGGGCGAGATCGGCGCCATCGCCCGGCTCTCGGTCACCCGGGAGCAGGCCGCCGCCTTCGCCATCCGAGCCACCCGGCTCGTCGAGTCGGGCCGGGCGCCGTGCCCGCTGTGCGGCTCGGCGCTCGATCCCTCCGGCCACGAATGCCCGCGGACCAACGGCCACCGTCCTCCGGTCACCTGAGCGGCTGGCGCCCCGACCAGGGGCCCGCCCTGGAGACGGTGCCCGAGCTCCTGCTGGCCGGCGAGGTCCGCATCGAGGGCCGGATGCCGTGGAGCTCCAACCTCACCTTCCTGGTGACGCTCGTGGACAGCGATGACGACGCCGCTGCCGATGGGGACGAGGCGGCCGGCCCCGTCCTCCAAGCGGTCTACAAGCCCCACCGGGGGGAGCAGGCCCTGTGGGACTTCCCGGACGGCCTCTACCGGCGGGAGGTGGCGGCCGCCGTGCTCTCCGACGCCCTGGGCTGGGCCGTGGTGCCGCCGACGGTCCTGCGGGAGGACGCACCCTTCGGGCCCGGCTCCCTGCAGCTCTTCATCGAGGCCGACTACGAGCAGCACTACTTCACCCTCTTCGAGGCCGGTGGGACCGAGGACCGGCTCCGGACCATCTGCGCCTTCGACGTGCTGGCCAACAACGCCGACCGCAAGAGCGGCCACGTCCTGGCCGGCCCGGACGGCCACCTGTGGGGCATCGACCAGGGCCTGTGCTTCCACCCCCAACACAAGCTCCGGACGGTCATCTGGGACTTCGAGGGGGAGCCGGTCCCGGCCGGCCTGCTGGCCGACGTCGACGCCCTCCTGGCCGCCGGCCCCCCGGCCGGCCTCGAGGCCCTGCTGTCCGGGACCGAGATCGGGGCCCTGCTGGCCCGGGCGGCCCGCTTGGTGGAGGAGGGCACCTTCCCCGAGCCGGCCGACGGCCATCCTCCCTACCCCTGGCCGCTCGTCTGACCGGTCACGGGCCGGGGAAACCCCAGGGGCTCAGGGGTTGAGCTGGATCCCGAACTGCGTGCCCATGGCCTTCACCACGGCATCGGCCAGGCGCTGGCCGCCGCCAGGGGTCACATGGATCCCGTCAGGCGTGCGGATGGTGATGACCGCCCCCCCGGGGTTGGTGACGAAGGCCGTGTAGCGGCCCTGGGCGTCGCCCAGGGCGGGAGCCGACGACAGGTAGGCCGCATAGGGCCGGCGCTGGGCCACCTGGCCCTGGACCAGGGAGTTGACCACCTGGAGCTTCTGGTCGAGCTCGGCCGAGGCCATCGGCGGCATGCCCACCCACAGGACCCGGGCGCCGGCGGCGTGGGCCTGGTCGAGGATGGCGCCCACCCGGCGGCTGTAGGCGTCGTTCCACCCCGGGGTGCCGAACTGGTAGGTGGTGCCCCCTTCCACCAGCCCCTGGGGGTCGTTGGCCCCCATCATCACCACCACCAGCTGGGGCTGCTGGTTGGCCAGGTCGATGCCCAGCTCGGCCGGCCAGTTGAAGTAGTCGGGGCGGGTCAGGCCGGTGTCGACCCGGCCGTCGAGGTAGGTCGAGACGTTCCCCGTGGTGCCCAGGGTGCTCACCAACTCCTGGCCCAGGTCGATGCCGACCGAGTCGCCGATGATCAGGACCTTGAGCGGGGCGGCGGCCGTCGGACGGGTGTTGAGCAGCGGGAAGGTGGTGGTCGTGGTGGTGGCGGCGGCCCCGGCGGCAGGCACGGTGGTGGTGGTCGGCACCGGACGCTTCTTCAGCTTGGCCAGGGCCGGCCCCGCCCCCGCCGACGAGCGGCCCAGGGCGGCGTTGGTCCACCCCACGGCGTTCGAGAGGCCCACCGTGCGGCTGAGCGCAGCGAAGGGGCCCACCACGTCGAGCGAGACGGTCCGCCGGACCCCGATGGGCGACGCCTGGGCCGAGCGCTGGAGGCTCGGGGCGTCCAGCAGGAACCAGATGGCGAAGCACAGGGCGCCCACCCCGAGCACCCGGGTCCAGCGGGCGCCGGGGAACGGCAGGTTCTGCCAGTGGGAGCGGTCGGCCGCCGACGGCGTCGTCTCGCGTCCGCCGGGTCGCCGGTCCGGGCCTCCTCCGGGCGTCCCACCACGAGGCGTGCCGGGCGCCGTGTCGACCGCCATCTCAGGGGCGACGTCGGCCCCTCCGGGGGTGTCGGCCTCGGGGGAAGGTCCTCGGGAGGCGTTGGCGGAGCGGGGGGCACGGGTCCGGGTCAGAAGCGGTAGTAGATGAAGGGGGCGACGCCCTGGGGGCCGAGCGTGGTGATGCCGAGCAGGGCCAGGCCCAGTATGCCCCCCTGCACCACCGGGCGGCGGTCGGCGAAGAACTGCTCGATGCGGCCGACGAACCCGTCCGGCAGGTACTGGCTGGCGATGCCGGCGGCGATGGCCAGGAGGGCCAGCGGGGTCACCAGCGGTGAGGCCTGACCCCACCCGGTCACCAGGCGGCTGAGCATGGCCAGCGCGCTGCCCACGGTGTCGGCCCGGAAGAACAGCCAGCCCAGGCAGACCACCTGGAAGGTGACGAACCGGGCCCAGGCCACCTGGCGGCGGCCCACCGGGTCGGGCGAGCGGCCGGCGGCCACCCGGGCGGCCCGCCGCTTGCGGCCGATGATCTGGCCCACCCCGTGGTAGGCGCCCCAGAAGACGAAGGTCCACGACGCCCCGTGCCACAGCCCGCCCAGGAGCATGGTGACCAGGATGTTGAAGGCGACCCGGCGCTCGCTCCCCCGATTGCCCCCCAGGGGGATGTAGAGGTAGTCCCGCAGCCAGAACGACAGCGTGATGTGCCACCGCCGCCAGAAGTCCTGCAGGTCGATGGCCGCATACGGGCGCTTGAAGTTGACCGGGAAGCGGAAGCCCAGCAGCAGGGCCAGGCCGATGGCGATGTCGGTGTACCCGCTGAAGTCGGCGTAGATCTGCACGGCGTAGCCCCAGATGGCCACCAGGACCTCGAGGGCGGAGTGCTGGTGGGGGTCGGCGAACACCGGGTCGACCACGTAGACCGAGAGGTAGGAGGAGAGGACGACCTTCTTGGCCAGGCCGGCGGTGATCAGCCAGAACGCCTCGACGTAGTGGACGTCGTCGGCGTTGCGCATCCGCCGGATCTGCGGGAGCAGCTCAGTGCCGCGGACGATGGGGCCGGCCACCAGGTGGGGGAAGAACGAGAGGTAGAGGGTGAGGTCAATGCCCCGGGCCGGCCGCAGCACGCCCCGGTGGATGTCCACCACGTAGCTGATGGCCATGAAGGTGAAGAACGAGATCCCCACCGGGAGGGTCACCACGATGAGCGGGAGGGGCCGCCCGAGACCGAGGGCGTGGGTCAGGTTGTCCAGGTTGATGGCGACGAAGCCGTAGTACTTGAAGAAGGCCAGCAGGCCGAGCAGGAGGCCCACGGCGGCCCACAGCTCGACCCGGCGCCGGGTCCCGTGGGCGGCGGCCACCCGGCGGCCCCCGATGCCGGCGATGGCCGTGGCTCCGGCCAGGAGGAAGATGAACCGCCAGTCCCACCAGGCGTAGAAGAGGTAGCTGGCCGCCACCATGAAGCCCTTCCACGGCCCGGCATAGGGCACCAGCAGCCACTGCACCGTGAAGACCACGGCGAAGAAGATGGCGAAGTCGATGGTGGGGAAGAGCACGGGGTCGTCGTTCGGCTGGGCGGGACCCGGCGGGCGTCCCGGTCGGCGGTGGCGGGCTGCGGTGGGTGGGCGGTAGCGGCGCGCTAGGCGCACCGGGGCGGACACTACCGCCGGGGGCGGGGGCCCCGATGGGATGGCGCAGGCCCGGGTGCGGCTCGTGCGGCCCCGGACGCGCCACGACCTGCGGGCGGGCCGCAGGTCGTGGTTCGGATCATGTCCCGCCCGGGCCGGACGGTGCCGGTCGGACGGTGCCGGGGGTCAGCCCCGGGCCTGGATGGCCTGGATCAGGGCCGGGACCACCTTGTGGACGTCGCCGACGATGCCCAGGTCGGCCACCTGGAAGATGGGGGCGTCCTGGTCCTTGTTGATGGCCACGATGTTCTTGGAATTCTTCATGCCCACCATGTGCTGGGTGGCGCCCGAGATGCCGCAGGCCAGGTAGACGGTGGGCTTCACCGTCTTGCCGGTCTGGCCGACCTGGTGCGAGTACGGCACCCAGCCGGCGTCCACGATGGCCCGGCTGGCGCCGGCGGCCCCGTGGAGGAGGCCGGCCAGCTGCTCGACCATGGCGTACTGCTCCTTCTCGCCCAGGCCGCGGCCGCCGGAGACGACCACGTCGGCCTCGTCCAGCTTCGGACCGGTCCGCTCCTCGACGTGGCGGGCCACGATGCGCGCTGCGTTGGTGGCGCCGGTGTCCGGGGCGGCCAGGGCCGACACGGCCGCCGCTGCGCCGCCGGACGGCTCGGCCGGGAAGGACTTGGCCCGGATCACGAAGATGCCCGGGCCCTCACCGGTGAAGCGGGCAGTCAGGACCTCGGTCCCGCCGAAGATGGCGTGCTGGCTGACCAGGCCGCCGTCGGCCTCGGTCAGGTCGACCACGTTGGTCAGCACCGGGCGGTCGATGCGGGCCGACAGGCGCCCGGCGATGTCCCGGCCGTCGTAGGTGGCGGGCAGCAGCAGGGCGTCGGGCCCGGTGCCGCCGGCCACGGCCTGGGCGATGGCTGCGGCCACCGGCGAGCCCGGCAGGGCGCCGCCGAGGTCACCGACGTCGTGGACGGTGGTGGCGCCGTACTCGCCGATGGTGCCGGCTGCCGACGCGCCGTCGCCCCAGACGACGGCCTCGACGGTGCCGCCCAGGGTGCGGGCGTGGCTGAGGAGCTCGAGGGAGGTGGTGGTGGGGGCGCCATCGGCAACCTCCACGACGACCCAGATCTTGGCGATGCTCATGTGCGTTCTCTTCCTGTTCGATCCGTGCGGGTGGCGGTGGCCGGGTCCTAGAGGACCTTCAGCTGCTCGAGGAACTCGATGACCCGCAGGTGGCCCTCGCCCTCGTCTACGACGATCTCACCGGCGGCCCGGGCCTCGGCCGGAGCCACGTTGGTGACCTCCTGGCGGGCGCCGGCTGCGCCGACCTGGCCGCCATCGAGGCCCAGGTCGCCCACCGACAGGGTCTCGACCGGCTTGGACTTGGCCGCCATGATCCCCTTGAAGGACGGGTAGCGGGGCTCCACCACGCCGGCGGTCACGGTGACCACGGCGGGAAGGGGGCACTCGACCTCGTCGTAGCCGGCCTCGGTCTGGCGCTCGACCTTGACCGACGAGCCGGCCACCTCGACCTTCTTGGCGAAGGTGACCGAGGGGAGGCCGAGCAGCTCGGCGACCTGGACCGGGGTGGTGCCGGTGTAGCCGTCCGAGGACTCGGTGGCCGCCAGGATCAGGTCGGGCTCGGCCCGCTTGATGGCGGCGGCCAGGACCTTGGCCGTGCCCAGGGCGTCGGTGCCGGCCAGGGCCGGGTCGCTCACCAGGATGGCCTTGGCGGCACCCATGGCCAGCGCCGTGCGCAGGCCCGAGGTCTCGCCGTTGGGCGCCATGGACACCAGGGTCACCTCGCCGCCGCCGGCGGCGTCGGCCAGCTGGAGGGCCATCTCGACGCCGTAGGCATCGGAGTCATCCAGGATGAGCTTCCCGTCACGGACAAGGTTCTTGGTCCCCGGATCCAGGGCCGCAGGAGCGGCGGGGTCGGGGATCTGCTTCACACAGACGACGACGTTCATGGCCGGGATTGTTCCAAAGAACGGGCTGCCGTAGCCAATCGGCGCCCGAGAGCCGGGCGGCGGCGTCGGGCGGGGCCCCTCAGCCGTCGACGGCGGCGCGGGCCATGGCCACGTCGTCGGTGATCACCGTGTCGACCCCGGCGGCCAGCACCGCCTCGAGCCCGGCCCGGTCGGCCACCGTCCAGGCGGCCACCGACAGGCCGGCGTCCCGGGCGGCGCCCACCGCGGCGGCGTCCACCAGGGGCAGGGGCAGGTTCAGCCCCGAGCACCCCAGCTCCACGGCGGCGGCCACGCTGGCGGCCACCGAGAACGACGGGAGGACCAGCAGGGCGGTGGGGAGGCCGGCGCCGCTGTCCCGGACGGCGGCCAGGGCGCCGGTCCAGAACGACGAGACCGACACCGACTCCCGGCGGCCCGACTCGACCACCAGGTCGACCACCGCCCGGGCCACCAGCTCGTCGGGGTCGAAGGCCGCCTCGGTGGGGAGGTTCTTGATCTCCACGTTCACGTCCATCCCGGCGCACGCTCCGAGGGCATCGGCCAGCAGCGGCACGTGCGGCGGCAGCTCGGCGGTGGTCAGGAGGTGGACGGGGCCGGCCCCGGGGATCTCCGGGTCGTGGTGGACGGCCAGGCTCCCGTCGGCGGTGGCCCGCACGTCCAGCTCGACGCTGTCGGCCCCGAGGCGGCGGGCCCGCAGGAACGCCTCGACGGTGTTCTCCAGGATCCCCGCCGACCGGTCCGGGCTCCCCCGGTGCGCCTGCACTGCGGTCGGCATGGTCACGCTCCGTCCCCGATCCGACACGGGAGGCGAACTTCCCGGTCCCGTCCAAAACCCCACGTCGCCAAGGGCGGAACCCCTTGCGTGCGCCCGTCTCGATCGGTACTGTACTGAACGTTCCCTGACGGCCGGCGACTGCTCTGGCGCCGAGCCATGTGAAACGGTTCACATGTTGGGACAGCAGACCGAGTGGAGGATCAGCCGTGGCGCTCACGTGGAACCGCACCGTCGAATGGGACGAGGCCGACTGGCGCCAGGCGGCGGCGTGCCGGAGCACCGAGCCCGACCTCTTCTTCCCCGTGGGCACCACCGGGCCGGCCGTCGACCAGATCGAGGCGGCCAAGCGGGTCTGCCGCAGCTGCGACGTCGTCGACACCTGCCTGGACTTCGCCCTGGCCACCAACCAGGAGTCCGGCGTATGGGGTGCCACCTCCGAGGAGGAGCGCCGCAAGCTCCGCAAGGCGTGGCTCGCCGCCCGCCGCAAGGCCTCCTGACCCTGATCCCCTGAGGCTGGCCCCGTGAGGCTGGCCCATTGACGCTGGGCCCCTGAGGCCGGCCCTCTGGCGCTGGGCCCCTGGTCTGCCCTACTGCCCGATGGGCTGGGGCTCCTGGACGGGGAGTTCGATGGCCACCCGGGTGCCCACCGTGCCGGGCTCGGCCTCCTCCCGGCGGACCATGGCGATGGTGCCCTCGAGCTGGCTCCGGACCAGGTCCCGGACGATGGAGAGCCCGAGGCTCTCGGTCCGGTCGAAGTCGAACCCCTCGGGCAGACCCCGCCCGTCGTCGGTGACGTCGACCCGCAGGGTGTGGCCGTCGTTGCGCAGCCGGATCACCACGGTGCCGGCCATGGGCTCACCGGAACCGGCGCCGTCCGGAGCGCCTGCGGCGTCCCCGGTTGCGGCGTCCCCGTCGGCGAAGGCGTGCTCGATGGCGTTCTGCACCAGCTCAGCCAGGACCACGGCCAGCGGCGTGGCCACGTCGGCGGGCACCTCGCCCAGGGCGCCGTCGACGGTGAAGGTCAGGCGCTGGGCCACCACCGAGTCCTGGGCCATCCGGATCAGGGACTCGACGATCTCGTCGAAGGGCACCTGGTCGCCCGGGTCCCGGGAGAGGATCTCGTGGACGATGGCGATGGAGCGGATCCGTCGCTCGGCCTCGAACAGGGCCACCCGGCCGCCGCCCGGGGGGAGGCGGCGAGCCTGCAGGCGGAGCAGGGCGGAGATGGTCTGGAGGTTGTTCTTGACCCGGTGGTGGACCTCGCGGATGGCGGCGTCCTTGGACAGCAGCAGGCGGTCGAGGCGGCGCACGTCGGTGACGTCGCGCAGCAGCACCAGGCAGCCGGTGACCTGGCCGTCGGCCAGCAGCGGGACGCAGTGGAGCAGCACGGTGACGTCGGGGCGGCGCTCGACCTCCTCCACCACCGGCATGGCCGAGGCCAGGGCCCACTCGATGGCCGACTCCTCGATCCCGAGGTCGGTCAGGCGGCGGCCCTCGATCTGGGAGTACATGCCCATGCGGTGGAGGGCGTTGGTGGCGTTCGGCGAGGCATAGCGGACCCGCCCCTCCTCGTCGACGAGGACCACGCCGTCACCCACCCGGGGGGCCTCCTCGCTGGCCACGTCCTCCCCGGCGAAGGGGTAGGTCCCCTGGGTCAGCATGGTGGCGAAGCGGTTGAAGACGTCCCGGTAGGTGCGCTCGAGGTGGCCGGGCCGCCGGCCGGTCCCGGCCGACATCCGGGCCAGGACGGCCACGATCGTCCCCTGGCAGCGGACGGGGATGCAGTGGAGGCGGACGGGCTCGCCGATGGCGTCGGGAGCCAGCTCCCCCCGGACCGGCTCCCCCGACTCCATCGCGGCGATGGCCAGCGGCCAGGCGTCGCCGTCGACGGTCTGGCCCACCAGGTCGTGCTCGACCACGGTGGAGCTGTTCGACGGGCGCATCTGGCCGAGGATCACCAGCTGCCGGCCGACCGGGTGGGGGTCGTCGGGGTCATCGGGGAGCGGGGCCATGAGGACCAGGTCCGAGAAGGACAGGTCGGCCAGGATCCCCCAGGTGCCCAGCAGGCGCTGGAGGTGGGCCAGCTGCTCCTCGTCGAGGTCGGCCCGCTCGAAGGCCAGCTCCGCCGGCGTGGCCACCGGTCAGGCTCCCCCGTCCCCAGGCGCCGCGCCCGCGGGCGGTCCCACCGGGACGGCCCGAGGGACCCGGGAGCGGTAGGCCTGCAGCCGGTCGACGCCGGCCGCAGCCAGCAGCGCGCGCAGGTCGTCGGCCCGCTCGGCCACGTCGGGCAGGGCGTGGGCGTCCGAGGCCGTGGTCAGGGGGACCCCCCGGTCCACGAACCGGCGCAGCAGGGCCGGTGCCGGGTACTCCTCCCCCACCGGCTTGCGCCAGCCGGCCGAGGAGACCTCGGCGGCCATGCCCGAAGCCACCGCCGCCTCGGTGATCCGGTCGTAGAACTCGTCGGGGAGCTCGGGGATCCGGCCGGTGATCTTCACCAGGTCGGGGTGGGCGAAGATGTCGCAGACCCCGGAGGCGCCGAGCTCCTCCATGGCCGTGGTGTACTCGTCCCACACGCGGTCGATGGCCCGGTGGTCCCACTCGGCCATGACCAGGGGGTCGCTCAGCACGTCGAACCGCCAGGTGTCGAGCCAGTGCACCGAGCCCAACAGGACGTCGAAGGGGTAGCCGTCGAGCAGGTCGGCCACGTCGTCCATCCGGTCCCGGTAGTAGTCGACCTCGAGGCCGAGCACGACGGGCAGGCCGGCCGCCTTCACCTCCTCGACCACGGCCACGTACTGGTCGAGGTCGACCCGGGCGTGGTGGTCCCAGTAGGCGGCCATACCGGGGCGGAGCAGGTCGCCGGGGAGGTCGTCCCAGAAGCCGCCGAGACGCTCCTTGGCCTGCGTGAAGCGGAAGAGGTGCTCGGTGACGGCGATCTCGGTCACCCCACGGGCCTGGGCCTGCTCGCAGTAGGCGGCCACCTGCTCGACCGTGGTCACGGCGTCGCTCTGCTGGTGCGGCCAGAGGTGGAGGTGGTAGTCGAGCACGGCGGTCGGTGTCCCTTCGGGTTCGGTGGCGTTCGAGGCGGTGGCGTTCGGGGGCGGCAGTCAGGTGGCCCGGGCGGTCGGCGCCCTCAGTCGGCCCGGCGGATCAGGGTGACCCCGTCGCGGACGGTGGTCTGGACCACCACCACCCGGGGATCGACGGCCACGGCGTCGTTGAAGCGCCGCAGGCCCTCGGTGTCGGCGGTCGTGTCGGCCGGATCCAGGAGCCGCCCGTACCAGAGGGTGTTGTCGGCGGCGATCAGACCCCGGGGGGCCAGCTTGGGCAGGACGGCCTCGAAGTACTCCAGGTAGGCGGCCTTGTCGGCGTCGAGGAAGACGAAGTCGAAGGGGCCCTCGAGGCCGGCGATGGTCTCCAGGGCCGGCCCCTCGACCACCTCGATGCGCCCGGCATGCGGGCTGGCGGCGATGTGGCGGCGGGCGAAGGCGGCGTGCACCGGGGAGACCTCGCAGGTGGTGATGGTCCCGCCCGGGGCCAGACCGGCGGCCATGGCCAGCGCCGAGTAGCCGCCGAAGGTGCCGACCTCGAGCACCCGCTCGGCGCCCAGGGCGTAGACCAGCAGCTCCAGGAAGCGGCCCTCGAGCCGCTTCCCGCTCGGCGCCCAGGGCGTAGACCAGCAGCTCCAGGAAGCGGCCCTCGAGCCGCCCCACCATCATCCCCGGCGACTCGAGCTCGGCCACCACGTCGGCGGCCAGGTCCTCCAGGTAGGCCGGCGGAGCCGAGGTGTGCTCGGCGGCGTAGGCCTCGAGCGCCGGGTCGACGATGGCGGTCACCTCTGCATCGTAGGCCCGGTGCCGCCCCGGCCCGTCGGTGCCGCCCGCCGCTCCCGGCCCCCCGGGGACGGACCGGAAGCGCTCAGCCCCAGATCTGCTCGCCCAGCCGGAGCAGGCCGGCCAGGTCGTAGATGTCGGTCTCGAAGAAGGGCACGGTGGCCAGGACGTCGGGGGCCACGGCCAGCGCAGCGCGCTGCTCCATCTCCCGCACGGCGACCACCTCGAAGTTGAGGAAGCTCTCGGCCACCTCGGCCAGGACCCGGGCCACCTGGTCGGTGTCCTGCAGCTCCGCCACGGACGCCGTTGCGGCGGCCAGCGATCCGGCCACCTCGGCCGCCCCCGCCTGGAGGGCGCCGGCCACCCGGTCCGCCTCCCGGTCACGGAGGTAGTCGGGCAGGACCTTGTTCAGCACGATGGCCCCGAGATCGAGCTTGCGGGCCACGAGCTCCTCGGCGAAGAACTCCGCCTCCCGCAGCGGAGCAGCCTCCAGGGTCGAGACCACCATGAACGTCGTCCGCGGGTTGGACAGGAGGCGGCTCACGGCCTGGGACCGCTCGACGAACCCGTCGTACATGGTCTGGAAGAGCAGGAAGAACTCGGCGATGTCGGAGAGGAACTCCGTCCCGAGGATGCGGTCGGCGATCTGGTAGAAGGGCCGGGTGGCCAGGTTGACCAGGCGCGACCGGGCCGGGGCGGTCAGCCAGCGCAGCAGCCGGGACGAGAAGAAGTCGGCCAGGCGCTCGGGGGCGTCGAGGAAGTCCAGGGCGTTCCGGGTGGGCGGCGTGTCCACCACGATGAGGTCGTACTCCCCCGTCGAGTGGATCTCGTAGAGCCGCTCCATGGCGATGTAGTCGTGGCTCTGGACGAAGCGGCCGGTGATGTTCTGGTACAGCGGGTTGGCCAGGATCTCGTCCCGGGTCGCCTCGTCGGGGGCGTGCTGGCGGATGAGGGCGTCCCAGGACTCCTTGGTGTCGAGCATGGCCGCCCACAGCTCGCCCCGGGGCTTCACCCCGGCGGCGGCGAAGGCGGCGTCGGGCACCCGGTGCTCCTGGTTGCCGATGCCGTCGAGGCCGAGGGCGTTGGCCAGCCGCTTGGCCGGGTCCACGGTGAGCACCAGGACCTTCGAGCCGTGGTGCACGGCGGCCTGGAGGGCGGCGGCGGCGGCCGTGGTGGTCTTGCCCACGCCGCCGGGCCCGCAGGCCACGACGATCTCCTTGGCGGCCAGCAGGCCGTCGATCGACGGCGCCGGCGGGTCCGACCTGCGGCGGGCCATCAGAAGCCCAGCTCCTCGCCCAGGGAGGCGGTGACCTGGCGGGTGGTGCGCAGCCCGTGGAACCGGGAGAACAGGTAGGGCAGGTAGAGGAGGGGCACCGAGGCGTCGATGCCGGCACGGAGGCGCTCCAGGTGGGCCGAGCGGGTGCGGCGCATGGTCACGGCCAGGCGGGCCGCCTCCAGGACGGGGCCGACCCCCTCGCCGGCCAGGGCGGCCAGCTCGTCTCGGGCCCCGGGCCGGCACAGGGCTTCGAAGACCGCCTCCTCCTGGCGGCCGAACAGCTCGGGCAGGACCCGGTTCACCACCACGGCGGCCAGCTCGACGGTGGTCTCGGACGCCACCCGGCCGGCCAGCTCGATGGTCTCGTTGACCGGCATCTCCTCGGGAGTGGACACGGCGACCAGCCCGGTGGTGGCCGGGTCGGAGAGGAGCTCCAGCATCCAGTCGGTCTGGGAGCGGATCAGGCCGACCGAGGCCAGGCTGTTCACGGCCTGGGGGGCGGCCAGGATGCCCACGATGTGCCCGGAGGCCGGGGCGTCGACCACCACGAGGTCGTAGTGCTGCTGGCGGACCTCGTAGAGGATCTTCCCGATGATGAGGATCTCCTTGACCCCCGGGGCGGCTGCGGCCAGGAAGTCGAGGGCCTTGGCCACCGGGCCGATCCGGCCCACGAAGGGGACCTTCAGGTAGATCCGCAGGTACTCGTCCAGGGCCGCCTCGGTGTCCATGGTCATGGCCGAGACCCCGGGCTGGACCTCGCGGGCCTCGAATCCGGTGGGGGCGGCCTCGTAGTAGCCGGCCACGTCGCCCTTCCCGTCGACCTCGCAGACCAGCACCCGCTTGCCCTGCGACGCCGCCAGGAGGGCGGTGGCCGCGGCGACGGTGGTCTTGCCCACGCCTCCCTTGCCGGTGACGAAGAGGAGCTTGCGGTCGAGCAGGGGGACCACGGGTCAGACCCCGTCCAGCGCAGCGGAACGGGTCACGTCGGTCAGGACAGGCCGAACCCGACCCGGCGGTCGCCTGCAGGCGGGTCGAGCTCGATGTAGGCCACCTTGGCCGAGGGGACCCCGACCTGGCGGCCCTTGCGGTCGGTCAGCCAGAGGATCTTCCCCTCGTCGGCCAGCGCCGCCTCCACGTCGGCCAGGACCTTGTCCCGGTCGGCGTCGGCCGGCAGCTCGATGTCGAGCTCCTTCATCGACTGGACGATCCCGATTCGCACGTCCATCCGGCACGCTCCTTGTCCGAGGCGGCCTCCGCCACCACTGCTCCCGACGATACAGGCCGGGCGTCCCGGCTCTGTCCCGGCCCCGGCCTGGTGCAGGCCCGAAGGCCCGGCGTGCCGGCGGACGGGGCGCCCGGCGCGTCACGTCCCTGGGGCACACTGGGAGCCATGGACGGGAACGGTTCGGACCAGGACGGCGCTGCGCTCGACCCCGGACTCGGCGCGGGGCCCGGGCCGGCGGGCGAGACCGAGCGGAACCGGCGCTGGGCGGCGACCATGGCCGGCCACGGTGCCGACGGCGTGACCACGGCCCACCGGGACTCCCGGGCCGTCATCGACCCCGACCCGCCGGCCGAGGAGTGGGACCGGGCCGCCCGCGAGGCGGCCGAGGACGCCCGGCTGGCCCCCGGGGCCACCCGGGCCCAGGGCGCGGGCACCCGGGCGGCCGCCGAGGAGCCCGATCACTGGCGGACGTGCTTCGAGCGGGACCGTGACCGGATCCTCCACGCCACGGCGTTCCGCCGGCTGGCCGGCAAGACCCAGGTCTTCGTCTTCCCCGACGACCATCAGCGCACCCGACTCACCCACGCCCTCGAGGTGGCCCAGGTGGCCGGCGGGATCGCCCGGGCCCTGCGGCTCAACGTGGCCCTGACCGAGGCCATCGCCCTCGGGCACGACTGCGGCCACGGCCCGGGCGGCCACGCCAGCGAGGACGCCCTCTCCCCCTATGTGGACGGCGGGTTCGACCACGCCCCCTGGGGAGCCGACGTCTCGCTGGCCCCCCTCAACCTGTGCGAGGAGACCCTGGACGGGATCCGCAACCACTCCTGGTCCCGTCCGGCGCCGGCCACGCCCGAGGGCGAGGTGGTCAGCTGGGCCGACCGGATCGCCTATGTGTGCCACGACTTCGAGGACGCCGTGGCCTCGGGCATCGTCACCCCGGCCGCTCTCCCCGACGTGGTCCGCCAGCGGTGCGGCGACCGCCGCGGCCAGCAGCTGGGCACCTTCATCGACGCCATGGTGGCCACGTCGCTGCGGACCGGCCGGATCGGCATGGACGACGAGACGGCCGAGGCCCTGGCTGCCTTCCGGGCCTCCAACTACGAGCACGTCTACCTGCGGCCGAGCTCGGTGGCCCAAGGTCGGGCTGTCGTCGCCGTGCTCCAGGCCCTGGTCGAGCACTTCGGCGACCGGCCCCACCTCATCCCCTCCGAGGACCAGGCCACGGCCGGGCTCACCGGCGGCGAGCCGGCAGCGGTGCGGGCCGCCGTGGCCTACGTGGCCGGCATGACCGACCGGTTCGCCTTCAGCCAGGCCGTGGCCACCCTGGGGTGGGACCCCGCCAAGCTCCCCGTGGGGATCGGCACGGCCCGTCAGGGCTGAGCGTCGTCGCCAGGAGGCGTCCGATCGGGCCGGCGCCGGATCACCACGGCCAGGACGACCACGCCACCGAGTGACACCAGGGAGGTAACGAGCGCCGCCACGGCCACCCCCGAGGTCCCGCCCCCCGCAGCGGCCGGTGCCGGGGCAGGCGCCGCCGGGATGAGGGTCAGCACGGGCGCCGGGGAGTCAGGGTTCGGGTTCGACGAGGTGGCCAGTTGGATCCAGCGCACCACCGTCCCGTCCGAGTAGGTCTGCAATGTCTTGAAGGCCAGATCGGCCGCACGGCCGGGCAGGTGGGCGGCGGCCACGGTGAAGTCCTGGTACTGGCCGGCGCCGTAGCCGCCGGCGGTGGCCGTCCAGGTGACGCTGGACACCACCTGGGTGACCGGCCCGTCGTCGGTCTGGATCGGCGCAGGCAGCGTGCGGGTCTCGACCGTGTCCGTCCAGCCGGCCACGGGCAGGACGTCCACGGTCAGCAGCGGGAGATCGGCCGGGAAGAAGACCTGGAGGCCCACGGTGCGGGCGCTGTCCTTCTCGTTGGGGACCCGGAAGGTCAGCTCGACGTCGCTGGCACCGGCCGGCAGCGACGCAGGGTGGACGGTGACATGGGCGGCGGCGGGGCCAGCCGGGAGCGCGACGACCATGAGCAGCGTCACGGCCGCCGCGGCCAGCCCGGTCGCAGCAGACGCACAGACCCCTTGGATCCCTCGGCCTCGCATGGTGCACCTCCCTGGCCGCCGGGCGACGGCTCGCCGCTGTTATAGCCGAGCCGGCCGGCCGGGTGCCGTCCACGCCGAGCCCGGCCCGTCGGCCGGGCTCGGCCGGGTGCCGTCCACGCCGAGCCCGGCCCGTCGGCCGGGCTCAGTGCACCCCGAACGACGCCCGCACCACGTCCTCGTCGATGGCCGTGGTGCGCACGGTGACGGCCAGCACCCAGGTGCCGGCTGCCGGGAGGTCGAGCCGGTCCGCCGTGTAGTGGCCGGGGCCCACCAGGCGCAGCGGCACCGGGATGGGCCCGAGCGATGCCGAGGGGAGCGACAGGGCGGCGTCCACCTCGGGCACGGCCCGTGGTGTGCCCGCCGGGGAGAGGACGGTGATGTGGAGCACGTTCCCGGGACCGACCCGGGCCGGCGCGACGGTGGCGTCGACCTGCACGCCGAGCGTGGACCACGACGTCGAGAACGGCGCAGTGACCGCCTGGCGGGCCGGGACGGTGTCGACCAGCACGGCCGTGGCGGCCAGCACGGCGGCGACCACCACCAGCTCGGCCACCACGGTGCGGCCCAGGCGGCCGGCGCCGAGGAGGGGCGTCGTTCCCCCGTCCGCCACCGGGCTGCCGCCGACCGGGTCCGATGCAGCCGGCGCAGACCCGCGGGACCGGTGGAGGATGCGTCGGCTGAGGCCGCCGAGGACGACGAGCAGGACCACCAGCCCCACCTTGACCAGCAGGGTGCGACCGAAGTCCGTGTGGAGGAGCCCGTAGACGCTGCCGACCTGACGGAGCGACTGGGCCACGCCCGAGGCGACGACCACGACGACCCCGGCGAAGGCCAGCGAGGAGACCCGCCCGGCCACGCCGGCCGGGTCCGCCGGCAGCTCGGATGCACCGACGGCCGACGTTCGCACCAGGAACGTCGCCAGGAGCACCAGGCCGCCGATCCAGAGGGAGGCTGCGGCCAGGTGGGCCACGTCGACGACGAGGCCGACGGCCGGGGAGGTGCCGGTGGCGGCGTGGCCGGCCAGGCCGGCCGTGGCCAGGAGGGCCAGACCCACGAGGCAGACCAGGAGGGTCAGGCCGCCACCCCGTGGCCGGCGGCTCCCACCGCCCCGGCGGCCCGACCGGTCCGCCACGGCGAGCAGGACCGGCACGGCGAGCAGGAGGAGCGCAGCCCGGACCACGGCGACCTGCCCGAGCCGGGTGTGCAGGACCCCGGAGACGAGCGAGGGCCGCAGCGCGTCGGCCAGCGGGAGGGCGGAGGCGTAGGGGCCCTGGAGGAGGACGGCCAGCACCGTGGTGGCGGCCAGCACCGCCCACGAGCCGGCCAGGAGCCGACGGACCCGGCGGCTCCGGCCGCCCCCGGGCCAGGCCAGCCGGACCAGCACCGCCAGGCCCACGAGGACCAGCAGGGCAGCGAAGGCGGCGAAGCGCACCAGGCCGACGGCCACCCCGACCACCGGGCTGCCCGACCGGGCGGCGATCGTGTCGGCCTCGGCGGCAGCGGCCTTCGCCCCGGCCGCCGTGCCCACCGAGAAGGTGAAGGCACCGTGCACGGGGTGGGAGTCGGCCGAGACGACCCGCCACGCCACGATGTAGGTGCCACGCCCGAGCCCGGCGTCGAGGGCCACGGCCACCGCACCGGCATCGGCGCCCGGGTGGTGGGCCCCGCCGGCATCGACCCGACGGCCGGAGGGGGCGAGGACGCGGAGGGCGCCGGGGTCGGCGGTGACGGGCTCGCTGAAGCGGAGGACCACCTGGTGCGGGGGGACGGGCAGCACCGTCCCCGGGGCCGGGTCGGAGGTCTCGAGCTGGGCGTGGGCCGCCGCCGGACCGGCCCAGGCAGCCAGCCCGGCCAGCAGCGCCACCAGCGCCACGGCAGCCCGGACGGTGGCCCGGGCGTGGGGCCGACCGACGGGACGGACGTGGGGTCGGGCGTCGGTCCGGCAGGAACGTCGGACGTCGGACCGGGCCGGCGGCCGGGCCCGCCCCGGGGTCCTCACATCCGGTAGAAGGCCGCCGGGTCGTCGGTCCGCACGATGTCCTTGCCCAGCGGGGCGATGGCGGCAGCGGCCAGCTTGAAGTCGGCGATGCCGAGGGGGATCCCGATCACCGTGACGCACAGGGCCAGGCCCGTGAGGATGTGGGCGATGGCCATCCACAGTCCGGCCAGCAGGAACCACAGCACGTTGGCGATGAACGAGCCGGCACCGGCGTCGGCCCGGGGGACCAGCGTGCGGCCGAAGGGCCAGAGCACGAAGGCGGCCAGCCGGAAGCTGGCCACCCCGAAGGGGATGGTGATGATCAGGAGGCACATCACCACGCCGACCAGGACGTAGCCGATGGCCAGCCACAGGCCGCACAGCACGAGCCACAGGATGTTGAAGATCGTCTTCACGCCACCAGCATGGCACCGCGCCGGGCCGGCTTCGGGCCGAGTGGCCCTGCAGGCCGGGGAGGGCGCACCGTAGGATCCCGTCGGACGGGTCGACGGACCCACCGCCGCCGGCGGGCGCCGCACCCCGTGGCACGCACCGCACCCCGCGGGGAGCCCCACGACGAGCTCCCACGACGGACGGCACGACGGACAGGAGGGAGTCCATGGCGATCCAGGAGACGACCGGGACGGGAGCGGCTGCCGCGGCCGCACCGCCGGGAAGCGCAGCAGCGGCCGTCGCCCCTTTGCTGGCGGCGCTGATCGGCGACGCCCCGGTCCGGGTGGAGCTGTGGGACGGGAGCGCCCTCGGCCCGGCGGCCGATGCGGCGCCGGGCACCATCCGGGTCCACACCCCCGACGCCCTCCGCCGCATCGCCTGGGCCCCCGGGGAGCTCGGCCTGTCCCGGGCCTTCGTGGCCGGCGAGCTCTCCCTGGACGGCGACATCTTCGTCCTCCTCCGGGCCCTGCGCGACGCCTCGCCCGGCGCCCTCCGTCGCGTCGACCTGCGGACCGTGGCCCGGACCGCCCGAGCGGCCGCCGCCCGGCCGCGCCGCGAGCAGTCCGATCGTGTAGGGGTGCAGCGGCCGCGCGAAGAGCTCCGCCGCCGGCGCCCGCTCCACGATCCGGCCCGCATACATCACCGCCACCTCGTCGCACGTCTCCGCCA
>CAXBRB010000018.1:0-20613 GCA_963977795.1 uncultured Acidimicrobiaceae bacterium
ACCTCGGCGTCGGGGTCGAGTGACATCGTGCCGACGCTGCTCGGGGTCTTCTGGAGCGCCTGATGGATTTCGACCTCGTAGCTGGGTTTGCCCTGCTTGGCGATGAAGTCCACGATGCCCTGCAGTTCCTGGTCGGTGATGAGGGCGCCCTGGGCCCGGATCAACTTTCCGCTGCCGGGCGGCAGGTAAAGCATGTCCCCCTTGCCCAGCAATTTATCGGCGCCCATTTGATCGAGAATCGTTCGCGAATCGACCTTGGCGGCCACCTGAAATGCGATCCGCGCGGGAATGTTCGCCTTGATGACGCCGGTGATGACATCCACGGAGGGACGCTGGGTGGCGAGGATCAAGTGAATGCCGGTGGCGCGCGCGAGCTGCGAGAGGACCGTCTCGTCGGCCAGCGGCAGCAAGGCGGCCGGCCTCGGCGTCGCGGCCGCCGCGACTGTGACGAGCTACCTGCTCAGCACGCTGCCGTCCCTGGTCAGCTGGCTGATGCCGGCACGTCCTGCGTCGATCTGGTGGCAGGCCATTGGCGTCGATCCCCTGGCCAACGGCTTCCTCTGGTGGCGGCTCGGCGTCGTGGTCACGGTCGCCGGCGCATTCGCCGCCCTGGCCGCCTGGACCTTCTCCCGAAGGGACCTGGCCACCTGAGCCAGATCGGCGCGCCGGCCAGCGATGCACGCGCATCGCTCGGGATCAAGGCAAGGATGCGTGCCGTCAGGTTCGCATCCGTGGCCCAATTGCCCCGGGACCCCCACCCGGACGGTGGTGGGCCGGGCTGGCACCCCGGCATTGTCTCGCGCGTTCTCTCGAGGGTTATCGTGCAGTCCCGGGCCGTTAGCTCATCGGGTAGAGCAGGGGACTTTTAATCCCAAGGCGCCGGGATCGAGACCCGGACGGCCCACTTGCTTCCGCCGGACGAGTGTGCGCGACGCTCGCCCGCGCAGCCCTCCCGATCGGACCTTGCGCTCGGCCGATACAACGGGCAGCCCGTTCAGCTCCGCATCCAACCGTGCGGCGGGTCCCGAGACGCCCGTGGCACACACTCACATGCGCCCTGTTTCGGCCACAGTGTGATGCCTTTGCATCACACTGTGATGACAGCATGCAGATGTGCGGACGACGATCAACGTCTCCGAGGATCTCCATCGGGAGTCCAAGGCCAGAGCCGCCATCACCGCGCAGACCGTCAGCCAGGTGACCGAGGATGCGGCGCGCGAGGCGCTTCGGCCGAAGCGCCAAGACGGAGACACGCTGGAGCCACTTTCCACCTTCGGTGGGAGCGGGGTCCTGCCCGGCGTCGACCTCTCCTCTGGGATCTCCCTGCGCGAGGTGATGGACGAGGGGCGCGACCTGGGTCAGCGCTGACCGGAGCTTCGCCGGCTATCCCCAGCTGACGTGGTTGCACCCGGTCAACAGATGAGGGCACCTCCGCGAACCATCAGCATCTCAGGACCCCGGCTGCTCCCGGCAGCGTCAGCGCCCCGGGGCGGCCAGCCGTGTCCGCCACCAGGCGACCGTGGCGCCGACGGCATCATCGACAGGGGTGGCGGCGACACCGAACCGGTCGGTGAACGCCGAGGAGTCGACGATGAAGGGATGCTCGAACTGGTAGGCGACCTCGGCCAGGCCTCGCATCTGTGCGGACACGATCCCGAGCGCCCGGAGCACTCCCCGCGACACCCCGGAGACACGCGACGGCTGAACCCCTGCTGCGTTCGCCATGGCCGTCACCATCTGACGGATCGAGCGGGCAGGAACCGTCGGCACGTGCCACGGACGCCCCCAGGCAGCCTCTTCGCTTCCGACGAGTGCCAGCGCCTCAACAGTGTCAGGCACGTACGTCCAGCTGTGCGGGGCGTCGACGTCCCCGATGGCCCGCACCGTCTTCCCGGCCAGGATCCGGGGCACGGCGCGCTCGCCCAGGTAGCCCTGGTCGGTGAGCCCCGGCCCGAAGAAGTCCGAGGCCCGCACCTCGACGCAGCGGATCCGCCCCGCTTCGTGGGCCGCCAGAGCGTCGCGCCACATCTGCGCCCGCACTTGCCCCCGAGTGGAGACGGCGGCCAGGGGAAGGTCCTCGGTCATCGGGCCGGCGACAGGGCCGTAGCCATAAAGGTTGGACAGGGTGACCAGCACGGCACCGGAGCGCTCGGCCACCTCGAGCATCGCCCGGGCCATCGGGGGCCAGTCCGTCTGCCAGCGCAGGTAGTCCGGGTTGGCGCAGTTGTAGAGCACCGAGGCCCCCTCGGCCGCCGCACCGAGGGCGCCGGCATCGGCGGCGTCGACTGGACGGCAGGTGATTCCCGGCCGGTCAGGTCCCCTGCCCCGTCGGCTCACCAGGACCACCTCCTCGCCTCGGCCGACCAGCAGCTCAGCAAGCTGGCTTCCGTTGGTCCCTGCGCCGACGATCACGTGCCTGGCCATCCCGACACCTCCGTGGGGTCCGCATTTGTGAGCATCGCTCTCTAACATGATCAGTGTACACAGATATGTGAGCAGTGCTCTAATTCGTGACCATCGCGCGCAGATCGTAGGATCGGGCCATGCCAGACAAGCCCACGACGGCGCGTGCACGGGCCAGGACCGCTCTGATCGAGGACATCAAGGACGCCGCCCGCCGGCAGATCGCCACCGAGGGCGCCGCCGGGCTGAGCGTCCGTGCCGTGGCCCGGGAGCTGAGCCTCGCCCCTTCGGGCACTTACCGATACTTCGCCAGCCGTGACGACCTGCTCACGGCGCTCATCATGGACGGCTATGCCGCGCTGGGAGCTGCGGTCGAGCAGGCAGAGGGGACGTGCCGGCGCCAGGACCTCCTCGGACGGCTGCGGGCCGTGGCAGGGGCCGTGCGGGATTGGGCGGTCGCACAGCCCAGCGCGTGGGCGCTGCTGTATGGGACCCCGGTGCACGGATACTCAGCGCCCGCCGAGACCATCGCCCAGGCCGCACGACCGAGCATCTTGCTGGCCGGCATCCTCGACGACGCTCGTCAGGCGGGCATGGCCACCGCCGTCACCACCGGGATCGATCCCGGGCTCGACCCCGCCATGGCAGCCACCGTTCCGTCCATCATCGACCTACCCGCCGAGCTTGCCGCCCAGGGGGTGCTGGTCTGGTCGAGCATCTACGGACTGGTGAGCTTCGAGCTCTTCGGCCACCTCCAGGGGAGCGTCAGCGAGCCGGAAGCCTTCTTCCGCCGCAGCGTCGACGCCCTGGCGGCCTCCGTCGGCATCCGCTGAGCAGCCACCGTCCGAGCCGGACACCCTCGGGTGGCCGGAGGACGCCGCTCGGCCATGTTCTTCGGCCAGTGCCTCAATCCCTTTGGCCACAGCCACCGTGGTGGTCTGCCACCTGGGGTCGGGGTCGATGACCACCTCAGACGGGAAGCGCCGGATGGTCGAGGTCAGGGGAACCACCTGGAGCACCGTGGGATGCGCGTCGAGGACGCGCTGGCCGGTGACGACGACAGCGGGGTGGAGCAGTCCAGCCTCACGCCCCCGGGGGATGCCGAGCTCCACCTCGCCGACGTCACCCGAGAGCGACATCGAGCCAAGCGACCTCGGCGTCGGCCAACGGGGCCACCAGCTCAGCTCCCATCTGGTCCTGCCGCAGCGCCCGCACCGCAAGTGTGACCGTGCGCCCGATGCTCGTCCCCAGCGCTTGGGCGAGCCGCTTCAGCTCCTCGTGCGTCCCGACGTCGATCCGGACGCTCGTCGATCGCATGCGGATGAGCCTACGTTGCAGGTTCCGAGGGATCCGGTCCCCAGAGCCGACGGGTCGTCCCTCGGGAAGTCCCTCAGGACCCCCGCCGGCCCAGAAGAGCGCTCAGCCCGCCGACCAGCCAGGGGCCAGGCCGACGGTGCACGCCGCGCATCGGGTGGCCTCGGCCCGGATCTCCGTGAAGCAGTGGGGGCACTCGGCCATGGTGGGCGCCTCGGCCGGCACCATCCCGAACCGCTTCAGCAGGCGCTGGGTGGGCTTGACCACGAAGAAGAACACCACCGTGGCCGTGATCAGGAAGGTCAGCACGGCGTTGATGAACAGCCCGTACTGGAACTTCGATCCGTTGACGGTGAAGGCCAGCTGCGTGAAGCCCTTCCCGAAGATGGCCCCGATGATCGGGGTGATGAAGGCGGCCACCAGGGCCGTCACCATGGCGGTGAAGGCGGCGCCGATGGCCACGGCGACGGCGAGGTCCACGACGTTCCCCCGGAGGATGAACGACCGGAACTCCTTGATGATGGAACTCTTCTCCTGCGTCTGGTCTGCCATGGCCAAACCTCACCACCACCGGGAGGGGAATACAAGGACCCGAGCGGGCGGGGCACTTGAGGGCACAGGTATCGCTATCTGATCTGATAGCATCTATCCGTGGATGCAGGCGCACTCCTCATCGAGGCCCGCCACCGGGCCGGATTGAGTCGACGGGAGCTGGCCCGCCGGGCCGGCACCTCCCAGGCCACCCTGGGCGCCTACGAGCAGGGGCGGATCTGCCCCAGCGTCGCCGTGCTCGACCGGGTCGTGACTGCCGCCGGGTTCACCCTGACGGTCAGGCTGGCCGAGGACGACGAGATCGAGCGAGGACGGATCCTCGAGGACCTTCTCGACCTGGCCGAGCAGTACCCCTGGGCCGATCCCGGGCCGCTCACGTTCCCGGTCCTGCCGACGGGCCTGCCGTGAGCCCGACCCTGGTCGAGGCGATCGTGGCCCTCGACGAGGCCCTCGACGCCGCCGCGCTCCCCCACGCCTTCGGCGGAGCGCTGGCCCTGGCCTGGTGCACCGGTGAGCCCCGGGCCACCCGGGACATCGACTGCAACGTGTTCATCCCCCCCGACGAGGCCGGCCGGCTCCTCGCCGCCCTCCCTCCCGGCATCTCCCACGACGCCACCACCCGGGCCCGGCTCGGACGGGACGGCCAGGACCGGCTGTGGTGGGGCCGGATCCCTGTCGACCTCTTCCTGTCGACGACCCCGTACCACGACGCCGTCCGGCACACCGTGGTCCGCCATCCCTTCGCCGGCCGGGACGTGCCGTTCCTCGGCTGCCAGGCCCTGGCCACCTTCAAGGCCTGCTTCGACCGCCCGAAGGACTGGCTCGACCTCGACGAGATGCTGCAGAGCCGCCGGATCGATCCCGCCGTGCTGCACGACGACCTGGTCGGCCTGCTCAGTCCGGACGACCCCCGGCTGGGCAGGCTCGCCGATCTGGTGGGCAAGACCAGGGAGACGGACGACCCGACAACCTGAGGCCGCCGGCCCGGACCCGGTCACGGGTTCAGCGGTGGGCCTCCAGGAAGGGGGCGATGCGGTCCTTGGGCCGGCCGATGATGGCGACCCCGTCGGCCACCAGCACCGGGCGCTGGATCATCTCGGGGTGGGCGGCCAGCACGTCGGCCACCTGGTCGGCCGTCTGGACGTCGGACTCGGCCAGCCCGTGCTTGGTGAAGTTGGCGTCCCGGCGGACCAGGGCCGTGGGCTCGTCCTCCAGGATGGCCAGCAGGGCCACCAGCTCGTCACGGGTCGGCCGCTCGGCCTTCAGCTGGTAGCGGCGGATGTCGACGGCCACGCCAAGCTGGTCGGCCAGCTCGGTGGCCGCCCGGGAGCTCGAGCAGTTCGGATTGTGGAAGATGGTGATGTCAGCCATGCACCTGAACCTACCGGTCGGCATCCGGCCGCACGGCCAGGGGACGGCCAGGGGACGGCCAGGGGACGGCCGACCCGCCGTGGGGCACCATGGAGCGATGGCCCGCCCATCGACGACCCCGGACGTCCCGGCCGGCCCGGCGCCGGCGCCCGACCCGGTCATCGCCCGCCACCCGGCCGGCGTGGTGGTCGACACCGCCGAGGGGCCCTGGGGCCTGGCCACCGCCACCTTCGACCGCAGCCGGCGCCACCGCTTCCGGCTGTCGCGGGTGTGGGATCCCGGCGGCCCCCGCTGCTGCTTCATCATGCTGAACCCGTCGACGGCCGACGCCCTCCGCCTCGACCCCACGGTGACCCGGTGCGCCGGCTTCGCCCGGGACTGGGGGTGCGGCGCCCTCGAGGTGGTGA
Organism: uncultured Acidimicrobiaceae bacterium; assembly: GCA_963977795.1. Taxonomy (GTDB): domain Bacteria; phylum Actinomycetota; class Acidimicrobiia; order Acidimicrobiales; family RAAP-2; genus Bog-756. The sequence goes on from CAXBRB010000018.1 coordinate 6,048, forward strand.
ACATCTTCGCCCTACGCAGCACCGACCCGTCCGCCCTGCGCACCGACCCCCACCCGGTGGGTCGGGGGAACGACCGGGCCATCGAGGAGGCGGCCCGGGCCGCCGACCTGGTGGTGGCCGCCTGGGGCACCCACGGGGAGGTGGGAGGCCGGGGGGAGGCCGTCCGCCGCCTCCTGACCCGGGCCGGGATCCCGGTCCACGCCCTGTCGGTGACAACCGGCGGCCACCCCGGCCACCCCCTCTACCTCCCGGCCACCCGGCGCCCGGTCCCCTGGTCCCCGGCGGGACGGACCGGGGAAGAAGGGCCCCGGCGGCGGGGGTAGATTGACCCTGCGTCGAGGAGGTCGGTCCTCGGCCGTGCACCACGACGACGACACCGGACGGAGCACCGTGACCGACGCACTCGACCAGCTGGCCATCGACACCATCCGAGGGCTCAGCATCGACATGGTCCAGCAGGCCAACTCCGGCCACCCCGGCACCCCGCTCGGGGCCGCCCCCGTCGCCTACACGCTGTGGAACCGGGTGCTCCGCTACGACCCGGCCGACCCGCTGTGGCCCGACCGGGACCGCTTCGTCCTCTCCGCCGGCCACGCCTCGGCCCTCCTGTGGTCGCTCCTCCACCTGGCCGGCGTGGCCGCCGTCGGCCCCGAGGCCGCCGCCGAGCCCGGCCGCACCCAGGCCGTGACCTTGGACGACATCCGGGCCTTCCGCCAGCTGGGCTCGCGCTGCCCCGGCCACCCCGAGCACGGGTGGACCAGCGGGGTCGAGACCACCACCGGACCCCTCGGCCAGGGGGCGGCCAACTCGGTGGGCATGGCCCTGGCCGGCCGCTGGCTGGCCGCCCGCTACAACCGGCCGGACTTCCCCCTCTTCACCCACGACGTCTACGCCCTGGCCGGGGACGGCTGCATGATGGAGGGCATCGCCTCCGAGGCGGCGTCGTTCGCCGGCCACCAGCGCCTGGCCAACCTGTGCTGGATCTACGACGCCAACCGGGTGACCATCGACGGGCACACGGACATCACCTTCACCGAGGACGTCGTGGCCCGCTTCGAGGCGTACGGCTGGAACATCGTGACCGTGGCCGACGCCAACGACACGGCCGCCCTGGAGCGGGCCCTCCACGACTTCCGGTCCGAGGACGAGCGGCCCACCCTCATCGTGGTCCACAGCCACATCGGCTACGGCTCGCCGGTGGAGGACCGGGCCAAGGCCCACGGCGAGCCCCTGGGCACCGCCGGCGTGGCCGCCACCAAGGAGCTCCTCGGCCTGCCCGTCGACGCCCCCTTCTGGGTCGACGACGCCGTGCGGGACCGGTTCGCCGCCGGCATCGGAGCCCGGGGGGCGGCCGCCCGGGCCGAGTGGACGGCGCTTCTGGCCGCCTACCGGGCCGCCCACCCCGCCGAGGCGGCCGAGCTCGACCTGCTCTGGGCCGGCGAGCTCCCGGCCGGCTGGGACGCCGCCCTGCCCACCTTCGAGCCCGACGCCAAGGGCCTGGCCACCCGGGTCAGCTCGGCCACCGTGCTCAACGCCGTGGGCGCGGCCGTGCCGTGGCTGGTCGGCGGCTCCGCCGACCTGGCCTCCTCCACCAAGACGACCCTGGTGGCCGAGGGCATGGGCACCATGGACGCCAAGGACCCCGGCGGCCGCAACCTCCACTTCGGCATCCGCGAGCACGCCTCGGCAGCCATCTGCTCGGGACTCGCCCTCTCGGGCCTCCAGCCCTACTGGTCGGGCTTCCTCATCTTCAGCGACTACGCCCGGGGGGCCATCCGCCTGTCGGCCCTGATGGAGCAGCCCGTCACCCACATCTTCACCCACGACTCCATCGCCGTCGGCGAGGACGGGCCGACCCACCAGCCCATCGAGCAACTTGCCTCGCTGCGGGCCCTCCCCGGCGTGCTGGTCTTCCGGCCGGCCGACGCCAACGAGGTGACCGAGTCGTGGCGGGCCCTCCTGGCCCACCGCAACGAGCCCTCGGTGCTGGCCCTGTCCCGCCAGGACCTGCCCACCCTCGACCGCACCTCGCTCGGTGCCGCCGACGGCGTGGCCCGAGGGGCCTACGTGCTGGCCGAGGCGACCGGCGGCGCCCCGTCCGTCCTCCTCCTGGCCACCGGCGCCGAGGTCCACCTGGCCCTGGCCGCCCGGGACGAGCTCGAAGCGGCCGGCGTGCCCACCCGGGTCGTCTCCCTGCCCTGCTGGGAGCTTTTCGAGCGGGAGTCCGAGGCCTACCGGGACGAGGTCCTCCCGCCGTCGGTCCGGGCCCGCGTCTCCATCGAGGCCGCCGCCGACCTGGGCTGGGCCCGCTGGACGGGTGACGCCGGGGAGTCGGTGGCCATGCACGGCTTCGGCGCCTCGGCCCCGCTGCGGGACCTCCTCCCCCACTTCGGCTTCACCACGGACGCCGTCGTCGCTGCCGCCCACCGGTCGCTCGAGCGGGCCGCCCGCTGACCGGAGCGCCGCCGCACCTGCTCCACGATCCCCGGCCACCACAGGAGAGCCCATGACCCGAGCCACCCAGACGCTCCACGACCTCGGCCAGAGCATCTGGCTCGACAACATCACCCGGACCATGCTTGACGACGGCACCCTGGCCCGGCTCATCGACGAGTGCTCGGTGACCGGCCTCACCTCCAACCCGTCGATCTTCGACAAGGCCATCGGCTCGGGCGTCTACGACGGGGCAATCCGGGCCGCCGGGGCGGGCCGGGGCGCCGAGGAGGTCTTCTTCGACCTGGCCCTGGAGGACCTGACCCGGGCCGCCGACCTGTTCCGGCCCATCTACGACCGCACCGCCGGCGTCGACGGCTTCGTCTCCCTGGAGGTCTCCCCCGAGCTGGCCTACGACGCCGAGGCCACCGTGGCCGCCGCCGTCGAGCTCCACCGCCGGGCCGGCCGGCCCAACCTCTTCATCAAGATCCCGGGCACCCCCGAGGGCCTGCCCGCCGTGGAGGAGGCCATCGCCGCCGGCGTGCCCGTAAACGTCACCCTCCTCTTCGACGCCGCCCAGTACGAGGCGGCGGCCGAGGCCTACCTCCGGGGGGTGGAGCGGCGGGTGGCCGCCGGGCTGGACCCGTCGGTGGCCTCGGTGGCCTCGGTCTTCATGTCCCGCTGGGACCGGGCCGTGGCCGGCTCCGTCCCCGCCGAGCTGGCCGACCGGCTGGGCCTGGCCGTGGGGGGCGACGTCTACCGCACCTACCGCCGCATCCAGGACGAAGAGCGGTCCCAGCGCCTGCTCAGCTTCGGCGGCCGGGTCCAGCGCCTCCTGTGGGCCTCCACCTCGACCAAGGACCCCGCCTCCCCCGACGACCTCTACGTGCGGGGCCTGGCCGCCCCGGGCACCGTCAACACCATGCCCGACGTGACCCTCGAGGCGTTCTTCGACCACGGGACCGTCGACGGGGTCCTGGCCGCCGACGGCGGACGGTGCGACGAGGAGCTGGCCGCCTTCGCCGCCGCCGGGGTGGACGTGACCGCCCTGGCCGCCACCCTCCAGAAGGAGGGCGCCGCCGCCTTCGTGACCTCGTGGACCGACCTCATGTCCCACGTGGCCGACCAGCTGGCCGGCGCCTGAGGCCGGACAGCCGGCGGGGAGACGACGGACCATGGAGCCCCTGACCGCCACGCCCGAGTGGGCCGCCCTGGCCGAGCACCACGCCGGCGTCGGCGCCACCCACCTGCGGGACCTGTTCGCCGCCGACCCCGACCGGGGCCGGCGCCTGGTGGCCGAGGCCGAGGGGATCACCCTCGACTACTCCAAGCAGCGGGTCACCGACGAGACCATGGCGCTGCTCGTGACCCTGGCCCGGGCCCGGGGGGTGGAGGCCCGTCGGGACGCCATGTTCGCCGGGGCCCGGATCAATACCACCGAGGACCGCTCCGTCCTCCACACCGCCCTGCGCCTGCCCCGGGACGCCCGCCTCGAGGTGGCGGGCACCGACGTGGCCGCCGAGGTCCACGCCGTGCTCGACGCCATGGGCGCCTTCTGTGAGGCCGTGCGCTCGGGAGCCTGGACCGGCCACACCGGCAGGCGGATCCGCACGGTGGTCAACATCGGCATCGGCGGCTCGGACCTCGGGCCGGTCATGGCCTATGAGGCCCTGCGCCACTACGCCACCGACGCGCTGGCCTTCCGGTTCGTCTCCAACATCGACGCCACCGACCTGGTCGAAGCCACCCGGGACCTGGACCCGGCCGAGACCCTCTTCATCGTCTCGTCGAAGACGTTCACCACCCAGGAGACGATGACCAACGCCCGCTCGGCCCGGGCCTGGGCGCTGGCCGGCCTGGGCGGCAACGAGGCGGCCGTGGCCCGTCACTTCGTGGCCGTCTCCACCAACGCCGCCGCCGTTGCCGCCTTCGGCATCGACCCGGCCAACATGTTCGGCTTCTGGGAGTGGGTGGGCGGCCGGTACTCGATGGACTCGGCTATCGGGCTTTCCACCATGCTGGCCATCGGGCCAGAGGGCTTCGCCGACCTGCTGGCCGGCTTCCACGCCATGGACCGCCACTTCGCCACCGCGCCCCTCGAGGCCAACCTCCCGGTGCTGCTGGGCCTGCTGGCCGTCTGGAACCGGAACCTGCTCGGGTGCGCCACCCAGGGGGTCATGCCCTACGAGCAGTACCTGAAGCGCTTCCCGGCCTACCTCCAGCAGCTGACCATGGAGTCCAACGGCAAGCACGTGACCCTGGACGGCACCCCGGTGGCGGCCGAGACCGGGGCCATCGTGTGGGGCGAGCCGGGCACCAACGGCCAGCACAGCTTCTACCAGCTGCTCCACCAGGGGACCACGGTCGTCCCGGTGGACCTCATCGCCTTCGCCCGCCCCCTCCACCCGGTGGGCGACCACCACGACCTGCTCCTGGCCAACGTGCTGGCCCAGGCCCAGGCCATGGCCTTCGGGCGCACGGCCGACGAGGTGGCTGCCGAGGGGACTCCGGCCGCCCTGGTGCCCCACAAGGTCATGGCCGGCAACCGGCCGACCAGCGTGCTGCTGGCCGAGGTGCTCACCCCGTTCCGCCTGGGCACCCTGGTGGCCCTCTACGAGCACAGCGTCTTCGTGCAGGGGGCCATCTGGGACATCGACTCCTTCGACCAGTGGGGCGTGGAGCTGGGCAAGGTGCTGGCCGGGGCCATCGCCCCCCAGCTGATCGAGGGCGCCCCCGCCCCGGCCGGCCAGGACTCGTCCACCGACGCCCTCATCGGGCGCATCCGCCGGCTGCGGTCCCCGGCCGGCTGACTGGCTGACCGGCTGACCGGCGGGGCCGGCCCGTCGGCGCACGCGCATCCCACGACCCGCACACCACCCGCCCGCCCCACCACCCACCTTCACGACGCAGAAAGGGAGGACCCGATGGCCACCGACACCCCGATGGAGCTGGGCATGATCGGCCTGGGACGCATGGGGGCCAACCTCGTGCGGCGCCTCATGGCCGACGGTCACCGGTGCGTGGTCTGGGACGTCGACCCCGCCGCCGTGGCGGCCCTGGCCGCCGAGGGGGCGACCGGAGCGGCCACCCTGGAGGAGCTGGTGGGCGGCCTGGACGGCCCCCGGGCCATCTGGATCATGGTGCCGGCCGCCTTCGTCCAGGAGACCATCGACACGCTCGTGCCCCTGGTGGCGGCGGGCGACATCCTCATCGACGGCGGCAACTCCTACTACCGGGACGACATCGACCGGGCCGCCGCCCTGGCCCCCCACGGGATCCACTACGTCGACTGCGGCACGTCGGGCGGGGTGTGGGGGCTCGAGCGGGGCTTCTGCCTCATGATCGGCGGCGAGGACGGCCCGGTCGCCCGCCTCGACCCCATCTGGCGCACCATCGCCCCCGGCCAGGCGGCGGCCCCGCCCACCCCGGGCCGGACCCGCACCGACGGCACGGCTCCCGACGGCTACCTCCACTGCGGGCCCAACGGGGCCGGCCACTTCGTGAAGATGGTCCACAACGGCATCGAGTACGGGATGATGGCGGCCATCGCCGAGGGGCTCTCCATCATCGAGCACGCCGGCGTGGGCAACCAGTCCCAGGTCGACGACGCCGAGACCACCCCGCTGCGGGATCCGCAGTACTACCGCTACGACATCGACGTGGCCGAGGTGGCCGAGGTGTGGCGGCGGGGCTCGGTGGTCGGCTCGTGGCTGGTCGACCTCACCGCCGACGCCCTGGCCCGCGACCCCGGCCTGGACTCCTTCGAGGGCCGGGTGTCCGACTCGGGCGAGGGCCGGTGGACGGTCCTGGCCTCCATCGACGAGGGGGTGCCCGCCCCGGTCATCTCGGCCGCCCTGACCGAGCGGTTCGAGTCCCGCCAGCTGGGCCGGTTCACCGGCAAGGTGCTGTCGGCCATGCGGGGCGAGTTCGGCGGGCACGCCGAGCAGCAGGGCTGATGGACCTGGTCGTCGCCCCCGACGACCGGGCGGCGGCGGCCACCGGGGCCGAGCTGCTGGCCGGCTGGCTGACCGCCGCCGTGGACGCCCGGGGTGCGGCCACCGTGGCGGTGAGCGGCGGGCGCACGCCGTGGCTCCTCTTCGCCGACCTGGCCGAGAGGGACCTGCCGTGGGACGCCATCACCGTCTTCCAGGTCGACGAGCGCCTCGCTCCGGACGGGTCCGACGAGCGGAACCTGACCCACCTGGCCGCCGCCCTGGCCGCCGCCCCGGTCCGGATCGTGCCCATGGCGGCGGCCACCGCCGACCCCGACGTGGCGGCGGACCGGTACGGGGCGGGGCTGCCCGAACGGTTCGACGTGGTCCACCTCGGCCTCGGGCCCGACGGGCACACCGCCTCGCTGGTGCCCGGCGATCCCGTGTGCGACGTCACCGACCGGCCGGTGGCCCTGACCGCCGCCCCCTACCAGGGGTGCCGGCGGATGACGCTCACCGCCCCGGTCCTCACCGGCGCCCGCCGGCAGCTGTGGGTGGTCACCGGCGACACCAAGCGTCCGGTCCTCCCCCGCCTGCTGGCCGCCGACCCGCAGATCCCGGCCGGCCGGGTCGTCACCGCCGAGGCGATCGTGGTGGCCGACACGGCAGCGGCCGGGCCGGACGGGGTGCCGGGCGGCTCTCCGGCGCGGGAAGATGGGTGACATGACCGTCCGCGCCACCACCCGCACCGCGCCGATCACCCCCCAGGTGATCGTCCTGTTCGGCGCCACCGGGGACCTGGCCGCCCGCAAGCTCCTCCCCGGCCTCTTCCACCTGATGCTGGCCGGCCTCCTGCCCGACGAGTTCCGCCTCATCGGCACCTCCCCCCAGCGCCACACCGAGGAGGAGTTCGCCGACCACGTCCGCGACGCCATCACCAGCTTCGGCGACGACCCGGTCGACGAGGCCACCTGGCAGCAGTTCCGCTCCCGCCTCTTCTACTCGGTGAGCTCGGCCGCCGACATGGACGACCTGGCCACCCAGGTGGCCCTGGCCCGCCACGCCCTCGGCCCGTCGGCCCACGCCCTCTACTACCTGTCCATCCCGCCCTTCGCCATGGACGAGACGATCCGGGCCATCGGGGGCGCCGGCCTGGCCACCCCGGACGCCCGGGTGGTCCTGGAGAAGCCCTTCGGCACCGACTACGCCTCCGCCGTGGCCCTCGACGGGCTGCTCCACTCGGTCTTCGCCGAGGAGCAGATCTTCCGCATCGACCACTTCCTGGGCAAGGAGGACGTCCAGAACATCCTGGCCGTCCGCTTCTCCAACCGCTTCTTCGAGCCCATCTGGTCGGCCGCCCACGTCGCCTCGGTGGAGATCGACGTGCCCGAGACCCTCGGCGTCGAGGACCGGGTGGCCTTCTACGAGTCCACCGGGGCCTTCCGGGACATGATCGTCACCCACCTCTTCCAGGTGGTGGGCTTCCTGGCCATGGAGCCGCCGGCCTCGTTCAGCCCGGCCGGCATCCACCCGGCCAAGCAGGCCGTCTTTGACGCCATGGTCCCCCTCGACCCGTCCCGGGTCGTCCGCGGCCAGGTCGAGGGCTACCGGGGCCTGCCCGGAGTGGCCCCCGAGTCCGACACCGAGACCATGGTGGCCCTGGAGCTCCGCATCGACACCGACCGGTGGCGCGGCGTGCCCTTCTACCTGCGCACAGGCAAGTGCCTGGCCCAGGGCCGACGGGTCATCACCCTCACCCTGCACGAGCCCCCGCTGGAGCTCTTCCACCTCGAGCACGGCACCGGGCCCAACCAGCTGGTGTTCGAGATCGGCGAGCCCGGCTCGATCTCGGTGTTCTTCCGCACCAAGGAGCCGGGGCCAGAGATGCTCCTCGGCCGGGGCGACCTGCACGCCGACTACACCACCGGCGACGGCGTGGCCCACGAGCTCGAGGCCTACGAGCGCCTGATCCACGACGTCATGGTGGGCGACAGCACCCTGTTCAACAGCGCCGAGGGCATCGAGCGCCTGTGGCAGGTGGCCGCCCCGCTCCTGGCCGACCCGCCTCCCGTGCAGCCGTATGCCGCCGGGTCCTGGGGGCCCGAGGCCGCCGTGGAGCTGCCCGGCCGGTCCGGGTGGTACCTGCCGGACCGTGACCACGGGCACGCCTGAGGGACTGACGTCGTGACCGATCACCCCGCCGATCCGGAGGCCGGCGCGCCCGGCGCCACGCCGTCGGACGCGGCGCCCGACGCGCCCCGCAAGAGCGGCACCGTCGAGTCCGAGGTCCGGGCCCGTGCCGCGGCGGTCGGCGCCCGGGGAGCGGCCGAGTTCCGCAGCACCCTGGCCCGGCTCCACCTCACCCCGCTCACCATGGGGATCGCGCTCGGGACCCTGGTCGTCCTCCTGGTCGGCGTGGCCTGGAGCGACCACCTGGTCCGCTACCTGCGCGAGACGCCGGTGGTCTGGACGCTGTACGCCGCCGCCTTCCTCCTCGCCTACGGCCAGTACGTCGGGTACGCCATCTCCCTCAGCGGAGCCTCGACGACCCCCCTGCCCCACCTCCGGACCCTCCAGCTCGAGGTGGCCGAGTCCTTCACCCAGATGGCCACCCCCGAGGCCGTGGGGAGCCTGGCCCTCTCCATGCGGTACCTCACCGGCCGCGGCCTGGCCACGGCCGAGGCGGCCACCGCCGTGGGCCTGTCGGCCTTCGTGACCACGGCCAGCGGGGCGGTGGTGGTCCCCGTGGCCGCCGTCTTCGCCGCCCACGCCATCGACGTGGCCCAGCTCAAGAAGGACGTGCCCAGCTCGACCTGGCTCATCGTCCTGCTCGTGCTGGCCGTGGCCGTGGTGGCCACCGTGCTGGTCAAGGCCCCCAAGGCCCGCCAGAAGGTGCGGTCCTGGGTGGACCAGGCCCGCTCGTACGCCGACACCATCGTCCACCACCCCGCCCGGGCCCTGGTCATCGCCGGGGGCGAGGCGGTCACCGTGGTCAGCCAGACGGCCTGCATGCTGGCGATCCTGGCCGCCCTCCACCTCCACTCCAATGTGGCCGCCGTGGTCATCATCACCCAGCTGGCCGGCGCCGCCTCCAACATCGTCCCCGTGCCCGGCGGCCTGGGCGCCCCCGAGGCCATCCTGGTGGCCGGGCTCACCGCCCTGGGGCTGCACGCATCCGACGTGGCCGTCGCCGCCCTCACCTACCGCATGGCCACCTACTGGCTCCCGCCCCTGCCCGGCCTGGTCCTCCTCTTCGACCTCTTCCGCCGCCGCCTGGTCTGACCGGTCCGGTCGCCCGGGCGGCGCCGCCGATCAGCCCCGCTCGGCCAGGTCGTACTCGGCCACCACATAGGGATGGTCGGGGTCGTAGACGGTGAGGGGCACCGGGTCGACCACCCGGCCGGCCGGTCGGACCCGGGTCCCGGCGACACCCCGGCGGGCATCGCCGATGTCGCGGCGCATGGCCTCGGCGGCGGCCTCCAGCCGGGCCACCACGTCCGGGTGGACGGCGGCCACGTCCTCCGACTCGGCCGGGTCGGCGTGGAGGTCGTAGAGGGCGCCGACGGGCTCGCCGGGCCCGGCCAGGTGGAGCTTGAAGCGGGGGTCCCGCACAGCCTCGAGGTCGTCGCCCCGGTAGTAGAAGAAGGCCTCGTGGGGCGACGGGACCTGGTCGTCGAGCCACAGGGCCGACACGTCCCGGCCGTCGATGACCCGGTCGGCCGGGAGGGTCCCGCCGCACAGCCCGGCCAAGGTGGGCAGCAGGTCCATCGCCGTCACCAGCCGGTGGTCCACCCGGCCGGCCGGGACGGTGCCGGTCCACCGCACGATGCCCGGGACCCGGAGGCCGCCCTCCCAGGTGGTCCCCTTGGTGCCCCGCAGGGGGGCGTTGGAGCCGCCCAGCGGGTCGGTGCTCCCCCACGGCGCGGGGCCCTCGCCGAGGGAGCCGTTGTCGGAGGTGAAGATCACGACGGTGTCGCGGTCGAGGCCCCGGGCCGCCAGCTCGGCCAGCAGGACCCCGGTGGCCCAGTCGATGGACTCGACCGCCGCCCCGTAGGCGCCGTTGCGCGAGGCGGCCCGCCGCTCCTCGGTCACGTAGATGGGCAGGTGGACGTAGAGGTGGGCCAGGTAGAGGAAGAACGGGCGGTCGTCGTCGGCCCGGAGGACGTCCAGGGCCCGGGCCACGTACCGGCCGGTCAGCGAGGCCTGGTCGGGCTGCTGCTCCACCACCTCCCCGTCCACCATGAGGGGCAGGGGCGGCAGGAACTCCAGGATGGACGGGGTGTCACGCTGGCGGCCCATGTCGTTGGAGTAGGGCAGGCCGAACCAGTGGTCGAAGCCGTGGTCGACCGGGAGGAAGCCGGTCTGGTCGCCGCAGTGCCACTTGCCGATCATCTCCGTGCGGTAGCCGGCCTCCGACAGCACCCGGGCCAGGGTCACCTCGTCCCGGGCCAGGCCGATGCCCTGACCGGGGAAGAGGACCGGCAGGCCGTCGAAGGAGCCAAAACCGATGCGGGGCGGGTAGCACCCGGTCAGCAGGGCGGCCCGGGACGGCGAGCAGACCGGGGAGGCCTGGTAGAAGTCGGTGAAGCGGACGCCCTCGGCGGCCAGGCGATCGATGGCCGGGGTGGCGTTGCGGGTCGAGCCGTAGCAGCCGAGATCGCCGTAGCCGAGGTCGTCGCAGTTGATCAGGAGGACGTTGGGCCGCGGTGCCGTCACACCGTCACCCGACCGGGGGCGGCGTGGGGCGGGGCGGCCGGCGCTTCGGGGCGGCGGCCCGCCGGGCGGCCTCGGCAGCCCGCATCTTCGGCAGGACCAGGGCCACGTAGGCCGCCGAGGCGGCCGCCCCCAGGGCGATCAGCACGAGGGGCAGCGGGTTGAACCGGTTGTCGACGGAGAGCGAGGCGCTCACGGCCAGGACGGCGAAGACCACGATGCCGGCCACGGCCAGCACCTCCACGCCGAGCACCCGGAACGGGCGCGGGTGGTCGGGCAGGCGGCGGCGGAGCACCAGGGTGCAGTAGGCGGCCACCGCATAGATCATCGCCTCGAGGGCCGCCCCCACAGCCACCAGCACCTGCCAGGAGCCGGTCACGGCCACCACCAGCGAGACCACCAGGGAGACCACCCCGAGGACGACCACCGGGACCCAGGGCACGGCCCGGGCGTTGAGGGAGGCCAGCGCCCGGGGGAGGCTGCCTTCCCGGGCCGTGCCGTAGATGAAGCGCGAGGCGGTGATGAAGCCGCCGTTGAAGGTGTTGACGGCCGTCACCGCGGTGACCGCGGTCATGAGGAGGAGCCCGGCGTGGCCGAAGGCGGCCCGGCCCAGGTAGAGCTGCGGGTACGCCGAGGTCAGCTCGGCGTGGTCCAGGGTGTGGCTCATGCCCACGGTGATGACCGAGGCCACCACGGCCAGGATCAGCACCGACAGGAACATCCCCCGGTGGATGTGGGCCGGCCGGGTGACCTCCTCGGCGCTGGTCGTCACCCACTCGAAGGCGCTGAAGAGGAAGACGCCGAGGGCCACCGACTGGAGGAAGCCGGCCGCCCCATGCCCGTGCAGGGGCTGGAGCGGGGTGACCAGGGCCCGGTGCGAGGAGGCCAGGGCCACCGCCCCCACGACCACGGTGACCACGACCACCACCACCGTGGCCAGGTCCTGGATGCGCCCGGCCACCACCACGCCCCGGAGGTTTCCGGCCACGGCCACCCCGAGGAGGCCGGCGATCCACAGGCCGGCCACCCAGGCCGGCTCGCCGAAGGCGTGGGCCAGGGCGGTGCCCACGATGAAGGCGTCGGCGGCGATGACCAGCAGGATGGTGGCCATGTAGGTGAAGGTGATGGTGAGGGCCACCCCGTCGGGCATGGCCCGCTGCATGTAGAGGCGGATGGCCGCGGCGGTGGGGAACATGCCGTTGAGCTCGCCGAAGAAGCCCCAGGCCAGGAGGGCCAGCAGCGAGGCCACCAGGATGGAGATCCACCCCGAGTCCCCGGCCACGTAGGCCACCAGGCCGGCGGCGGCCAGATACTCGATGGCGGCGAAGGCCAGGCCCGTCGAGGTCGACACCACGGTGCGCAGGCCGAGGGCCTGGCGCAGGGCGGGCCGGCCGGGGTCGCTCACTGGTCGAGGAAGGCGACCATGGACATGGCGTCCAGGCGCATCACGTCGGCCTGGGCCCCGTGGATGACGATCTCCCCCGAGATGTACTTCTCGGAGGGGTTCAGGTCCCCCCAGAACATGTCGCAGAAGTCCTCGCTGGTGCCGGTCACCACCAGGTCGACCACGTCGGGCGCCCCCACCACGATGTCGGCCAGGACGGTGTCGGCCACGGCGATGGTGAACCGCTCGTGGGTGTCGGTGGTGTCGATGACCACCACCCGGTCCCACCCCCGCAGCATCTTGCGCAGGCGCTCGTTGCCGTTCGAGCGCGTCTGCCACTCGGCGTAGGCCTCGACGATCTCCTCGGTGGTGGCCATCAGCCCGCTCCCCCTGCTCCCGCTTCCCCTGTTCCCGCGGCCGATGCACCGGCCGCCCCCAGCGAGGCCAGCACCTCGGCGGCCGCCCGCTCCCCCGACTCGAGCGCTCCCTCCAGGTAGCCCATCCAGGCCAGCGCCGTCTCGGTCCCGGCCAGGTGGATGGGGCCGATGGGACGGCGCAGGGCGGGCCCGGCGGCACCGAGCGCTCCCGGGCGCATCACGGCCACCGGACCGCCGCCGGTCCACTCCTCGGCCGGCCAGTCGACCTCGTGGTACTCGGTGGGCTCGAGCGCCTCGGGGCCGAAGGCGGTGGCCAGCTCGGCCAGGACCGCCGCCCGGCGCTCGGCGGGCGTCATCGCTCCGGTGGCGTCGTAGTCGCGGCCGGCCACGAAGCCGACCAGGGCCCCGGTCGACCCGTCGGCCGGAGAGTTGTCGAAGGTGGACGAGATCGAGCCACCGGTCGAGACCAGCTGTCCCGAGAGGCCATGGTCGCGCCAGAACGGGCGGGCGTAGCGGGCGTGCACCTTGCGCACCCGTCCCATGGACATGCCGGCGGCCAGGGCGTGGCGCTCGGGGACGTCAGGGTCGAGGACGATGCGCTCGGCCACCACCGGGTTGACGGCCAGCACGGCCCGGCGGGCCGCCACCGGGGCCCGTCCGCCGGCCACCCCCACGACCACGCCGTCGTCGTCCCAGGCGATCCGCTCGACCGGTGCGCCGAGCTCGATCCTCCCCTCGAGGCCGGCGGCCAGGTGGGCGGCCAGGGCGCCGGCGCCGCCGGCCATCCGGCGCTCCTGGGCGCCCCCGGTGGTCCGGGTCAGGTTGGTGAGCCCCCCGCCGGCGTGCAGGTAGGTGAGGACGAAGAGGAGGGAGAGGTCGGCGGCGTTGGCCCCGAACACGGCCTGGAGGGCCACCTCGACGATGCCCCGGGAGACCGGGGAGGTGATGGTGCGGTCCAGCCAGGCGCTGACCGGCTCGGCGTCCATGGCGGCGGCGTCCTCGTGGTCCCACGGTGCGTCCACCGGGACCTCGAGACCCAGGAGGTCGAGATCGAGCATGGCCGTCACCACCTCGATCGAGGCGTCCGGGTCGGCGGTGGGGATGAGGCCGGCGTACTCGAAGCGCTCCCCATCGCGCAGCTCCACGTTGGCCCCGGCCACGTAGGTGGGGAAGACCTCCATGCCGGTGGCCTCGGCCAGGGCCAGGGCCCGGGCCTGGTCGGGGCCGAGCCACTGGCCGCCGAAGTCGATGGTCGAGCCGTCGGACGCCGTGCCCGACCACGCCCGGCCGCCGATGCGGTCGCGGGCCTCGAGGACGACGACGTCGAGGCCGGCGGCGCGGGCGCGTTCGGCGGCGGCTTCGTGGACCACCTCTTCCTGCAGCCAGAGACCCTTCGCGCCGATGTGGATGGCGGATTCCACGATGGCGGGGACGAACTCTGGGCGGCGGAAAACGTTGACGATATCGACCTTTTCCGGGATCTCTTCGAGCGAGGCGTAGCACTTTTCGCCGAGGATGGTGGTTTCGGCGGGGTTCACCGGAATGATGCGGCCGGTGTAGCCGTGCTTGCGCAGGAAGCGCTGCGGCCGCGACGTGTTTTTCTTCGGATCTCCCGACGCACCGATCAGCGCGACGGTTTTGGGTTCGAACAAAGCTTGGGCGAGACGTTTCATCGACATGATTAAACCTCTAAACCGTTAAATCTTTAACCGCAAAGGCCGCAGCTG
>CAXBRB010000019.1:0-20381 GCA_963977795.1 uncultured Acidimicrobiaceae bacterium
GGAGCCACCGCGACCTCGGCCGCGTGAGCCGCGCCGACGGCGGTTGCCCGAACCACCCTGTCCGGCCCCCGGGGAGCCGCCACCCGCAGCGGGGCGGGCCTCGTTGCCGCCCGCAGCGGGGCGGGCCTCGTTGCGATCAGTCGGCGGGGCGTCCGCCGAAGGTGCCGGCGGGCGGGCCGCCGGGGTGTCCGGCGTCTGGCCGGTCGAGGTGTCTGACATGGAGATCCCTTCTGAGACTGTTCACGACGCACGCTCCAAAGCGTGCGCGGCGCGGTCGGCGAGGTCGTCCCTCCGCCGCAGGGGCTCCTCACGGAACCCGTCGCGCTCGATCCACTGATGTGTCCTGCAGGCCCGGTCGAGGACCGGGGCGCCCCCGTCGGCCGGAGCACCGGCCACAGCGGCAAGGCCGGCCACCAGCTCGGCGGGGCGGACCCCCCGGGGCTGGGTGGCCAGCTCGGCGATGATCCCCACCGTGCGCCCGGAGGGATCCTCGAGTCGGTCGTCCTCGGCATCGGCCACCCGGAGGGCGAGGACCGAGGGACGGAGGTCGTCGGTCACCCGCCGGCCCTTGCGCTCGCGCTCGATGGGCACGTGGTCCGACGCCAGGAGACGGTCGACCAGCACGGCGACCTCAGCACGGGACACCCCGGCCAGTCGCATCGTCCAGGAGCACGAGGTGACGTGCTCCTGGAGCGATCCCACCCGCCCCTCGGTGGCCACGGCCTCCTCGATGACGATGCCCTCGGGGAGCAGCGGGCCGAGCAGGCCGGGGAGGTCGCCGGGGACGACCGCCGCCGTCTCCGGCCGGGCGTCGTCGAGGACGACGTCGAGGTACTCGGCCAGGGATTCCGCACCGGTGGGGAGCGCCAGACCGAAGCTGAGCTGGGGCCGAGGCGAGAAGCCCTCGGTGTAGGCCACGGGGAGCCCGGCCCGGCGCAGGGCCCGCTCCCACATACGGGCGACATCCCGCTGGCCGGTGAAGCGGAGCTTGCCGACCTTGGCGAACCGGAAGCGGATCCGCACGTCAGCTCCCTCGCTCTCCGACCAGCGCCACCGCGGTCCCGCCCGGCTCGGCCGGGGCGCCCCCGGTCGGGGCCGCACCGAGGAAGCGTACCGGGACCTGGCCCCCGGTGGAGAGATCCTGGCCGGTCCCCTGGCTCCCGCCGGCCGGCGGCACCGCCGAGGCCACCACGTGCTCGACGCCGAAGCCGGTGCAGGCCCCGCAGTCGTAGCAGGGGGTCCAGCGGCAGTCCTCCAGGCCGTGCTCGGCCAGGGCGTCCTGCCAGTCCTGCCACAGGAAGTCCCGGTGGAGTCCAGCGGAGAGGTGGTCCCAGGGCAGCACCTCGCCCTCGGTCCGGTGCCGGTAGACGGCGTCCTCCAGGGTGAGGCCGTTGGCCTCCAGGGCGGCCGTCCACAGGTCCAGGTCGAAGTGCTCCGACCACTCCTGGAACGTCCCGCCGGCCCGCCAGACGTGCTCGATCACCGCACCGGTCCGGCGGTCGCCCCGGCTGGCGATGCCCTCGGCGGCGCTGGCCTTGGGGTCGTGCCACCGGATGGTCAGCCCCCGCACCGGCCGGGCGGCGTCCCGGAGGAGGTGGACCTTGCGGGTCAGCTCCTCGATGGTGTTCTGGCCGAACCACTGGAACGGGGTCTGGACCTTGGGGACGAACCCCCCGACCGAGGCCGTGACGGTGACGCCCCGGTGGTACCGGCGGCCGATCTCCACGCACCGGGCGGCCAGGCGCACGATGCCCAGCGTGTCCTCGTCGGTCTCGGTGGGGAGGCCGATGAGGAAGTACAGCTTGACCCGCTTCCAGCCCTGGCTGAATGCGGCATCGACGGCGGCGTAGAGGTCCTCCTCGCGGATGAGCTTGTTGATGACCTGGCGCATCCGCCATGTCCCGCCCTCGGGGGCGAAGGTCAGGCCGGTGCGGCGGACCCGCTGGATCTGGGCAGCCGTCCCCACGGTGAAGGCGTCGACGCGGAGGCTCGGCAGGCTGACCGAGACCTGGCCGGAGCACGACGGATCGTCGATGACCGCGGCCACCGTCGGCTCGATGCCCGAGTAGTCGGCGCTCGAGAGCGAGGTGAGCGCCACCTCGTCGTAGCCCGTCCGGTCGAGTCCGGCCCGCACCATGGTGCGCACCTGCTCAGCCGGACGCTCCCGGACCGGCCGGGTGATCATGCCCGCCTGGCAGAAGCGGCAGCCCCGCGTGCAGCCCCGGAAGAGCTCCACGTTGAGGCGGTCGTGGACCACCTCGATCAGGGGGACCAGCTGCTGCTTGGGGTAGGGCCACGCCCCGAGGTCGGCGATGGTCCGCTTCTCCACCCGCTCGGGGGTGCCGGGGCGAGGGGTGACCGAGGCCACCCGGCCGTCGGACCCGTAGGCCACCTCGTAGCGGGAGGGGACGTAGACCCCCGGGACCTCGGACAGGGCCGCCAGCAGCGCCTCCCGGTCGGTCCAGCCCCCGTCGGGCCGCCGGTGGGCGGCCAGGACGTCGGTCACCTCCCCCACCGCCTCCTCGCCGTCGCCCAGCACGGCGCAGTCGATGAAGTCGGCCAGGGGCTCGGGATTAAAGGCGCAGTGCCCGCCCACCACGACCACGGCGTCGTCCTCCCCCCGCTCGGCCGCCCGCAGGGGCAGGCCGGCCAGGTCGATCAGGTTCAGGACGTTCGTGTAGACCAGCTCGGCCGACAGGTTGAAGGCCAGGACGTCGAAGGCCGCAGCCGGCCGGTGGGTCTCCAGCGAGAAGAGCGGGACCCCGGCGGACCGCATGGCCGCCTCCATGTCCACCCACGGGGCGTACGTGCGCTCGGCGGCGGCGTCCGTCCGCTCGTTGAGCAGCTCGTAGAGGATCTGGAGGCCCTGGTTGGGCAGCCCCACCTCATAGGTGTCGGGGTAGCACAGGAGCCACGCGACCACGCCGGGCCCGTGCTCGGGGCGCTGGGCGCCCAGCTCGCCGCCGATGTAGCGGGCCGGCTTGGTGACGTGGGCCAGCAGAGGCTCGATCTGGGGCCAGAGGGACGTCATCCCCCCTCATCCTACGCCCTGGAACCCACCCCTCCGGCCGGCGACGCCGCCCGGCACGGCGGGGCCGGCCGGGTCAGGCCGACGGCGTGCCCGTCCCGGCGGGTGCGGTGGTGGTCGTGGTGGACGCCGCCGGGGCCGGCCCCCCGGCGGGCGGCACCGGCACGTTGGCCCGGGCCACGGCGGGGTCGGGCGGGACGGCAGCAGGCCCGATCGGGTGGGACGCCAGGTAGGCGAAGACGCTCCGGACCACCGGGGCGGCCGCCGTCGCCCCGAAGCCGGCCTGGTCGATGACGCAGACCACCACGTACTGGGGGTCGGCGGTGGGGCCGAAGCCGACGAACCAGGCCGTGGGCTCCTTGCCGGCCACGGTGTCCGCCGTCCCCGTCTTTCCGGCGAGGCCGCCCGGGAAGTCGAGGCCCTGGAAGGTCTCGTACGCGGTGCCGTTGCTGCTCTGGACCACGCCGGTGAAGCCCCGCAGCAGCGTCTGGTACTGCACGGGCGAGAGGTTGACGTGGCCCACCACCTGGGGGGCGATCCGGTGGACGGTCTTCCTGTCGGGCGAGACCACCGCTGCAGCCACCTGGGGGGCGTACCGGGTGCCGCCGTTGGCGAAGGTGGCGTAGGCCACGGCCTGCTCGATGGGGGTGATGAACGTCCCGGCCTGTCCGAAGGCCATCTCGATGTTCTCCCCGGTGTACCAGCTGGTGTTGGGGAAGGCCGTGGGGTTCTGGGCGTGCAGCTTGATCCGGACGGCCTGGCTGTCGACCCGGCCGCGCACCTCGCCGGGGAGGTCGATCCCGGTCAGCTGGCCGAGGCTGTACTGGGCCGCCTGGTCCTGGATCGGCGTCGGCCCGTACTGGGCCCGCTTGGCGTAGAAGAGGTAGCCGAGGTTGTAGAAGAACACGTCGCTGGAGACGGTGAGGGCCCCGGCCACGTCGTAGGTCCCGGCCGGGTCGCCGGCGCTGTTGTGGAACACGCAGGTGGTCGAGTTGTACTGGCAGTCGGGGGTCTTGAAGGTGCCCGAGTCGTAGTAGGTGAACCCCGGGGAGATCAGGCCCGTCAGCAGGGCGGCGGTGGCCGTGTTCAGCTTGAAGGTCGAGCCCGGCGTGTAGAGGCCCTGGATGGCCCGGTTGAGGAGCGGCTGGTTGTTGGCATCGGCGGTCAGGGCGCTGTAGTCGGCCTGGGAGATCCCCCCGACCCAGACCGCCGGGTCGTAGCTGGGGTAGGACGACATGGCGTAGACCGCCCCGGTCTTGGGGCTCATCACCACCACCGCCCCGCCGGTGGCCCCCGGGTAGCAGCCGGCCTTGTTGTTGCACTTGGGGTCGAAAGTGCTCCGCAGGGACTCCACCTGGGTGGCCAGGGCGCTGTCGGCCACCTGCTGGAGGTTGGTGTCGATGTTGGTCACCACGTCCGCCCCCGGCACCCCGGGGGTCGACGCCAGCACCCCGGCCACCCGGCCCTGGGAGTCGACCTCGAGGCGCTCGCGCCCCACCGTCCCGTGCAGGGCCTGCTCGTACTGGTACTCCAGGCCGGCCTGACCGAAGGCGTCGCCGGCCTGATAGCCCTGGGCCGCCCGGGAGGCCAGCTCGGCGTTGTTGATGGTCCCCACGTAGCCGAGGACCTGGGCCGCCGGGTAGGCCGACTGCGCCGGGCCGGCCGGCTCCACCTGCGGGTAGGTCCGCTCGGTGGTCTGGACGCTCTCCACCCCGGGGAACTCGGCCTGGTGCTCCTTCAGGTAGAGGATGGTGGCCAGGGGTGCATCGGCCAGCACCGGCACCGGCCGGTACAGGCTGAACTGCTGGTTGTTCAGGGCGGATGTGATCTGGGCCGGGGTGCGGCCGATGACCGCGGCCAGGCGGCCGACCACCTCGGGGTGGGCCTTGGCGGCGGCCCGGTCCAGGGTGATCTGCTCGACCACCACGTTGCCCACCAGCGGGTGGCCGGTCCGGTCGAGGATCAGGCCCCGGGCCGGGGTGACGGGGACCACGCGGACCTGGTTGGCCGTCACCGTCTTTGCTGCAGCCGGGGCCTGGAGGACCTGGAGGGTCCACAGGCGCAGCCCGAGGGCGGCCAGCAGGCCCGCCACGCCGATGCCGAGGAGGCGGAGCCGGAGGCTGGGCCGCGACTCGGTGGTGTCGGGGGCGTCCAGCATGGCCTCGACGGTGAACCGGCCCGGGCGCATGCGGGGCTGGCGGGATCGGGTCCTCGCCGCACCCGATCCCGAGGTCCCGGGCTGGAAGACGCGGCGTCCGCCGAAGGGGTGGCGCAGGGACCGCTTCATGGCCGCCCAGTATCGCAAGCGGCCCGGCCGGCCGGTACGCGGGTCACCGCGCCGGGGCGGGCGACGTCGGCAGGCCCTCGACCGAGGCCTCCGGGATCCCCCAGGCCACCAGGCGCACGGCGGGTGCGGCCAGCAGGGCGTTCACCCCGGCTACCACGAGGACGATGCGGACGATGGGGGCGTGCAGCATCTGCTGCTGGCCCAGCAGGTCGCCGAGGACGGCGAAGGCCACCTCGTAGAGGGCGCTGCCGGCCAGGGCCGCCACCGGCGCCAGCCACCAGGCGGTCCGGTCGACGGCCACCACGGCGAGGCCCACCCCGAAGCCCAGGAGGCTGCCCACCAGGGCCGAGAGGCCGAAGGGGGTGGGCAGGAAGAGGTCGGCCACCAGGCCGGCACCGAAGCCGACGGTGGCCCCGCGCGCCGGGCCGGCCACGATGCCGGCCAGGATCGGGAGCAGGACCATCACGTCGGGGTGGACCCCTCCGATACGGACCCGGAGCAGGAGCGTCTCCTGGACCAGCAGGAAGAGGAAGGTGACCAGCGCCGCCCGCCCGACCTCCTGGCGGGTCACGAGCCGGGCCCCCACAGGAGGACGGACACGTAGCGCAGGTGGGACAGGTCGACCATGGGCGACAGGGTCACCGACTCCTCGTTCGAGGTGGCCCCGTTGCGCACGGCCGTCACCTGGGCCACCGGGATCCCGGCGGGGTAGACGGCGCCCTGGAGCCCGCTGGTGGCGAACACGTCACCGACCGACAGCGGGGTCAGCGTCGGGATCAGCCCGGCCGACAGCGGCTTGCCCCAGCCCTGGCCGACCAGGACGGCCAGCGCCCCCGGCGGTGCGCCGTAGCGGGTCCCCACCACCGACTGCCCGTCGGTGACCAGGCGCACCACCGCCGAGTGGTGCCCCGCCTCGGCCACCTGGCCGACCAGGCCGCCCGAGGCCACCACCGGCATCCCCACCAGCACGCCGTCGCTCCGGCCGACGCCGATGTCGACCGTGGCGGCGAAGTTGCTGGTGCCGAAGTCGGTCACCTCGGCCGGCACGCTCTGGAGGTTGCCCACGAAGGGCAGGTGGAGCAGCGACGAGAGCTGGGCCAGGGCCTCGGCCTGGTCGGTCCCGGCCGCCTGGCGCAGCCGGAGCCGGGCGATCTCGGCCTGGAGCTTCTGGTTCTGCTGGCGCACAGCGCCGTAGTGGACGGCACCGGCCAGGAAGCTGCCCACCGGCTCCACCACGGCGTTGACCCCCTCCTGGAGGGGTCGGAAGGCGTCCCCGGCCACGGCCCGGGCGCCGGAGGTCACCGGGTGGAAGGTGCCCCGGGCGTCCAGGGTGATGATGGTGACGGCCGCCAGGACCAGGAGCAGCAGGGTCGTCCGGGGGCGCCGAGTCCGGCGCGGCGTCGCCACGTGCGCTGCCCTCCCGCTGCGGTCAGCGGGCCGAGGAGGTGATCAGGACCTGCTTGAGGGCCTCGAACTCCTCGAGGCACTGGCCGCTGCCGATGGCCACGCAGTTGAGGGGGTCCCGGGCCACCACGATGGGCATCCCGGTCTCCTGGGTCAGCCGGCTGTCGAGCCCGTGGAGGAGGGCCCCGCCGCCGGTCAGGACGATCCCCTGCTCCATGATGTCGGCGGCCAGCTCGGGCGGGGTCCGGTCCAAGGTCACCTTGACGGCGTCCACGATGGCCGAGACCGGCTCATCGATGGCCTGGCGGATCTCCTGGGTGGAGATGACCACGGTCTTGGGCAGGCCGGTCACCAGGTCACGGCCCCGGATCTCGGCATGCAGCTCCTCCTCGAGCTCGTAGGCCGAGCCGAGGGCGATCTTGATCTCCTCGGCGGTGCGCTCGCCGAGGGCCAGGCTGTACTCCTTCTTGACGAAGGAGACGATGGCCTCGTCGAGCTCGTCGCCGCCGATGCGGATCGACTGGCTGGTGACGATGCCGCCGAGGGAGATGACCGCCACCTCGGTGGTCCCGCCGCCGATGTCGACCACCATGTTCCCGGTGGGCTCGTGGACGGGCAGGCCGGCCCCGATGGCGGCGGCCATCGGCTCCTCGATGATGTAGGCCCGGCGGGCGCCGGCGTACTCGGCCGCCTCCATCACGGCCCGCTGCTCGACCCCGGTGATGCCCGAGGGGACGCAGATCACCATGCGGGGCTTGGCGAAGCGCCGCTGGTGGACCCGGTGGATGAAGTAGCGGAGCATCTTCTCGCAGATCTCGAAGTCGGCGATGACGCCGTCCTTCAGCGGCCGGATGGCCTGGATGTGACTGGGCGTGCGGCCGATCATCCGCTTGGCTTCGGCACCCACGGCCAGGGGGCGTCCGTCCTTGGTGTTGACCGCCACCACCGAGGGCTCGTTCAGCACGATGCCGCGGCCGCGGACGTAGACCAGGGTGTTGGCCGTCCCGAGGTCCACGGCCATGTCACGGCCGAGCAGTGAGAGATTGTTGTCGCGCATCAGCGATGCACTCCTCCGTCGATCATCGGTCGGGGCGGCGCAGGAGGCGCGTCCCCGCCGGGTCTTCCGCTGCGCAGGCGTAGAGGGCAGCTGGCATGTGCCGTCAAGGCTACGGGAACTGCACCGGAGGCACAAGGGAGCGGGCCCCGGGACACCGGCCGCACGGCCGGACCGGAGCGCCGGCGGGCCCTACAGGCCGGGGAAGAAGAGGGCGATCTCCCGCTCGGCCGACTCCGGCGAGTCGGAGCCGTGGACCAGGTTCTCCCCGGTCTCGAGGGCCAGATCGCCCCGGATGGTGCCCGGCGCGGCCTCCACCGGGTTGGTGGTCCCCATCAGGGTGCGGACGACCTTGTAGGTGTCCTCCGGGCCCTCGACGACCATGACCAGCACCGGCGAGCGGGTGATGAAGGCCACCAGCTCACCGAAGAAGGGCTTGCCGTCGTGCTCGGCGTAGTGCTGCTGGGCCACCTCGGCGGTCAGCGTGCGCAGCTCGGCAGCGACCAGGCGGAGGCCCTTGCGCTCGAGTCGGGCGACGATCTCTCCGGACAGGCCGCGCTCGACGGCATCCGGCTTGGCGATGACAAGTGTGCGTCCCACAGCGGGGCAGGCTAGCCCACCCGCAGGGGTGCCCGATCCGTCGGGCCTCCCCACCGCCCGGGCGTCCCCGTCGGGCTCGCCGCCCGGTCAGGCCGGAGCCGCCAGGGCCTCCCGGGCGTCGGCCACCACGTAGAGCGAGCCGCACACCACGACGCGGTCCTCGGGCCCCGCCGCGGCCACGGCGGCCCGGGTCGCCTGTGCCGGTTCCTCCACCACCTCGGCCGCCATCCCCAGGGCCCGGGCGGCCTCGGCGATCACCGTCGCCGGCAGCGCCCGGGGAGAGTCCGGGGTGCAGCAGACCACCGAGCGGACCCCGGCCTCGGCCAGCGACCCGAGCATGGTGGAGGGGTCACGGCCCCCGAGCATGCCCACCACGGCGACGGTCTCGCCCGGCACCGCCAGCTCCTCCATCAGGCTCCGGGCCAGGACCACCATCCCCGGGGCGTTGTGGGCGCCGTCCACGAGGACGAGCGGCTGGCGCCCCACCACCTCGAGCCGGCCCGGGACCCGGACCGAGCCCAGGCCCTCGGCCACCACGTCCTCGTGCAGGGGCGCCCCGAAGAAGGCCTCCACGGCGGCCAGGGCGCAGGCGGCGTTGTCGGCCTGGTGGCTGCCGTGCAGCGGGAGGAGGAGCTCGCCGTAGGCCGCGCCGGGGGTGCGCAGGTCGATGAGGCGGCCCCCCACGGCCATCCGGTTGGACGTGCAGGCGAACGCCTCTCCCCGGACCCACGTCGGACCGGCGCCGGCGTCGGCCGCGGCCCGGCGGAGGAGGTCGACCAGCCCCGGGTCGGTCTCCCCCACCACGACCCGGGCCCCGGGACCGAAGATGCCGGACTTGTCCCGGGCGATGTCCTCCAGCGTGGGGCCCAGCACCTCGGCGTGGTCGAAGCCGATGGAGGTGACCACGCACACCGTGCCGTCCACCACGTTGGTGCAGTCCCACGTGCCGCCGAGCCCCACCTCGACGACGGCCACGTCGACCGCCTCGTCGGCGAACCACGTCAGGGCGGCGGCCGTCAGCAGCTCGAACCGGGTGGGGGGCTCGTCCATGACGGAGGCCACCCCGGCCAGCTGGGCCAGGAGGTCGGTGAAGGCGGCGTCGTCGATGGGCTCCCCGTCGCAGGCGATCCGCTCGTTGACCCGGGACAGGTTGGGGCTGGTGTAGGTGCCGACCTTCAGGCCCCGGGCGCCCAGGAGGGCCGTCGCCATGGCCGCCGTCGACCCCTTGCCGTTGGTCCCGGTGATGTGGAGCGAGGGGTAGGCCGACTGGGGATCGCCCAGCAGCGCCGCCAGGGTGCGCATCCGCTCGAGGCTGGGCCGGGTCCGCACCGTGGGGGCGGTGGACTCGAAGTCGATGTGGCTGTCCAGCCACGCCAGAGCGGCGTCGAGGTCAGGGAAGGACACGGTCGGACCCGTCAGGCGACGGCGGCGTGACCGGGGCGGCTCAGGAGGCGGCCCGGCGGCTCCGGGTCGTCTTGGCCGGCGGGGCCAGGGGGACCAGGGTCGGGTGGACCTTGTCCAGGACCACGGCCCGGTCGATGACGCACTTGGAGACGTCGGTCCGGCTGGGCAGGTCGTACATCACCTCGAGGAGGACCTCCTCGAGGATGGCCCGGAGGCCCCGGGCGCCCGTGCCCCGCAGCAGTGCCTGCTCGGCCACCGCCTCGAGGGCGTCGTCAGCGAACTCCAGCTCGACGTTGTCGAGCTGGAAGGCCCGCTGGTACTGCTTGGTCAGGGCGTTCTTGGGCTCGACCAGGATGCGGATCAGCGCCTCCTTGTAGAGGTGCGACACCGCGCTCACCACGGGGAGCCGGCCGATGAACTCGGGAATGAGCCCGAACTTCATCAGGTCCTCGGGGAGGACGTGGCGCAGCAGCTCGGAGTCGTCGCGCTCGGAGGCCTTGCGCACCTCGGCCCGGAAGCCCATCCCCTTGCGACCGATGCGGTTCTCGATGATCTGGTCGATCCCGGCGAAGGCCCCGCCGCAGATGAAGAGGATGTTGGTGGTGTCGATCTGGATGAACTCCTGGTGGGGGTGCTTGCGCCCCCCCTGGGGCGGGACCGAGGCCGTCGTCCCCTCCAAGATCTTGAGCAGCGCCTGCTGGACGCCCTCGCCCGAGACGTCACGGGTGATGGACGGATTTTCGGACTTGCGGGCGATCTTGTCGATCTCGTCGATGTAGATGATCCCCGTCTCGGCCCGCTTCACGTCGTAGTCGGCGGCCTGGATCAGCTTGAGGAGGATGTTCTCGACGTCCTCGCCGACGTAGCCCGCCTCGGTCAGGGCCGTGGCATCGGCGATGGCGAAGGGGACGTTCAGCATGCGGGCCAGGGTCTGGGCCAGCAGCGTCTTGCCGCAGCCGGTGGGGCCCAGCAGGAGGATGTTCGACTTGGCTAGCTCGACGTCTGCGTCGTGGTGGCCGTTGGCCCCGGCCTGGACCCGCTTGTAGTGGTTGTAGACGGCGACCGAGAGGATCTTCTTGGCGTACTCCTGGCCGATCACGTAGTCGTCCAGGAACTCGGCGATCTCCCGGGGCTTGGGCAGCTCGTCGAAGCTGAGCTCGGTGGTGTCGGCCAGCTCCTCGGCGATGATGTCGTTGCACAGCTCGATGCACTCGTCGCAGATGTAGACGCCAGGACCGGCGATGAGCTTCTTGACCTGCTTCTGCGACTTGCCGCAGAAGCTGCACTTCACCAGGTCGCCCCCGTCTCCGAACTTCGCCACGTCGTTCCCTCGTGTCCTTCCGTCAGCGGCGGGATCCCGCCGTGCACTGCTGGTGTCCGGTCCGTGCGTCCGGTGGCCGCTCCGGCGCTCCGGCGTCCCCCCGTCCGGTCAACCCTAGCGGCCGGGGGGCGCAGACCCGGACCTCCCGGTGGCTCAGGCCGCCCCGATGGCCTCGATCGGGAGCGTCTCCCGGGAGAGGATCACCTCGTCGATGAGCCCGTACTCGACGGCCTCGTCGGAGGTCATGATGAAGTCGCGCTCGGTGTCCTTGGCCACCCGCTCGGGCTCCTGGCCGGTGTCCGAGGCCAGCATCCCGTTGAGCAGGTCCCGCATCCGCAGGATCTCCTTGGCCTGGAGCTCGATGTCGCTGGCCTGGCCCTCCACGCCGCCGAAGGGCTGGTGGAGGAGGATCCGGGAGTGGGGCAGGGCGAAGCGCTTGCCTCGGGTCCCGGCCCCGAGGAGGACGGCGGCGGCCGAGGCGGCCTGGCCGAAGCAGAACGTCGACACGTCGGGCTTGATGTACTTCATGGTGTCGTAGATGGCGAACAGGGCGGTGATGTCGCCGCCCGGCGAGTTGATGTAGAGGTGGATGTCCTTGTCGGCCTCTTCGGACTCCAGGAAGAGGAGCTGGGCGCAGACCAGGTTGGCCACGGTGTCGTTGATGGGCGTGCCCAGGAAGATGATCCGCTCGCGCAGGAGGCGCGAGAACAGGTCGTAGTTGCGCTCCCCCCGGCTCGTGGACTCGACGACCCACGGCACGCTGTAGGCCTGCACGTCGATCGACCGGCTCGTGTCGATACCGCTCACTCCGCGTCCTCCTCGCCCTGGTTGACCTGCAGATCGTCCCGTGACACGGGCGACCCGTCCTCGTCGGTCAGCTCGACCGTGTCCATCAGCCAGCGCATGGCCTTGGCCTTGCGCCGGTCCGAGCGTACCGCCGCGAGCCGTCCGGCCCGTTCCAGCTGGGTGCGCACCTGCTCGGCGTCCATCTCCAGGCGGGCCCCCATGGTGGCCAGCTCCTCGTCCAGCTCCTCCTCGGTGAGGTCGATCTCCTCGGCCGCCACCAGGGCCCGGAGCGCCAGGTCGGCCTTCACGCTCTGGAGGGCCCCGGCCCGGAGCTCCTCGAGGAACTCCTCCTCGGAGCGTCCGGTGAGGCCCAGGAACTGAGCCAGCCCCATGCCCTGGCCCTCCAGGCGGTGGTTGAGGTCGTGGATCCGCTCGCGCAGCTCGGCCAGGACCAGTTGCTCGGGGACCTCCTCGGTCACCAGCTCCACCAGAGCCTCCACCGTGCGCTGCTGGAGGGCCAGCTGGGCCTCCACGATCTTGCGCTGGCGGAGGCGCTCGCCGATGTCGGCCCGGAGGGCGGCGACGGTGTCGAACTCGGACGCCTCGGCGGCCCAAGCGTCATCGGCCTCGGGCAGGGACAGCTCCTTCACGTCCTTCACGTCGACGGTGAAGGCCACGGTCTGCCCCAGGGCCTCCAGCTCGGCGTCGAAGGTCAGCGTGGCGCCGGCCTTGGCCCCCTGCAGCTGCTCGTCGAGACCGGGCACCACCCCACCGGAGCCGACCTCGTAGAGGAAGTCGGTGGCCGTGAGGTCGCTGTCGTCCCCGTCCTCGTCGGCCTCGCTGCGCACCCCGGTGATGTCCAGGGTGACCTGGTCCCCGGTCTGGGCCGGCCGGCTGACCTCCACCAGCGACCCCGACGTGGCCCGGAGGCGGTCGATCTGGGCCTCCACCTCCTCGTCGGCCACGGCGAGCGACGGGAGGGTGACCACCAGGCCCCCGTACCCGGGGATGGCCACGGTGGGCCGGACCAGCACCACGGCTTCGAAGGCCACCGCCCCGGCGTCCTCGCCCGAGGTGATGTCGATCTCGGGCTGGTCGATGGGGTCCGTCTCGGTGTCGGACACGGCCTGGGCGTAGAAGTCCGGGATGGCCTCGCGCAGGGCCTCGGCCCGCAGCGCCGCCGGCCCGCCCATCCGGGCCTCCATCACCTTCCGCGGCACCTTGCCCGGCCGGAAGCCGGGCACCCGGACGTCGCGGGCGAGGCGGCGCAGCACCTCGTCGAGGGCGCCGTCCACCTCCGCTTCGTCGATCTCGACGGTGAGGCGGACCCTGTTGCCCTCTTCGGGCGCTGCTGTTGCTCGCATACGAGTACGGGAGTGTACCGGTCCCAGGACCCTCCCCTCCCGGGCCGGCCGGGGGCGGCCCGTCGGCCCTCGGCGGCGCTCAGCCGGCCAGGGCGGCCTCTATGGCGGCGGTCACCTCGGGAGCCTCGGGATCCACCATCGGGCGGAACCGGGCCACGACCTCCCCGTCGGCCGACACCAGGAACTTCTCGAAGTTCCACTGGATGTCGCCGGCCTCGCCGTCGGCGTCCGGTGCTACGGCGAGGAGGTCGTAGAGGGGGTGGCGGCCGGGTCCGTTGACCTCCAGCTTGGCCATCATGGGGAACGTGACCCCGTAGGTGGTCGAGCAGAAGGCGGCGATCTCCTCGGGACTCCCCGGCTCCTGGGCCCCGAACTGGTTGCACGGGAGGCCGATGACCGAGAATCCCCGGTCGCCGTAGGCGGCCTGGAGCCGCTCGAGGCCCTCGTACTGAGGGGTCAGGCCGCACTGGGAGGCCACGTTCACCAGGAGCAGGACCGAGCCGCGGTGGGCGCCGAGGTCGGTCGCCTCGCCCTGCAGGGTGGTCATGGGGACGTCGTAGAGGGACATGGCGACCACTCTACGGGTGCCGTCGCCCCTCGGCGCCTCCGGTGCGTCCCCGGAACGGGTGCACCCCGGGGTCAAGGTCGGGCACCGGGGCGCCGATGGGGAGGGGAGCACCGCCCGGCGCACCGGACCGGACGGACGATGATGAAGGGCGCACTGGGCCGGATGGCACTCGATGTCGGGGGGAAGAACGAGACGGGGCCCGGGGCCGGCGGCGTGACCGACGCCGTCGTCCGCACCCTGCTGACCCTCGTCGGCGAGACCCGGGGCGACCGCGGGGTGGATGCCGTGCTCTCCCGGGCGGCCGACCGCCAGCACGGCCTCGACCTGGGCGCCAGGTGGGCGACCCCGGATGAGGCCGTCGCCCTGCTCCAGGCAGCCGTCGACGTGACCGGGGACGACGAGCTCGCCGTCCACGTCGGCGAGGAGCTCCTGTGGACCGGGGACGGTGGCGACCTCGCCGGCCGGCTCCGGGACCTGGGGTCGGCCGTCGCTGCGCTCCGCCACGTCAGCGCCGTCGTCGGGCGCTTCCGGCCCTTCACCGGGGCGGTGGCGCTGGAGGCGCACGACGGGCGCGCCGTCGTCGAGGTGGCCGTGCCGCCCGACGCACCTGCCCATCCGCTCCTGTGCTCCCTGACCAGCGGGCTGCTGGCCGAGATCCCGGCGCTCTTCGCCCCTGCCGGCGCCCGCGTCGAGGAGCGGTCGTGCACGTCCCACGGGGCGCCGGCCTGCATCTTCGAGCTGATCTGGGTGCCCGCCGACCGGATGCCGGAGCGCCGGTCGGCCACGCCGGCGGCGGACGCACCCCGACCGTGGGTCGGGCCACCGGAGGGCTCCCGGGGGTCCTGGGCGGCCGACGCACCCGATGACGGCCCCTGGGAAGAGGTCGCCGCCCTGGAGGCGCAGCTGGCGGCAGCCCGGTCCGCCCTCGACCACGCCGTGTCCGCCGGCGCCCGCTGGGAGGCCGAAGCCCTCTCCGGACGCCGAGTGGCCGGCGAGCGGGACCGCGCCGAGGCGGCTCGGGCGGCACTCGAGACCGAGTCGGTCCGGCTTCGCCTGGAGGTCGAGCGCCTCGAGCGCCTCCTCGCCGGGCCCGCCACCACGGGGCCGGACCTGCTGGCCCAGGACATCGACGGCGTCCTGGACGCCCTGGCCGCCCGGGCCGCCGAGGCCCTCGACGGCAACGGGACGGTCCTGGTGGTCCGTCCCGCCGACGGCAGCCCGGCCCGGGTCCGCTGGCACGGGATCGCCGAACCGGAGGCCCGGGAGATCGAGGCCGCCTTGTGGGCCGGCAGCACCCCGTCCGACCTGCACGTCGCCGAGATCACCGGGAGCGAGGTGCTCCACGGTCGCATCGGGGTGGTGTGCGACGGCGACGGCCTCCCACCGCCCGACATGGTGCGCTCGCTGGCCCGGGTGGCCTCGCTGGCGGCCACCACCCTGGACCTCTTCGCCGCGTTGGCCGAGGCCCGCCACAGCGACTCCACCGCCCGGGCCCTGCTCTCCTTCAGCGACCGCCTCTCTTCACAGACCGCCCTGGCCGACGCCATCCAGCTCCTGGCCGACGTCGTGCCCGATGTCACCGGGTGCAGCCAGTCGACCGTCTACCTGTGGGACGCCGAGCGGTTCCGTCTGTCCATGGCCGCCCACACGGAGGGGGTCACCCCGCCCGACGAGGACCTCCAGGTCCTCGTGCCGACGTTCGCCTCCTCCCGCTCCCCCCGATCGGGGTGGGGCGAGCAGACCGTGGAGGCCGACCGGGATCCCGACCTCCCGGTCACCGTGCGCATGGACAGCCCCGACATCGAGCAGATGATCCGGAACCACCAGGTCCTGGTCATCGACCAGGCCACCGACGACCCGCTGCTCCGCTCCATGATGGAGCGGACCGGCCTCCCGGCCTCGGTGGTGGCCCCGATGTTCGCCTCGGGCACGTTCGTCGGCGTGGTCGCCGCCAACTTCGACGGCACCGCCGGCTCGGCCGTGATCCGGGACCCCCGGCTGCACGAGCGGCTCAGCGCCCTGGCTGACCGGGCGGCCACCGGCATCCAGAACCTCCAGCTCCTCGAGCAGGTGTCCCACATGGCGTGGCACGACTCGCTGACGGGACTGCCCAACCGCCGCCTCTTCGAAGACCGCGTCGAGCAGGAGCTGGTCCGCTCCAAGCGCCTGGGCGACCCGGTCTGCGTGTTCTTCGTCGACCTCGACCGGTTCAAGGACGTCAACGACACCTACGGGCACGCCACCGGCAACGCCCTCATCCACGACGTCGGCCAGCGCCTCCAGGCCTGCGTCCGCGACCAGGACACCGTGGCCCGGCTCGGCGGGGACGAGTTCGCCATCCTGCTGCCGGGCCTGTCCGACCAGCTCTCCATCAACCAGCTGGCCGAGCGGGCCCTCGAGGCCGTCCACTCGCCGTTCGACATCCACGGCGACGTGGTCACCATCTCGGCCTCGCTGGGCATCGCCATCGCCCCCGAGCACGGGGACACCTATGACGACCTGCTCAACCGGGCCGACAAGGCCATGTTCCGGGTGAAGGACCACGGACGCAACGGGTTCGAGGTCTACGGGGACGCCCCCGGCCCCAGCCACCCCGGCCGGCGGGCGCTCGACGAGCGGGAGCTCTACGGGGACCTCGTGAAGGCCATCGCCCGCAACGAGTTCTTCCTCGTCTTCCAGCCCACGGTCGACCTGCGGACCACCGAGGTCGTGGGCGTCGAGGCCCTCATCCGGTGGAACCACCCGACCCTGGGCGTGCTCGAGCCGGGCCGGTTCGTCCCCCTGGCCGAGCGGAGCGACGTGATCGTCTCCCTCGATAGCTGGGTGCTCTGGCAGGCCTGCCGACAGCTGCGGGCCTGGCTCGACCATGGCCTGGAACCGCTCCGCCTCTCGGTGAACGTGGCCTCACGGGACCTGGCCAACCCGGACTTCTTCGATACCGTGCACCGCACGTTGCGGGACACCGACATCGACCCGTCCTCCCTCGAGCTCGAGATCACCCAACGGGTCGTCCTCGACCCGTCCGGGCCGGCGGCCGAGAACATGGACCGTCTCCGGCGCCTCGGCGTGCGCTTCGTCATCGACGACTTCGGCACGGGCCTCTCCTCCCTCGACCGCATCGGCAGCCTCCCGGCCACCGGCGTGAAGATCGACCGCTCGTTCATCGCCCGGATCGGTCCGGACGAGGAGTCGAGCGCGCTGGTGGGCCTCATGGTCTCCATGGCCGGCGGACTCGGCCTCACCTGCGTGGCCGAAGGCGTGGAGACGGCAGCCCAGTCTGCCGCCCTCCTCCGGCGGGGCTGCACGATGGCCCAGGGGCACTTCTTCAGCGAGCCCCTCGACGCCGACGCCTTCGAGTCGATGGTCCGCACGGCCCGGCCGGCCGAGGTGCCCGACCTCTACGGCGACCCACCTACCGACGGCGACCCCGAGCGTCCCGCCTGACCCGGAATGCTCGCGATCGCGAGCATTCCGCCCGCCCATCCCCCGCCGAGCCCAGGGTCACCGGTACCGTCGCGGCATCGGGTGCCCGCAGGGGCGCCGCCGAGGCAGCACAAGGGAGGAACCATGGCCACGTACGAGGGCTACTGCGTCAAGTGCCGGGAGAAGCGGGAGTTCGACGGCGAGATCGTCGAGATGGCCAACGGCCGTCGCTCCGCCAAGGGGAAGTGCCCCCAGTGCGGCACCGGGATGAACCGGATCCTGGGCAAGAACGCCTGACCACCTTCGCCTGACCACTCCCAGGGCGTGCGGGTGCGGGCCCGCCGCCCCGGGAGTCACCCGTCACGACGCACGTCCCGCCGTGACGCCCACCCCGGCGTCTGCCGACGGCCGCAGACGTGCCCCGGGCCGGAGTGTCCGCCTCGGGACGGCGCTCAGTCCGGACGGGGAGCGAGGGCCAGCCGGTCGAAGACGGCCCCCTCGCGCAGTCCCCACTCGCTGACCACCAGGCCCGACAGGCCCAGGTGCTCGACCAGGGACGAGAGCACGATGGCCCCGATGGGCAGGAGCGGCGCCCGGCGGGCCTGGATCCCGGGAAGGGCCAGCCGGGCCTCGAGGTCCAGGCGGGCCAGGCGGTCCGCCAGCTCGGCCAGCTGACCGGCAGGCACCTCGACCTGGTTGACCGAGGACGTCGAGGCGCCCGTGGCCGGCGGCGGCCGATGGATCCCCATGGCCAGGCGGGCCACCGCCCGCACGGTCCCGCCGCTGGCGATCACCCGCCGGCCGGACCCAGGTGACGCGGCCACCATGGCGGCGATGGGCTCGGCCCGCTCCACGGTGAGGGCGGCGATGGCCCGGCGCTCGTCGTCCCGCAGGACGTCCCCGGTCGCCAGCTCGCCCCGGATGCGGGCCGTCCCGATGGGCACGCTGGTCACCGACCGGACCGTCGTCGCCGTCCCCACCGCCGCCTCCAGGCTCCCGCCGCCGAGGTCCAGCCCGAGCACGGGCTCCTCGCCCACCCACACGCCGGCCCGCTGCCCGAGGAAGCACAGCCGGGCCTCTTCGTCGCCGCTCACCAGCGTGATGGGGGCCCCGAGGGCCCGTTCCATCCGGGACAGCACCCGCCCGCCGTTGGCGGCGTCGCGCAGGGCCGCCGTGGCCAGGGCGATCACCACGTCCGCCCCGGCCTTCTCGGCGGCGGCATGGAGGCGCCGGACCGTGGCCACGGCTGCCGTCGACCGCTCCTGGGGCACCGAGCCCGTGGTGGCCACCTCGGTCCCGAGGTGGAGGAAGGCCCGGCGGCGGAGCACCGGGGCGAGCCGTCCGTCGCGGGAGGCGTCCACCACCATCAGGTGGAACGAGCTGCTGCCCAGATCGAAGACGGCGACGCGGACGGAGGGCACGGAGCGACGCTAGCCGTGGCCGGCGCGGGCCCGGGGCACCCCGCCGACGGGGTGGTGCCCTACGCTGCAGGCTGGAGCGATCCGCTCCGACGGGACGTGGCGCAGCTTGGTAGCGCACCTGCTTTGGGAGCAGGGGGTCGCAGGTTCAAATCCTGTCGTCCCGACAGTTCGTGCTGTCGTCGGCGGACGGCACCAGGCACCGGAGGACCGCATGAGACCGTGGCCGGCGCCGCAGGTGCGCACCGGCCGGCGTCGCATCGCCGGCACGCCGCCGGGCCGACCGGGCTCCGCCGGCTCAGCCCAGCCGCTGGCCGAGCAGCGACCGCAGCTCGTCGGCCGGCACGGGCCGGGAGAACAGGAAGCCCTGGGCGTAGTCGCAGCGCATGGCCCGCAGGACCTCGAGCTGCTGCTCGGTCTCGACGCCCTCGGCCACCACCGACAGCCCCAGGGCGTGGGCCAGCTGGATCACCGCGGCCACGATCTGGTCGTCAGCGGTGCCCTGGCCGAGGCCCCCGACGAACATGCGGTCCACCTTCAGGATGTCCAACGGGAACTGCTGGAGGTAGCTCAGGGACGAGTACCCCGTGCCGAAGTCGTCGATGGCCAGCAGGACGCCGAGCTCCTTGAGCGCGCTCAGCACCCGGAGCGCCGAAGCGGCGTCCTTCATGAGAGCGCTCTCGGTGATCTCCAGGGTCAGGTGCTCCGGAGGCAGGCCGGTGCGCTCCAGGATCGACTCGACGGTGGCCACGATCTGGGGGTCGTCGATCTGCCGGGCCGACAGGTTGACCTCCACGGTCCCGTGGGCGCCCGCCGGGCCGTCGCCGCTCCAGTCCTGCACCTGCCGGCAGGCCTGCTCGAGCACCCAGGCCCCGATGGGGATGATGAGCCCGCTCTCCTCGGCCACCGGGATGAACCGTCCCGGGAGGACCATGCCCTGGTCGGGATGGCACCACCGGACCAGGGCCTCCACGCCGACGGCCGTGGTCCCGGCCAGCTCGACCACGGGCTGGTAGTGGAGCATCAGCTCGCTGCGCTCGAGGGCCCGGTGGAGCCCCTGCTCGGTGGCCCGGAGCTCGGCGAGCTGGATCCGGAGGTGCTCCCCGAAGGTCACCACCTCGAACCCGGAGCGCTGCTTGGCCTCGTACATGGCCGCTTCGGCGTGGGCGACCAGGGTGTCGGGATCGGTGACGCCGAACGTGTTGAGGGCCACGCCGACCGAGGCATGGAGCAGGACCTCGCCGCCGCCCACGGGGAACGGTTCGGCCAGG
This sequence comes from uncultured Acidimicrobiaceae bacterium, assembly GCA_963977795.1. Lineage (GTDB taxonomy): Bacteria > Actinomycetota > Acidimicrobiia > Acidimicrobiales > RAAP-2 > Bog-756. The sequence continues at coordinate 19,929 of CAXBRB010000019.1, forward strand.
GCGGCGCGCACCCGCTCGAGGAAGGCGTCGGCCCGGGCGGCGGCCATGGCCGACGGGGCCCGCACCAGGGCCAGGAACTCGTCGCCGCCCCGGCGGGCCAGCAGATCCACGCCGTCGGCCACCGAGGCCAGGCGGTGGGCCACGGCGGCCAGGACGGCGTCGCCCGACCCGTGGCCCACGGTGTCGTTGACCGCCTTGAACCGGTCGAGGTCGAGGAGCACCATGGCCACGCTCCCCGGGTGGGCGGCGTGGGCCGTCGAGACAGCGGCCAGGTGGGCCCCGAAGGCTGAGCGGCCGGCCAGGCCGGTCAGCTCATCGGCGCCGGCGGTGGACTCGCCGCCGGACGGGCGCTCGGCCCGAGGGCGGAGGAAGGCCAGCACCGAGATCGGAAGAGCACACGTCTGAACTCCAGTCACGGCTACATCTCGTATGCCGTCTTCTGCTTGAAAAAAA
>CAXBRB010000020.1:0-20026 GCA_963977795.1 uncultured Acidimicrobiaceae bacterium
CGGCCTTCTGGGCCGGGAGCGGCCCGGACGGGACCTGAGCCTCAGCCCCTCTCCGCTGTCGATCGGGTCACCCCCGGAGGACACCGGGACGTCAAGTTGACCCCCCACCGCGCCGATTGCTGGGGATCGGCCGCCAGGACGGACCGTGCAACCGAACCGCACTTGTAAGGTTGATCCCATAAACCTACTATGTATGTAGGAAACACCTACACAGGGGGCAGCACATGCACATCGATCCGTACATCGTCCTCGGGAGCGCCGTCGTCGGCGTCATCGTGGGCATGACCGGCACCGGCGGTGGTGCCCTCATGACCCCGATGCTCATCCTCCTCTTCGGGGTGAAGCCCTCCACCGCCATCTCCAGCGACCTGGTGGCCGCCGTCTTCATGAAGCCCATCGGGGCCGCTGTGCACATGGGGAAGAAGACGGTCAACTTCCGCCTGGTGGGCTGGCTCGTGGCCGGCTCGGTGCCCATGGCCTTCTTCGGTGCCTACCTGCTGCACCTGCTCGGCCACACCAAGTCGTCCCAGACCCACATCCAGATGGTCCTGGGCGCCGCCCTCCTCCTCGGGGCGACGGCCATGGTGGTGCGGGGATGGCTGGACCGGCGCAAGGGCCAGGACCGGGGCACCCTGGTGCACCAGCTCTCCGTGAAGCCGCTGCCGACCGTGCTGATCGGCATGATCGGCGGGACCATCGTGGGGATGACCTCGGTGGGATCGGGCTCCCTCATGATCGTGCTGCTGCTGTTCCTCTACCCGATGATCGGCGCCAAGCAGCTGGTCGGCACCGACCTGGCCCAGGCCGTCCCGATGGTGGCCGCCGCCGCCCTCGGCGCCCTGGTCTTCGGCCACGTCCAGTTCGCCGTGACCGCCTCGATCATCCTGGGCAGCGTGCCCGGCGTGCTGGTGGGCTCGCTCTTCTCGTCCCGGGCCCCCGACCGGTTCATCCGGCCGGTCATCACCTTCGTGATCTTCGCCTCGGGCCTCAAGTACGTGGGCGTCTCCACCACGGCGCTGGGCTGGATCCTCTGCATCACCCTGGCCGTGGTGGCCACCGTCGCCCTGGTCCGGAACCAGCCGTGGCGCAAGGGCGATCCCACCGGGGACGCCGAGGTCGGCGCCGACGGCGAGCGGGATCTGGCCCTGGCCGCCGCCGCCCGGGAGTGACCGGCTAGGCCGTCACGCCGCGGACCGGCCCGACCGGACGCCCAGGACCCCGGTGCCTCAGGTGCCGGGGTCCTGCCGCGGCACCAGGGCCAGCTGCCGGGACTGGGCCACCAGGCGGCCGTCGGCGTCCCAGATCTCCCCGTCCTCCTCCAGGAACCCGCCGGTCACGAACCGGGTGGCGTACCGGCAGGCCAGCCAGCCCGGCGCCGGCCGGGCCCGCACGTGCACGGTGAGCTCCAGAGTGGGGGTCCAGGCCACCGGGAGGCGGGCGTTGAAGATGGTGGGCGGGAAGGCGTCCGAGGCCAGCAGGAGGCCGACGGTGTCGACCGGCTCGCCGTCCAGCAGGCGGAACCACCCCCGGACCAGCGGCCGCCCGCTCCCCTCCCCGGCCATGAAGGCGTCCTCGGGATGGAGGCGCAGCTCCACCTGGCCCATGAACGGCGGCGGGAAGGTGTCGGTGGCCACCACGGGGACGCACGCCTCGGGCGGAGGCAGGTCCGGCGGCCCGCCGTCGACCAGGACGGCCCCGGCATCGTCGAGCTCGCCGAAGGTCCCGAGCGCAGACAGGAGCGGCCGGGCGCCATCGGACAGGACGGCGGTGGCCGTGGAGAACCGGCGCCCCGACTTCACCACCGCTGCCGCCACCTCCACCGGGCCGGGTCGCCCCGGGGCCAGGAAGTGGGCTGTCACGGTCACCGGATCGGGCCGGCCGGCGGTGGCGGTCATGGCCCGCGCGGCGATGGCCAGGAGGACCCCGCCGTTGGTGTTGCCGGCGATGTCCCACCCCGGGGGAACGGCGGCCCGCCACACACCCCCGTCGGGCCCGGTCACTGCGGTGGCGGCGGCGAAGGCACCTTTGGTCACCGGCCCATCCTCGCACGGGCCGCCGGCCGGCCGGCCCGCCCGGGACCCCCGGCCTCCTCCGGTGGCCCGTGCCTTCCCCCCGGTGGCCGGTGCCTTCCAACCGGTGGCCGGTGACCGCCCCCCGGTGGCATGATCTGGGGACCACGCGATGGGGGCACGCGGTGGTTCCCGCTCCTCCGTCCTCGTTCCGTCCGGGGGAGAACATGCGTCCACGCCGAGCCGCCAGCCATCGTCCCGTCACGAGTCGTCCCGTCACCCGCCGTGGCCTCCTGGGCTCCCTGGGCGCCCTCGCCCTGGTCGCCACCGGCCTGGTCCCGGCGCTGGTCGCCGGCCCGGCGCCGGCCGGAGCTACCGCCCCCGGCCTGGCCGCCGGCGGCTCGGTCGACGAGGCCTGGATGACCGGGGCCACCCCGGGCGACGCCATCACCCTGCTGCAGAACGGCTCCCCGGTGACCAACGCCGCCAACCCGGGCACGGCCGACGCGCTGGGCACGCTGATCATCCGGGACCTCGCCCCGGGAGCGGGCTACTCGTGGAGCGACACCACGGCAGGCACCACCTCGGACACGTTCGCCGTGCTCGCCCCCGACGACAACCCGGCCACCGGCTCGGCGCTCTACACGGGCCAGGCCATGCACCAGGGCCTCAACTACCTGACCATGCGCGACGGGATCCAGCTGGCCGCCACCGTGCGCTACCCCGACGGGGCGACCTGCACCACGGCGGCGCCCTGCCCGACGGTGATCGAGTACTCCGGCTACGGGACCGCTGGTCCCTCCGACCCGCTGGCCGCCCTCCACGGCCAGAACGGCGGACCCTCCAACCTCCTGCCCGACAGCTCGACGGGGATCGGCACCCTGGTGGCCCGGGCCGCCGGGTTCGCCACGGTCAGCCTGCAGATGCGGGGCACGGGCTGCTCGGGCGGGGCCTACGACCTCTTCGGCTACCCGTCCGACTACGACGCCTACGACGCCATCGAGATCGTGGCCCACCAGGACTGGGTGGCCCGCCACAAGGTGGCCATGGTCGGCATCAGCTACTCGGGCCTCTCCCAGCTGCCCTCGGCCGGCACCAACCCGCCGGACCTGGCCGCCATCGCCCCGATGAGCCCGACCGACGACCTCTTCTCCACCGGCTACCCCGGCGGCATCTACAACGACGGCTTCGCCGCCGGTTGGATCGGCGCCCGCATCGACGACGCCAAGGCGGCCGCCACCTTCGCGGGGGGCCAGGTGGCCCAGCTGGCGTCCACCCCGGTCTCCCACACCGGCCAGCCCTGGACCTACTACGAGATCGACGCCGAGCTGGCCGCCACCGGGACCTCGACGTGCCTGGCCGACCAGGCCCTGCACGGCCAGTCCCAGAGCCTCTCCACCTTGGTCGGACCGGGCATGGTGACCCCGGGCAGCGGGCCGGGCCGGGCCCCGGCCCTCTTCGACCGCCGCTCCATGACCCAGTGGGCCAAGCGGATCACCGTGCCCGTCTTCCTGTCGGGGGCGCTCCAGGACGAGCAGACCGGGCCCCAGTGGCCGGCGCTCCTGTCGGCCTTCCCGTCGACCACCCCGGTCTTCGCCAACATGATCAACGGCGGCCACATCGACTCGACCGATCCGCAGATCCTGGGCCGCTGGGTGGCCTTCCTCGACCTCGAGCTGGCCCAGAAGGTCCCCGTCTACCCGACCGGCCTCGACGGCATCATCCTCCAGAAGTTCGCCAGCGCTGCCTCGGGCACCTCCGCCGAGGCGCCGCTCACCCAGTTCACCGTGCCCGCCGGGACCACCCCGGCCAAGGCGCTCAAGCTCTTCGCCAAGGCCTACCCCCGGGTCACCGCCTTCCTGGACAGCGGGGCGGGCGCCTCTGGATCGGGCAACCCCGACGCCCCGGCCTGGGTCACCTCCAAGGTCTGGCCTTTCAAGGGCAAGACGACCACCTGGTACTTCGGCCCCTCGGCCACCATGACCACCAAGCCGTCCAAGACCGCCGGCGAGGCCTCCTTGGTGCTCGACCCCGCCGCCCGCGCCGCCACCAGCCATCCGGCCCACAACGTGTGGTCGGCCGACCCGGGCTGGAGCTGGTCGACGGTGCCGGCGGCCAACGGCTTGGCCTTCGCCACCGCCCCCTTCACCGCCAACACGACCATCGTGGGACCGGCCACGGTGGACCTGTGGGTCAAGAGCGGCACGCCGGTGCTCGACCTCCAGGCGACCATCACCGAGGTGCGCCCGGCCGACCACCAGGAGGAGTACGTCACCTCGGGCTTCCTGCGGACGTCCAACACGGCCACCCTGCCGCTCTCCAGCCCGCTCTTCACCGTGCCCACCTACCTGGCCGCCGACGCCACCGCCCTCTCACCGACGGCCTACACCCTGGTGAAGATCCCCATCGCCCCCATCGCCCACATCTTCCGGGTGGGCACCGAACTCCGGGTGGTGCTGAGCGCCCCGGGCGGCGACAGGCCGTCGTGGACGTTCGACTCGGTCGACTCGGGCCAGTCGGCCTCCGTGGCCTGGGGCTCGATCGGCGCCTCGGCCCTGGTGGTCGACACCCTCAAGTACGTGGGCTCGGCCACCCAGCCGACCTGCGGCTCGCTCCGGGGCGAGCCGTGCCGGGCCTTCCAGGCCGAGGGGAACTGACCAGTTCTGCGCGCAGGCCCCGCAGGCGGCCCTGACCCCGGGAGCACCCCCGCCGGAGGGTAGGATCGCCGCACGCAGACGGCACCCCCGGACGGACCCCGGGCGGCTGGCCGGGGGCGGCAAGGGGATCTCGTGAACGTACTCATCCTGGGCGGCGACGGCTTCTGCGGCTGGCCCACCGCCCTCCACCTCTCCCAGGCCGGGCACGACGTCACCATCGTCGACAACCTGAGCCGCCGGCACATCGACGTGGAGCTCGAGGTCGAGTCCCTCACCCCCATCCGCCCCATCCATGAGCGCCTGGTGGCCTGGAAGGAGCACACGGGCAAGGAGATCGGCTTCGTCCACCTCGACATCGCCAAGGAGTACGACCGCTTCGTCGACCTCCTCCGCGACGTCCGGCCCGACGCCCTGGTGCACTTCGGCGAGCAGCGGGCGGCCCCGTACTCCATGCGGAGCTCGGCCACCAAGCGCTACACCGTCGACAACAACGTCACCGGCACCCACAACGTCCTGTGCGCCATCGTGGAGTCCGACCTCGACGTGGCCGTGGTCCACCTCGGCACCATGGGCGTCTACGGCTACGGCTGGTCGGGCTCGGCACCCATTCCCGAGGGGTACCTGAGCGTGCACGTGCCCACCCCGGACGGGCTGCTGGAGCGGGAGATCCTCCACCCGGCCAACCCCGGCTCGGTGTACCACATGACCAAGACGCTCGATCAGCTGCTCTTCGCCTTCTACGCCAAGAACGACGGGATCCGGGTCACCGACCTCCACCAGGGCATCGTCTGGGGCACCCAGACCCCCGAGACGGCCATCGACGAGCGGCTCATCAACCGCTTCGACTACGACGGCGACTACGGCACGGTGCTCAACCGGTTCATCATGCAGGCGGCCATCGGCCACCCCCTCACCGTGCACGGGACCGGGGGCCAGACCCGGGCCTTCATCCACATCCGCGACACGGTCCGCTGCATCGAAATCGCCCTCAACAACCCGCCCCAGCGCGGCGACCAGGTCTCGGTCTTCAACCAGGTGACCGAGACCTACCAGGTCAAGGGCCTGGCCGAGCTCATCTCCCGCCTCACCGGGGTGGAGATCGCCTACCTGCCCAACCCCCGCAAGGAGGCGGCCGAGAACGAGCTGAACGTCACCAACGACCGCTTCCTCAGCCTCGGCCTCGACCCCACCACCCTGTCCGAGGGGCTCCTCGAGGAGACCCGGGAGATCGGGGCCAAGTACGCCAGCCGGGCCGACTTCTCCAAGATCGTCGCCAAGACGGTGTGGAAGGCCGGCATGGAGGTCGCTCCCGACCTCATGCGCTGAGGCCCGGCGGCCTCAGTCGCCGAGCGGTCCGTCTGGCCTCAGTCGGCCTGGGGCGCCCAGCGGGGCGGGCGCTTCTCCAGGAAGGCGGCCACCGCCTCGCGCTGGTCGTCCGATCCCAGGCACAGCAGCTGGGTGTGGTTCTCCAGCGAGATGGCCGCCGCCAGGCCGCCGACCTCGAGCGAGGCCCACATCGTCTCCTTGGTCATCCGCACGGCCAGCGGCGCATTGGCCTGGATGAGCCGGGCCTCGTCCAGGGCCCGCTCCAGGAGCACGTCGTCGTCGACCACCTCGAGGACGAGGCCCCGACGGGCCGCCTCTGCGGCGTCCACCAGCCGGCCGGTGAGCATCATCTCGTGGGCCGCTCCGGCCCCGACGATCCGGGGCAGGAGCCACGACGTCCCGATGTCGCACCCCGAGACCCCGATCTTGATGAAGGCGGCCGAGAAGCGGGCCGAGGCGGCGGCCAGCCGGATGTCCGAGCCGAGCACCAGGGCCAGCCCCCCGCCGGCGGCAGCACCGTTGACGGCGGCGATGACCGGCTGGGGCAGGCGGCGGAGGTGGACCACCAGACCGGCGATCTCCTCCTGGGTGGCCAGCGCCACCGCCATGGGCCCGCCGGCAGGATCGGCGGCGGCCGGGGTGCCGTAGCCGGCGAGGTCCAGGCCGGCGCAGAAGGCCCGGCCGGCCCCGGTCAGGACCACCACCCGGACCGAGGGGTCGCCGGCCACCTCGTCCAGGCGGGCGTGGAGTGCGCCGACCAGCTCGGCATCCATGGCGTTCAGTCGCTCGGGCCGGTGCAGGGTGAGCTGGGCGACCCCGGGCGCCGGACGGGACAGGAGCACGGTGTCGGACATGGCCGCAGCCTCCCACAGCGCCGGGGCCGGCCCGAGGTGTGGGCCGAGGTGCGCACGGACCGGGCAGTGGTCGGCGCAGGCGCCTCACCCGGTCCGGCCCGCCCCCTGGGCTACGGTCGCCGGGTGCCCGCCCCCGACCGGTCCCCCACCCTGATCGCCGACGGCGCCGGCCTGGAGGCCCTGTGCGACCGGTTGGCCGACCAGGAGCGCTACGGCGTGGACACCGAGTTCCACACCGAGGGCTCCTACTGGCCCAAGCTGGCCCTGATCCAGCTGGCCTGGGAGGACCAGGTGGCCCTGGTCGACCCGCTGGCCGTCGACCCTGCGCCGCTGGCCCGGATCTTCACCGGGCCGGGCACGGCGGTGGCCCACGCCGCCGGCCAGGACCTCGACATCCTGCTCACCGCCTGCGGGGCGGCCCCGGAGCACGTCTTCGACACCCAGATCGCCGCCGGCTTCCTCGGCATGTCGACCCCCTCGCTGGGCCGGCTGGTGGAGCGGGTCCTCGGGATCGTCCTGGCCAAGTCCGACCAGCTGGCCGACTGGCTGCGGCGGCCCATCCCGGACGGCCAGCTGGCCTACGCCGCCGACGACGTCGCCCACCTCCTGGCCCTCCACGACACGATGACGGCCGATCTGGGCCGGCGGGGCCGGCTCACCTGGGCCACCGAGGAGTGCGCCATCACCCTGCGGGCCCAGCGCCGAGACGTGGTGCCCGAGCAGGCGTGGTGGAAGGTGAGCGACGTGCGCCGGCTCTCCGGCCGGGCCCGGGGGGTGGCCCAGGAGCTGGCGGCCTGGCGGGAGCGCAAGGCGGCAGCGGCCGACCGGCCCCGGCGCAGCGTCCTGTCCGACCTGGGGGTCATCACCATCGCCCAGCGGGCGCCCCAGACCCGCCAGGACCTGGAGAAGCTGCGGGGCGTCGACGGCCGCCACCTCGGCCAGGGAGCGGCCGCCGAGATCCTGGCCGCCGTGGAGCGCGGCCGGGCGCTCGACGCCTCGGACCTCCGGCTCCCGCCCGAGCCGCCCGAGGCCCGGGCCTCCCAGGTGGCGGTGGCCGTCTGCGCCGGCCTGGTGCGGGAGATCGGCGAGGCCGAGCACCTCGACCAGAGCCTGCTGGCCACCCGCCACGACATCACCCAGCTGGTGGCCGGCGAGCCCAGCCGGCTCGACCACGGGTGGCGGGCCGACATCGCCGGCGGGCCCATCCGCCGTCTGCTCGCCGGCGAGGTGGCTGCCGCCTTCGGTCCCGGCGGGCGCCTCGTCCTCGAGGCGCGGTCCCACCAGCCGGCCCCGACGCCGCCGCCCGACTGACCGTCGCTCCCCCGCTCCGGTCGGTCAGGTCCGGACGCGAGTGCCGGGCGAGCGCCCAAAGCCCAGGGTCACCGCTTGACCTTCGCTCGGTTGAGGGCCACTGCGGCGCGCACCAGGTCGGCCAGGGCCGCCTCGTCGACGGCCTCGCCCTCGTGGAAGTCGATGGCCCGCCGGACGTTCCCGTCCAGGCTGGCGTTGAACAGGCCGGTCGGGTCGTCCAGGGCCGCCCCCTTGGCGAAGGTCAGCTTGATGGCGGCCTTGTAGGACTCGCCGGTGCACAGCATGCCGTCGCAGTACCAGACGGGCACGCCGCGCCACTTCCACTCCTCGACCACGTCGGGCACGGCCCGGTGGATGACGGCCCGCACGGCGGCCAGGGTGGCGCCCCGCCAGTCGTCCAGCTCGGCGATCCTGGCGTCGATGCGCTCGGAAGGGGTCGGCTCGGCGGAGCGGTCGGCAGCGGTCACGGCGGGTCCTCCCGGTGCTCGGGCGCCCGGGAGCCGGACACCGCACCGGCGAGGCTAGCCATCCCATGGGGCCGCCATGATGCCGGCCCGGGCCGACGCCCGTGCCGGGCGGGCGTCTGGGAAGATCGGCCCGTGGACCGCCGCCGCACCAAGATCGTCCTCGTCACCGTGGCCCTGGTGACGTGGGCGGTGGTCACCCCGTTCATGTGGCGGGACCTGGCCCGCCGGCGCCCCGACGAGGTGCGGGGGCCCAAGTGGCTGTGGCTGCTGGCCAGCGCCAACCTCAGCGGCTCGGTGGCCTACTGGCTGGTGGGCCGCCGGCCGCGCCGCCCCCTGTCGGGCTCGGGCGACCCGGCGGCCTGAGGGTCAGTAGACCCGCTCGACCAGCCGGGGGATGTGGACGGCCATGCGGGCGTCGATGGCATCGGCCTGGTGCTGGGTGAGCTGGCCGGCGGTCACCGCCAGGGCGACCCGGGCGTCCACAGCGGCCACCAGGGCGTCGATGACGTCCTGGGCCGTCTTGCCGTTGGCCACGGCCACCTGGGCCATGGACTGGCCGCCGACCAAATCGGCCTCGAGGACCTGCGGGGTCACCCCGATGGCCCCGGCGGCCACGGTGAGAGCCTGCTGGCGGATCTCCGTGCGGTGCGCCTTGATCCAGGCCCGGGCCTGCCCCCGGTGGGCGTGGTGTGCGGCCGCCGTGGGGGTCGCAGACGGAGCGGCGGCGTAGGCGGCACCGCCGGCGGTGACCCCGGCCAGGACGGTACCGGCCAGGACGATCGGTGCGATGAGCTTCTTCATGGTCGGGACCTTCCTAGTGGTTCGGTCTGCACGGGGCGGACCGGTGATCGGGTGGGTGCTGTGAGGACTCCATCCTCGACCCCCCGGATCAACGCCCCGTAGGAAGAACGTGAGAAAACGGTAAGAACCCGACCGTCACTCCAGCGACCCCTCGACCACCGTCTCGCCGTGCTCCCCGGCCCAGGCGTTGTGGAAGCGGCTCCAGGCCGGGGTGGTGATGACGACGTCTCCCGGCCACGTGGCCAGGGGACGCAGCCACTCGGGCACGCCGCCGGCCTCCATCACGGTCACCACCAGGGCCGGGGCGCCGGCCTCGAGCAGGGCGCCGGCGACCTGGGAGAGCTCGTCACGCCGGTCGGCGGCCAACAGCTCGGTCGGGTCGACGTCGTCCTCCAGGAGGAGCGAGTCGAGGCGGGCGGCCAGCACCCGGACGTCGGGGTCCCGCACGACGTGGAGGGCGATCAGGACCCGGACGTCGTCGAGGAAGTGGTCCCGATCGGTCACCCACCGCACGACGGTCGGCACCAGCGGCCCGTCGGAGCCGCACAGCTCGGTGAGCCGCCAGACCGTCCGGCTCCCCGCGATGAGCTCCAGCAGGTGGGTGGCACTGACGCCACCCTGGTTCTGATGGGGGTGGCCGATGAGGATGGTGGTGGTGGTCGTGGACACGGCGGGCTCCCTCCCGGTTCTGCGAAGTGGTGCGGTCGCCGCCGGTCGGCGCCGCAGCAGGGAAGGTACGCCCCGGGTGTGACACGGGGCCGGGGGAACCCGTGGTCAGCCGGCGGCGTGCGGCGTGAGGAGGAGTCCGTACCGGGGGTCGTCCCGGCGTTGGAGGGCCCGGCACTCCTCCAGGATCCGGGCCACGTCCTCGGGCGGCTCGGCGGCGCCGAGCGCGGCGTCGACCTGCTCGAAGTTGGTGGCGTCGAACCAGGCGATCTCGGTGATCCACTCCGGTCCGAGGTGCTCGCAGGTGAAGGTCCCCACATAGTGCTCGCCGATGGACGAGCAGAATTCCGTGTAGCGCTCGGACACCGCCCGGTCGAAGGCGAACACGGCGTCGGTGTCGTCCGCCATGTACGAGCCGATCTCCACCAGCCCGGTCGGGTCGAACCTGTCGGCGATGGGGCTGGCCACGACGTTGCCGAAGCTCCAGACAACGTCCGCTCCGTCCACCGCGCCGAAGGCGGCCGAGCGGAACTGGGCCAGGACCAGGTCGAGGTCTGGATGAGGGACGGTGCGGCGCTCGAGGGCGACGGCATGGGTGCCCCAGGCGGGATCGGCGCTGAACGAGAGCACGATGTCCACGGGAGCCTCCTCGGGTTCCGCTGCCTCCCGTGCACGGAGGGTCGAGTCGCACGGAGAGGCTACCGGGATCGAGCGCTGCGCTCCCGACCTGGCCGGTCCCCACGCCACGGCGGCGCCGCATCCCGGTCGGATATTCCATCCCGCACCACCGGCGGGACCACGGTGGGTAGCGTGAACTGACGAACGTCCACGACCCGGAGGACCCGCCATGACCGACAGCCAGACCCCGGACCCCGACGACATCGCCGCCATCGACCAGGCCGCCGGCGTGGCCCACCGGATCGACGGCACCGTCATGCCGGTGCTCCACATCGATCTCGCACCGGGCCAGTCGGTGGTGTCCCCCGGGGGCGAGGTGTCGTGGATGTCGTCGTCCATCCAGATGCAGACGTCCACCCAGGGGGCGGGGTCCAAGGGGATCATGGGGGCGCTCAAGCGGACGGTGTCGGGCGGGGGGCTGTTCATGACCCGCTACGAGACGCCGTCCGGGCCCGGCACGGTCTCCTTCGCCGCCAAGATGCCCGGCGAGATCCGCCCCATCGCCGTGTCGGCCGAGCGCCAGTACCTGGTGCACCGCCACGGCTTCCTGGCCGGGACGGCCGACGTCACCGTGGACGTCGGGTTCCAGAAGAAGCTCGGGGCGGGGATCTTCGGGGGCAGCGGCTTCATCCTCCAGCGGGTGGGCGGCCAGGGGACGGCGTGGATCGAGCTCTCCGGCGAGCTGGTCGAGTACCACCTGGCCGACGGCGAGAACCTGAAGGTCATGCCCGGTCACGTCGGCCTGTTCGACGCGTCGATGCGCTTCGACATCGAGATGGTCAAGGGTGTGAAGAACCTGCTCTTCGGGGCCGAGACCCTCTTCCTCGCCTCCCTCACCGGCCCGGGCATGGTGTGGCTCCAGACCATGCCGATCTCGACGCTGGCCAACTCCCTCGCCCCCTATCTGCCCCAGAGCGAGTCCTCGAGCTCCACCTCGGCGGGATCGATCATCGGCGACATCCTGAAGGGCTGAGCGCCGGGCCCCTGGAGGAGGACCGGGAGGACCGGACGGGCCCGGCAGCCCGCCACAACGGTTGGGCCTCCACCACAGACGTCGGGTCCCCTTGCTCCGGGACTTCCGACCCTTCCGCAATCCAGGTTGGCACCGCCACCATGGTGGTCCGAGGCGGGAGGACCGGTGGGAGTGCTGGGGACGACATCCGAGGAGGAGCAGGACGTCGGCGGCCCGTCAGTGCTGCACGCCATCGTGGAGCCGGTGCGTGCGCCCGGAGGGCCACCCGAGGACCTCTGCTTCACCGCCGTCAGCCCAGAGCTGGCTGCCGCTGTGGGACAGGACGCCACCGCGCTGATCGGCCAGCGGATGGACGACGTGCTGATCGCCCCCGGGGTGGCCGCCGTGCGCTCGGCCGCACAGACCTGTGCGGCCAGCGGGACCCCGGTACTCCTGGAGGCGGTCGACCTCCCGGTGGCTCCCGGTCTTGTGGCGGAGTCGGATGTCACGGTGACCGGCGCGGATGGGGCCGTGGTCCTCACCTGGCACGACGTCAGCGCCGCCCTGCGCACGCGCCGCCGCTACCGGCTGCTGGACGCCTACGGCACCGACGTGGTCTCGCTGGCCTCTCAGGACGGGGTGTTCGAGTGGGTGTCGGAGTCGGTGCAGGCCCGGTACGGCTGGCACCCCTCGGATCTGGTGGGACGCCCGGCCATCGACCTGGCCCACCCCGACGACCGCGCGCAGGTCCGCCAGGCAAGCGCCCGGATCGACGCCGGCGAGTTCGTGTGCCTGCGCGTCCGGATCCGGGGCAAGGACGGCCAGTACCGCTGGACCGCGACGACGTTGCAGCGCATCACCGACCCCGAGACCGGCCGGCGCCTGCGCATCGCCTCCTGGCGGGATGTCGACGACGAGGTGGCCGCCGAGGAGGCGCTGGCCACCTCGGAGGCGCACTTCCGCCTGCTGGCCGAGAACGCCACCGACATCGTGATCGAGACCGATCCTGCGCTGGCCATCGCCTGGGTCTCACCGTCGGTGCGTCACGCCCTCGGCTGGGAGCCGACGTCGTTGATCGGCGTTCCCGCCCTGGAGCTGGTTGTCGAGGATGACCGCCAGAAGGTGATCGAGGCGCGCCCGGAGGTCCTGGAACAGGGACGACCGAGCACCCTCGAGCTCCGACTCCGCACGGCCAGCGGCGGGTTCCGATGGGTCCGGGCCTACGGGCGAGCCGTCGACGCGCCGGACGGGACGATCCTGGTCGTCGGCGTCGTCGACATCGACGAGTACGTGGCTGAGCGGAAGGCTCGGGCGAACTCCGAGGCCCGCTACCGGCTGCTGGTGGAGAGTGCCGCCGACGTGGTGCTCGCCATCAGCGACGATGGCCAGATCACCTGGGCGTCGCCGTCCGTCACTGCAGCGCTCGGGTGGTACCCCGAAGAGCTGATGGGTGTCGACCCGCTTTCGCTGATGCCCGATGACGACCGGCCTGGATACTGCGAGACGCTCCGTACCCTCTTCGAGCAGCAGTTGACCACGCCGGTGGAGCTGACCGTCCGATCTTCGGACGGTTCCTGGCGGCAGATGCTGGCAGTTTTCCACCTGATCGACGTTGCCTTCGATGGGGAAGCTTCCGTCGTCATCGGCCTGACCGACATCACCGAGCTGGCCAGTGAGCGATCGGCTCGCGTGGAGGCTGATGCGCACTTCCGCCTCCTGGCCGAGCACGGTTCGACCGTCGTCTACCAGTGCGCGCTGGACGGTACCGTCACCTGGATCTCGCCGACCCTCGAGTCCCTTGCCGGCTGGCAGCCGACTGGCGTTGTCGGCCATCCGTTGACCGACCTGCTCGACCCCGATGACGTGACCTCCGCCGCCTTGGCCCACAGCCGGTTGGTTGCCACAGGGCAGCCGACCAGCTTCGAAGCCCGCCTCCTGGATCTCGACGGTGGCTCCTTCTGGGTGGAGATCTCGGTCGAGCCCCTGGTGGACGCCGTCGGGTCGACGTCGGGATGGGTGGGAGAGGTGCGCGACATCGACGATGCGGTCCGAAACCGCCAAGCGCTCGAGCAGAGCGAGCGTCAATTCCGCCTGGCCATGGAGGCCTCCCCGGTGGGGATGGCCGTCGTCGATCTCGACCGTCGGCTGGTCTCGGTCAACAGCGCCTTCGCCGGCATCACCGGTCGCTCGCCCGAGTGGCTCCTCGGGCACCGCCTGCCCGACGTGCTCGATCCCGCCGACGACGTGCGCGAGCTGCGCATGCATGCGCTGGCCCTGGCCGACGACCACACCCCGGAGCCCATCGAGGTGCGGGTGCTGCGTCCCGACGGAGACGACGTCTGGGTGGAGCACTCGGTCGGTGTGCTGCGGGATGAACGGGGGATGCCGGTCTCCTACATCTCCACCATCACCGACATCAGCGAGGCCGTCCGGGACCGCTCGTCGCTGGCCTATCAGGCGTCCCACGATCCGCTGACCCGCCTGGTCAACCGCCGTGAGCTCCTGCGCCTGGCCGACGGATTCCTTAGCCGGCGCCGACGGGGCACCGAGCACGTGGCCGCCCTCTACATCGACGTCGACGACCTGAAGGACCTCAACGACGCCTACGGCCACCGCATCGGCGACGAGGCCCTGGTGGCCGTGGCCGATCGCATCGACGCCGCGTGCCGGGCCGGCGACGTGGTGGCCCGGGTCGGTGGCGACGAGTTCGTCGTGCTGCTGACGGGGATCCGCGCGACCGCCGACGCCGAGGCGGTGGCCTCGAAGATCCTGGCCCACAGCACCGTCCCCGTCGTGTGCGATGGCGACGAGCTGGTCGTCGGCCTGTCCATCGGCCTGGCGCTGGCCGAGCCCGATGAGGGCCTCGACTCGCTGCTGTGGCGGGCCGACCAGGCGCTGTATCGGGCCAAGGCCGGCGGCCGGGGCCAGCGGGCCACCTACGACCCGGCGCTCGACGGTGCCCCGCCCGGACCCTGAGCCAGGCGGTGCCGGGCAGCTCGGGTTTGCCCCCAGGGGCCCATGTGGTCCTGCTTGTAACCGTGGTCGTCCGGTGGTGACATAGGCGAATGGCGGCACCAGACTCACCAGACACCGATGGACCCATTTTCACCCTGACCCGAAGTGGTCTCCGCAAGGTCGGGCTCGTCGCCCTCGGTCTCCTGGTGGTGGTCGGGGTCGCCGGCATCGCCTACTCGGCTGGTCGTTCGAGCAACGAGGGGAGGACGTCGCACCAGTCCAAGGGGGTCTGCTGCAGGTTCAGTTGACACCGTGACCTGCAGCAGACCCTACTGACCTCCGTGCAGTGGCCACCAGTAAGTCATGCGGGTGGGTCTGAGGCACTAATCGGTGACAGGTCAGAGCGTCCAAGAAGCCCGGAGTGATTCAGACCTCCTAAGGGAGACGTGCCGCCTTCTCCCACTGAAGAGAGTGAGGGTGCTGCTCGACGAGTGCGGGTGACCGGGCCGGCCGATCCAGGCACTCAAGATTGGTGCGTCTCAGGCGGAGGCTGCACCATCATGGGCCCACCCCTGCGGCTCCGGAGCCTGCACCCCCGCCGGGCCGGTCAGCCGGGCACCCCGGGGCGCCCCTGGGGCCCCCGCCGGCACCCCAGGTATTTTGCTAACGGGACCCAGCCTATTTTGCTAAGTCCCCAGAGCAGTCCCAACGGGGTTCGAACCCGTGTCTCCACCTTGAGAGGGTGGTGTCCTAGGCCTCTAGACGATGGGACCAGGCCGAGGCCGCAAGGCCTCGGTACCGCGGCGGTGCCCGCACACCGGCGGGCACTCTTACACAGCAGCCCGGAGCCGGGCCACTTCGTGCGCTCGGGGGGGAGGGCTCGAACCTCCAACCTCATGAACCAGAATCACGCGCGCTGCCAGTTGCGCCACCCCCGAATGGGCGAGCCTCCATCGTAGCCCACCGGGACGGGCCGGGATCCGCCGTCCCCCGGGCCCCGGACCGGTCAGCCGGCGACCCCACCTCCTCCGCCTCGGTACGATCGGCCCTGTGACGACCCGGACCCTCATCGTCGGCGGCGGCGTGCTCGGGACCATGCACGCCCGGGAAGCCGTGCGCCGTGGCCACGAGGTCGTCCACCTCGAGGCCGACGCCGGGCCCCGCCGGGCCTCGGTGCGCAACTTCGGCCTGGTGTGGGTCTCCGGCCGGGCCGCCGGGGCCGAGCTCGACCTGGCCCTGCGGGCCCGGACCCTGTGGGAGGAGGTGGCGACCGAGGCCCCGGGGGTGGGCTTCCGGCCCGACGGCTCCCTGACCCTGGCCCGCCACGAGGCCGAGCTGGCCCTCCTGGCCGAGGCCGCCGCCCAGCCCGACGCCGACGTCCGGGGCTTCACCCTCCTCGACCCCGCCGGGGTCCGTGCGGCCAACCCGGGCCTGGCCGGCGAGACGGTGGGCGGCCTGCTCTGCACCCGCGACGCCGTGGTCGAGCCCGGCCAGGTCCTGGGGGCGGTGCGGGAGGCGCTCCTCCCCACGGGCCGCTACACCTGGCTGCCCGGCCGCCAGGTGGTCGACGTGGCCTCGGGCAGCACCGGGGTGACGGCCACCGACCACCTCGGCGGCACCCACCAGGCCGATCACGCCGTCCTGTGCATCGGCGACCGCCTGTCCGGCCTCGGTGGCCGCATCGGCGCCGCCCTGGCCGCCGCCCCCGTCCGCCGCTGCCGCCTCCAGATGATGCAGACGGCCCCCTTCCCCGGGCGCCTGGCCACCGCCGTGGCCGACGCCGACTCCATGCGCTACTACCCGGCCTTCGACCTCCCCGGCCGGGCCGTCCTCCCGGCACCGGCCGAGACCACGGCCGCCTGGGGCATGCAGCTCCTGATGGTCCAGCGGGCCGCCGGTGGCCTCACCATCGGCGACACCCACGTCTACGACGAGCCGTTCGACTTCGCCGTCGAGGAGCACCTCTACGACGACCTTCGGGCCCGGGCCGAGGCCGCCCTCGGCGTGCCCCTGCCCCCGGTGGTGCGGCGGTGGGCCGGCGTCTACACCGGGATGACCGACGACCGCACCTACCTGCGTGAGGCCGTCGACCCTTCGGTCACCGTGGTGACCGCCCCGGCCGGCCGGGGGATGACCCTCTCGCCGGCCATCGCCGAGCAGACCTGGGAGGACGTCCCCGCATGACCCCGCCGATCCGCCTGGCCGCCCTCGACATGGCCGGGACCACCGTGGCCGACCGGGGGGCGGTCGAAGAGGCCTTCCAGTCCGCCCTCGACGCCATGGGCCTGGTCGCCGCCGACCTGGCCCACGAGCCCGGCGAGTACGTCCGGCGCACCATGGGCCAGTCCAAGATCGACGTCTTCACCGAGCTGCTCGGCGGCGACCGCCACCGGGCCGCCGCGGCCAACGAGGCCTTCGAGGCCGCCTTCGACGGGGCCGTCGGCAGGGGCGAGGTGGCCCCGCTGCCCGGCGCCGAGGAGGCCCTGGCCGCCCTGCGGGCCGGCGGGATCCGCCTGTGCCTGACCACCGGCTTCTCCCCGGCCACCCGGGACCGGATCATCGGCGCACTGGGGTGGGAGGGCCTGGTCGACCTGGCCCTCTCCCCGGCCGACGCCGGCCGGGGACGCCCGTGGCCCGACATGATCCTCACCGCCGTGCTCCGTCTCCACATCGACGACGTGGCCGAGGTGGCCGTGGCCGGCGACACGGCCAGCGACCTGGTGGCCGGGACCCGGGCCGGCGCCTCGGTGGTGGCCGGGGTCCTCACCGGGGCCCACGGACGGGCCGAGCTGGCCGCCGCCCCCCACACCCACCTGCTCGACTCGGTGGCCGACCTGCCCGGCCTGCTGCTCGGCTGAGCCCGGCCCCGGCCGGCCCGCTCCCGACCGCCTCCGCTCCCCTCAGCCCACCGAGGGGTGCAGCGTGCCCAGGTGGCCGTAGCCGACGAGCCGTCCCACGGCCACGCCGACGGTCTCCTTGGCGTAGTAGGGCACGGTGGCCAGCCCGGTGAGCGGTGACGTCCGGGTCGGCGTGGGCCAGGCCTGCAGCCCGACCGACGAGGCGATGGCCAGGCACCGGGCCTCGTGGAAGGGATCGGTCACGATGAGCACCGTGCGGCTCCCCCGGGCCTCGACGGCCGGGGCGGCCAGGGAGAGGTTCTCCCACGAGTCCCGTCCCCCGACCTGGACGACAGCGGTGGCCGGCACATGCAGCACCGTGGTGAGGTACCGGGCCGACGCCTGGGCCTCGGTGTAGACGTCGCCCGCCTCCTTGGACCCCGTCACCACCACCGTCGGGGCGAACCGCTGGTGCCAGAGCAGCCCGGCCTCGTCGAGGCGGGCCCGCAGCACCGGGGAGGGCACCCCGTCGTACTGCGCCGCCCCCATCACCACGATGGCCCCGGCCGGCGTCGGCTCGTAGCGGCGGCCGGTCAGCCACACCTGCACGGCCGTCACCCCGAGGTAGACGACCACGGCGACCAGCAGCCACCGGGCGATGCGGACCACCCTGCGCAGGAGGTGGAGCCCGGCCACGGCGGTGAGCGGATCCGGAGCGCTCAGGCCCGGTCGGCTCCGTCGAGGCGGGCCAGGGCGGCCCCCAGGCGGGCCAGGGTGCGCTCGGGACCGAGGACCTCGAGGGACTCGAACAGCGGCGGGCCGACCCGCCGGCCGGTGACGGCCACCCGGATCGGGGCCTGGGCCTTGCCCAGCTTGCGGCCCACCCCCTCGCCCACGGCCAGGGTTGCCGCGTGGAGGGCGTCCGCCGTCCACCCGGCCCGCAGGGCCTCGTAGGCGTCGGTGGCGGCCACCAGGATGTCCCGGGCGCCCTCGTCGCCCGCCACAGCCTTGGCCCACGCCTCCTCGTCCACCGGCGGCTCGGCCAGGAAGAGGAAGTCGACCATGGACGGCACCTCGCCCAGGACGGCCACCCGCTCCTGGACCAGGGGGGCCACCGCGGCGAAGGTGGCCTCGTCGAAGGCCTCGGCCGGCCAGGGGGCGGCGTCGCCGACCAGCCACGGCCGGCACGCCTCGATGAACGCCTCCGTGGGCAGGTCCCGGACGTAGGCCCCGTTCAGGTGGGTCATCTTGGCCACGTCGAAGAAGGCCGGCGAGTGGTTCACGTCCTCCAGGCGGAACCAGGCGGTCATCTGCTCGGCGGTGAAGACCTCGACCCCGGCGTCGGGCGGGCTCCAGCCCAGCAGGCCCAGGTAGTTCACGAAGGCTGCGGGCAGGTACCCCTGGTCCCGGTAGGACTCGACGGCCACCGGGTCCCGGCGCTTGGAGAGCTTCTTGCGGGCCTCGTTGACCAGCATGGGCAGGTGGGCGAAGACCGGGAGCGCCGGGGTGGGCGCCCCGGCCGGCCCGGCCGTGCCGTCGGTGGTCCAGCCGCACGAGCCGAGGGCCTCCCACAGGAGGATCCCCTTGGGGGTGGTGGGCAGCAGGTCCTCGCCGCGGATCACATGGGTGATGGCCATGTCGATGTCGTCGACCACGTTGGCCAGGACGAACAGGGGCGCCCCGGTGGCCTTGACGGCCACGAAGTCGTCCATGGCCGCGCACGGGAAGGCCACGTCGCCCCGGATGACGTCGCGGACCACGGTGGTCCCCCCGTCCGGGGTGGCGAACCGCAGGGCCCGGCCCTCGCCCCGGGGCAGGCCGAGCGAGCGGCAGTGGCCGTCGTAGCCGGGGGTCTGGATGCCGGCCGCCGTGTTGCGGGCGGTCACCTCGTCGTGGGTGCACCCGCAGGCGTACAGGAAGCCGCCGGCCCACAGGGCCTCGACGGCCTCGTGGTAGCGGGCGGTGCGGGCCGACTGGCGGTACGGGCCCTCGTCGGGGTCCATGCCCAGCCAGTGCATGGCCGAGAGGATCCCGTCGACCCACTCCTCACGGTTGCGCTCGGCGTCCGTGTCCTCGATGCGCAGGACGAAGGTGCCGCCGGACTGACGGGCCACCAGCCAGTTGAAGAGGGCGGTCCGGGCGCTGCCGACGTGGAAGTACCCGGTCGGCGACGGGGCGAATCGAACGCGAACGGATACGCGAGAATCGGCGCTGTGTGAAGCACTCATGGCAGATGCGAGATCGGTGGAACGGGAAAGCCGTGCCGGTCACCGTGACCGGGAAACGGGTGTTTATCCTCAGCCGCAATGCACGACGCGGGTCCAACCGAGATCCGGCGGACCCGCGCCACGGAGCGAGAGGGATTCGAACCCTCGATACAGGCGTAAACCCGTATGTCGGTTTAGCAAACCGGTGCCTTCAGCCTCTCGGCCATCGCTCCCCAACACCTGCGAACATCCGCTCGTGCCTCGAACGCGCCGCCGTCGATGAACCGGCGGCGGAGCGGAGGGCAC
>CAXBRB010000021.1:0-19990 GCA_963977795.1 uncultured Acidimicrobiaceae bacterium
TTTTTTTCAAGCAGAAGACGGCATACGAGATGTAGCCGTGACTGGAGTTCAGACGTGTGCTCTTCCGATCTAGGGCGCCGCCGAGGTGCGGGCCCTCGACGGCGTCGACGTCGCCTTCGGACGCGGCCGGTTCACCGCGGTGATGGGACCGTCGGGGTCGGGCAAGTCCACCCTGATGCACTGCATGGCCGGGCTCGATGTGCCCACGGCCGGCACCAGCTACGTGGGCGAGGTGGAGGTGGGCAGCCTGGATGACAAGGGCCTCACCGAGCTGCGCCGGGACCACGTGGGCTTCGTCTTCCAGTCCTTCAACCTGGTCCCCACCCTGACCGCCGGCGAGAACATCCGCCTGCCCCTGGACCTGGCCGGGGCCCCGGTGGACGAGGCCTGGATGACGTCGCTGGTCGACGAGCTCGGCCTGTCCGACCGGCTGGGCCACCGGCCCGGCGAGCTCTCGGGCGGCCAGGCCCAGCGGGTGGCCGTGGCCCGGGCCCTGCTGGCCCGCCCCGACCTGATCTTCGCCGACGAGCCCACCGGCAACCTCGACTCGAACTCGTCGGCCGAGGTGCTCGGCTTCCTGCAGCGCTCGGTGCGCGAGCACGGCCAGTCCATCGTCATGGTGACCCACGACGCCCGGGGTGCCGCCTATGCCGACCGGGTGGTCTTCCTGGCCGACGGCCGGGTGGTCGACGAGCTCGAGGGGCCCACGGCCGAGACCGTGCTGGAGCGCATGAAGCAGCTGGGCGGCTGAGGTGGTCCGGGTCGTCTGGCGGGGCCTGCTCCAGCACAAGCTGCGGGCCGGCCTCACCGCCCTGGCCATCGTGCTCGGGGTCACCTTCGTGGCCGGCACCTTCGTGCTCACCGACACCTTGCACGCCACCTTCACCTCGCTGTTCAGCCAGATCTACGCCAAGGTCGACTTCCAGGTCCGCGGGGTGGCCGCCTTCAGCGCCGGGCCCGACGGGGCGCCGACCCGGCGGCCCGTGCCCGACACCCTGATCTCGACGGTCCAGGGCGTCCCCGGGGTGGCCAACGCCGAGGGCGGGGTCTCCGGGTATGCCCAGCTGGTGGGGCCGAACGGCAAGGCGGTGACCACCGGCGGGGCCCCCACGCTCGGGGTCACCTTCGGGACCGACCCGGCACTGTCGCCGCTGCGGCTGGTGGCCGGCCATGCCCCCGAGGGGCGCCACCAGATGGTCATCGACCGGCACACGGCCACCACCGAGCGGGTCCACGTGGGTCAGGTGGTCACCGTGCTGCTGGCCGGGCCGCCCGAGAAGTTCACGGTGGCCGGCATCGCCACCTTCGGGACCGCCGACAACCTGGCCGGGGCCACGCTGTGCGCCTTCAACCTGCCCACGGCCCAGGCCGTCTTCAACTCGCCGGGCAAGGTCGACGCCATCGAGGTGCGGGCGGCCCGGGGCCAGGACCTGGCGGCCCTGCAGCGGTCCATCGCCGCCGTGCTCCCGCCGGGCTTCCAGGTGGTGACCGGGAAGGTGGTGGCCGACGAGTCGACCAGCGCCATCAACACCGCCCTGGGCTTCCTCTCCACCGCCCTGCTGGTCTTCGCCGGGATCGCCCTCTTCGTCGGGGCCTTCACCATCATGAACACCTTCTCCATCACCGTGGGCCAGCGCACCCGGGAGCTGGCCCTGCTGCGGGTCATCGGCGCCTCCCGCACCCAGGTGATGGGCTCGGTGCTCGGCGAGGCGGCCATCATCGGCCTGGCCTCCTCGCTGCTCGGCCTGGCCCTCGGCGTGGCCACGGCCAAGGGCCTGGAAGCCCTCCTCTCGGCCTTCGGCGGCTCCCTGCCCCAGGGCGGCCTGGTCTTCACCCTGCGCACCGTGGTGGTCTCGCTCGTGGTCGGCCTCGGGGTGACCCTGGCCTCGGCGGTGGGCCCGGCCCGGCGTGCCGTGCGCATCCCGCCCATCGCCGCCCTGTCCACCTACCAGGCCCAGGCCGTGGAGTCGTCCCGGCGCCGCCTGGTGGTGGGCGGGCTGCTGGCCGCCGGCGGCATCGCCGCCCTGGCCGCCGGCCTCGGCCTCCCGGCCATCCAGCTGGTCGGCCTCGGGGCCGTGCTGATCTTCGTGGCCGCCGGGATGCTGGCCCCCCTGGTGGCCCGGCCCGTCTCCTCGGTGGTGGGCCGGCCGCTGGCCCGGCTCTTCTCGGTGGCCGGACGGCTGGGCCGGGAGAACTCGATGCGCAGCCCCCGCCGCACGGCCCAGACGGCCTCGGCCCTCATGGTCGGGCTGGCCCTGGTCTCGGCCATGTCGGTCTTCGGGTCGTCGCTCTCGACGTCGGCCACCCGGTCGGTCGACCAGGCCATCCTGGCCGACTACGTGATCACCGCCTCCAGCCCGGGCGGCCCGCCGCCGGGCTTCTCCCGCTCGGCGGTGGCGGCGGCCGCCGCCGTGCCCGGGGTGACGGCGGCCTCGTCCATCACCTACGGCCGCTTCCTGCTGCGGGGCTCGCCCCAGACGACCAGCGCCCTGGCGCCCCGGGACCTCGGCACCACGGCGGCCATCTCGGTGACCGAGGGGGCGGGGGCGGCCGCCCTGGCCCGGGGCCAGCTGCTGGTGGACACCACCCAGGCCCGGGACCTCGGCCTGCGGGTGGGGGAGCGCCTGGCTGTGACCTTTGCCGAGACCGGCCGCCAGGAGCTGGTGGTGGGCGGGATCTTCCAGCCCAGCGCCCTGCTGGGCGGCTACGTCCTGGCCGAGTCCACCTTCCTGGCCAACAACGCGCCCAGCGTGCTCCCCTCGGTGCTGCTGGTCTCGACGGCCGGCGGGGCCAGCCCGACCCAGACCCGGGCCCTCCAGGCCGGCCTGGCCGGCTACCCCAACCTGGTGGTGCGGACCCGGGCCGCGGCCGAAGAGGAGCAGCGCAAGCAGGTCAACCAGGTGCTCGGCCTGGTGTACGCCCTGCTCATGCTGGCCGTCCTCATCGCCTTCATCGGCATCGTCAACACCCTGATGCTCTCGGTCTTCGAGCGGACCCGGGAGATCGGCCTCCTGCGGGCCGTGGGGATGTCACGGCGCCAGGTGCGGACCATGGTGCGGACCGAGGCGGTCATCCTCTCGGTCTTCGGGGCCCTCCTCGGGGTGGTGCTGGGCACCGGCCTCGGGGTGGCCCTTTCGCGCTCGCTGGCCGACCAGGGCCTGACGGCCACCACGGTGCCGGTGGGCCAGCTGGTGGTCTTCGTGGTGCTGGCCGCGCTCCTCGGCCTGGTGGCCGCCGGCTGGCCGGCCCGGCGGGCGGCCCGCCTCGACGTGCTGGGGGCCATCTCGGCCGAGTGAGGCCGGACCATGGCGGGTTACACCGCCGTGCCACGCTGGCCTCGCACCACCCGTCGGTGGCCGGCCGTCCGGCCCGGGCGCCGACCGGGACCGACGGGAGCCGGGGAGGAACCGATGGACGACGCACGCTTCGACCGCCTGGCCGCCATGGCGCTCCGGCCGCCCCGCCGCGCCGCCGACGCACGCCTCCCCGGGGCGCCGGACAGCGCCGTCCGGGACCGCTACCGCGGCGCCCTGCTGGCCGGCGCCGCCGGGGACGCCCTGGGCCGGCCGATGGAGGGACGGACCAACCGGACGGGCAGGCGCGTCACCGAGTTCGAGCGGTGGCGGGGCTGGGCCGGTGGCCCGACCGGCACCATCACCGACGACACCCAGCTCACCATGGCCGTGGCCGAGTGCCTCCTGGCCCACGGGGCGGTGGACCCCGACGACCTGGCCCGCCGCCTGGTGGCGTGGCTGCCTGAGGGCCGGGGCAAAGGCCAAGCCACGGTCGAGGCCGTCACCCGGCTGAGTGACGGGACGCCCTGGTGGGAGGCGGGTGCCGCGTCGGACGGCAACGGGGCGGCCATGCGGGTGGCCCCGATCGGCCTGGCTTTCCCTCACGACCACGGTCGGCTGCGCGACGAGGCGGCGCTGAGCGCCGTGGTCACCCACAGCAGCCCCATGGCCGTGGCCGGGGCCGTCGTCCAGGCGCTGGCCGTGGCCCTGGCCGTCCGGGCGCCGTCCGGACTCCTCGACCCCGACGCCTTCGTCGCCGCGCTGGTGGCCGGGACGGCCGACCTCCACGATCCCGGAGCGCCGGAGCGCCGGCCTGAGGCGGACGGCACGCCGGTCCGCCTGGTGGACCGGATCGCCGAGGTGCCGTCGCTGCTCCACCTCCCGCCGGACGAGGCGTTCGACCGCCTCTACAACGGCGCCTTCGTGCTCGAGTCCCTGCCGTCGGCCCTGTGGTGCTTCCTCCGGTCCCCCGATGACGTGGAGCAGGTGCTGGTGACGGCGGCCTCCGGGGGCCACGACGCCGACACCGTGGCCGCCATGGCCGGCAACCTGGCCGGCGCCCATGTCGGCGTCTCGGGCATCCCGGCCCGGTGGCTCGGCGACCTGGAGTTCGCCGACGAGCTCACGGCCATGGCCGACGGCTTGGCCGACCTGGCCGGGGTGCTGCCGGAGGCGTAGGGCGGACCCGGCGCCGGTCAGGCTGGGTCGGCCGGGGTGACGGTGAAATCCGGTGAGCACCCGGTGAAGGGCTGCACGGTGCCGGAGGTCTCGAGCGCGTCGCCGTGGAGGACGATGCGGTAGGTGCCGGGACCGGTGCCGTCAGGGACGTCCCACGTGACGGTCACCTTCGAGCCGGCCCGACCCTCGCGCTCCCAGCGGATCCGGGTGGACCAGTCGCCGTCGTCACAGGTCCGGACCCACGTGTCACCCCGGCGCACCTGGACCTCCAGGAACGTCCCGCCCCGGTGGAGGTCGTTGGCCAGGTGGGCGCCGACGAAGGTGACGGCGACCCGCTCCCCGGTGCGGTAGGCGGTGCGGGGCGGGACGAGGACGTCGCCGAAGGATCGGCCGCCCACCGGCTCGTCGGGAACCCCGGGGCGGGGGGTGGTCCGGTGGTGGCGGGTCAGGTCCTCGGTGGGCGGCCCGGGGTCCACCGGCTCGCCGGCCACCATGGCCCGGGCCAGCCGGGCGGCGGTCTGGCACAGGGCGGCCAGCTCCCACCGGCCGAAGAGGGTGCTCCCGCCCTCGTAGCGCTGGGCCCCGTACTCCTCGGGCGTGGTCACGTAGTGGAGGTAGCCGTTGGCGTACCCGGCCACCAGGACGTCGTGAATGTCGGCACCGACGATGGCGGCCACCGTGCGCCGGAGGCGGAGGCCGGCGGTGATGGTGACCTCGCCGGGGATGCCGATGAGGTAGAGCGGGCCGAGCCGGAGGAGCTGGACGGCATACCGCTCGGCCACCATGGGGCGCAGGCGGTTGAGCAGGCGGCCGGGGAGGATGATCCCCTTGGGGGCCTGGGAGTCGGCCAGGGCGGGGGAGAGGCGGTAGGCCAGGCGGGAGGGCAGGTCCCACAGGCGGTTCGGGCCCTCCTTGAAGGCCGGGAAGGCCGGCCCGTCGACCCCGGCGCCGGCGAAGGACGAGGCGGCGCCGAAGGGCCCGGTGGTGCGGTGGGGGCGGCCGTCGGGGCTGTGCTCGGGCTCGATGGCGATCTGGCCCAGGTCGATCCAGCAGTGGCGGGCGTCCAGCGGGCCGTCTACGGCCTGTCCGGGCCCGGACAGGAGCCGGGCGGCGGCGTCGTGCTGGCGGGTGCCGATGATCCGGGTGTTCTCCACCTCGTCGTCGGTCGGCCCGTGGCCCGGGGCGAGGCCGAGGTTGGGCGAGAGGTCACCGGCGTTGGTCTGGGCGAAGGCGGCCACGAACTCCGGGCCGTCGTCGAGGTGCTCGAGGTAGTCGACGCCGGCGCCGACTCGCTCGGCCAGGTAGGCGGCGTAGCCCTTGTGGTCGGCGCTCAGCAGGCGGTTCCGGTTGGTCATCGAGGTGCAGTGCACGGGGAACCAGTTGATGGCCCCGACCGGCCGGCCCTCGCGTTCGATGGCCAGCACCGTGGTCTGGGGATCGATGGCATCCGGGAAGAACGCCCGCTCCTCGGCCGGGTTCCGCTCGAAGGCGGCCCGGGACCGGTTGACGCTGGCGTCGGTCAGCTCGCCGTGGGCCAGGCGGAGGGTGGATGGAGCGAGGTCCCGGTGAGCCCGGGCCACGGCCTCTTCGATCCCGTCCACCAGGGCGGCGAAGGTCTTGGGCCGGAACCCCCGGGTGTTGGAGTTGTAGAGGGGGTGGTGGGCGTAGCCTCCGGCCCCGCAGTGGGTGTGGGTGGCGGTGATCATGGTGTTGGTCGCCGTGTAGGCGGTGCCGTAGGAGCGGGCGAGGCGTCGGAGGACCTCCTGGACGACGCTGTCGAAGACGAGCGGGAGGTCACAGACGATGAGAAGGATCCGGGTGTCGTCGGACCCGGTGGCGGCGTGGGTGTCGGCGGCGACGCCCTCGGTGGCGAAGACGAAGGCCCGGGCCCGCTGGCGGGTGTGGATCCCCTCGGACTGCTGGTCGGCCATGCCGTAGCCGAGCAGGCCGCACTCGGCGGCCTCGCCGGTGATGTCGGCGATCCCCCGGCCGACGAGGAGCGGGGTGGTCGTCACCAGCAGCTCCCGCCGGTCGTCGTCTCGCTCCCGTCCGGTGCGTCACCCATTGTCGTGATCCTAGGGTGCGACCTCATCGTGGGCCGGTGGCCGTCGGGTCAGCGTGACCTCGAGGTGTGAGCACCGTCGTGCCGCGGGTGCCGTCGGTAGGATCCCGCCACATGGGGGACGAAATGGAAAGCGCCGTGGCGCAGGATGACAGTGGATTCGTTCTGATTGACGGCAGAGGCGGGCGCCAACAGACCAGGCGGCAGATCGGCACGGTCGTCGGGGCACGGCCATGAAGGTCCTGGTCGCGGTGGCCCATCCCGACGATGAGACGTTCGGCTGCGGCTCGGTCATCGCCAGGGCGGTCCGGGAAGGGCACGAGGTCGTCGTGTGCTGCGCCACCCGTGGGGAGGCGGGCGAGCCCCTTCCAGGCTCGGTGCCCGAGGGGGCCACGTTGGCCGAGGTCCGCGAGGCCGAACTCCACGAGGCCGCCGGTGTCCTCGGCGTGGCCGAGGTACGCCTGCTCAACTTCGAGGATTCAGGCTGGGACGGTCCGGCTTCCATCGGGACGCTGTGCGGCGCTCCGATGACCGACGTGGTGGACGAGATGGTGGCAGTGCTCGACGCCGTGCGCCCGGACGTCGTCGTGACGCTGGACCCAGGTGGCGGTGACGGGCACCGCGACCATGTCCGCATCGCTGAAGCCACGACGGTGGCGTTCGACCACGTAGCCGGCAACGGGGAGATGCCGGCCGGCGCCCGCCTCTACTACTGGTGCCTCGTGCGGTCGGTCATGCAACAGTGGCTGGCCTACAACCGAGGAAGCGTCTACGACGCAGGGTCCGATGACGAGGTCGGCTGTCCTGACGAGCAGATCACCACGGTCGTCGACGTCTCCGACCTGCTGCCGTTGCGACTCGAGGCGATCCGACACCATCGCAGCCAGACGTCGCCGTATGACGGACTTCCCGACGATCTCGTGGCGGGGTTCCTGGCCTCGGACCGGCTCATCCGAGCCCGGCCGCCGTGGACCGGTGGTGCCGTCGAGACGTCGATGTTCGGGTCCGCCGAGAGCTGAGGACCTGTTCACGGCCTTGCCTGGGTGACTGACGTCGGCTGCTGACGACTGTCGCAGCCCTGCCCCGACCCACTCGGCCTAGGGTTGAGGAGTCGGCTTATGCGCGGAGCCTCACGCGGAGGGATGCGCGGAAGTCCCGCCCACGTAGCTCAGGGGATAGAGCGTCGGTTTCCTAAACCGTGCGTCGCAAGTTCGAATCTTGCCGTGGGCGCCGATCGAGGGCGCGAGCAGACATCGCCGCCAGCTGGCCAGCCTGCCAGTCGGCCCACCCGCCCGCCGGACCGGCCGGGAGAGGCCCGGCACCATGGACGGCAACGAGACACGGGGGCCCTCGATCCCCATTGGCCAAGAGGCCCTTCGCACCAGGCACCCCGAGTGCCCGGATCCACAGGAGGAGGCAGTGTGGACCAGATCGTGACCGTCTTCCGGAACCGGCTCCGGCCGGAGGCCCGTGACGCGTATGCCGACCTCATCCCCCGGGTCACCGACCTGGCCCGGTCGATGCCCGGATTCGTCGACGCCAAGTCCTTCGAGGCCGCCGACGGGGAGCGGGTGACGATCGTCACCTTCGCCGACCAGGCCTCCCATGACGCATGGCGGGACCACCCCGAGCACCGGGCCGCCCAGCGGCGCGGCGTGACCGAGTTCTACGAGGAGTACTCGGTGGTGGTGGCCACGACGCGGCACCAGCGCACCTGGAGCCGGCCGGAGGCCCCGTCCGGGCGGTGAAGGCCCACCGGCACTCCACCGGCCCTCCATCGGGACCGACGGGTCGCCACCCCTCGCGTTCACCGTGTCCGCCCTACTGCCTTTGACCACCCTGAGTGGTCAATCCGACGCCATTTGTGGAAAACCCCTGGCCAAAAGACCCTATTGCGGGTGACGATGGTCACCAAGACTCAACTGCCTGACAGAACGCACCTCGTCGTGCCGGCACCGTAGCGGCGGCGCCCGACGAGGACGAGGAGGACCCATGGCCGTGACCGAGACCACCATCGCCGCCCCGCCCGGCCGCGCGGCAGAGCCGTCGGTGCCCGACGTCGACCCCAACCCCCGGCCCCATCCGCGGAAGATCACCTGGATCGGCGCCTCCTCGCTGGCCATGGGCGGATCGAACCAATCGATCTTCCTCATCGCCGCCCTCGTGGCCTCCCAGGGCGGTGCGGCCATCCCGATCCTCATGGTCGGCCTCCTCCTGAGCTTCATGGCCGCCCCGGGCTGGATCGAGCTCTCCTGCATGTTCCCCAACCGGGTGGGCGGCATCGCCGCCACCTGCGCCGAGGCGTTCCGCCCCTACAGCGCCGTCCTGGCCAACCTGACCGGCGTCTCCTACTGGTGGGGGTGGGTCCCCACCTGCGGTGTCACCGCCCTCTTCTCGGCCAGCGCCATCCAGCAGTGGTACATGCCCGGCGTCCCGCTGAAGGTGCTCGCACCGCTCATCGTCCTCATCTTCGTGGGCATCAACCTGTGCGGCCTCAAGTGGGCCACCCGGGTGGCCGTCCCCATCGCCGTGGTGGCCGCTGCCCTGGCCCTCCTCTCGAGCCTCATCCCCATCTTCTCGGGCACCGTCGACTGGCACCAGGCCGCCTCGTGGCACCTGAACAACCCGCTGCACGGCGTCTTCGGCGGCCTCACCAGCTGGATGGCCGGCCTCTACCTGGTGGGCTTCGCCGCCCCCGCCTTCGAGGCGGCGGCCAGCCACATCGGCGAGATGAAGGACCCCAAGCGCGACCAGCCCACCGCCATGTGGGTCAGCGCCGGTGTGGCCTGCATCTACTTCGTGCTCATGCCCGTGGTCTGGCTCGGCGCCCTCGGCACGGGCCCCCTGGCCTCGGCGGCCTCGGGCAACCTCGCCTTCTCCATCGCCCCGACCTTCGCCCCGCTGGTGGGCGCCCTGGCCAAGTCCTTCGGCGTCTGGTTCATCTTCGTCAACATGTTCTCGGGGACGCTCCAGCCCCTCTCCGGCGCCTCCCGCACCCTCTCCCAGCTGTCCGAGGACGGCCTGCTGCCCCGCTCCCTCGGCTACCGCCACCCCAAGACCGACGCCCCCGTGGTGGCCATCGTCTTCACCGGCGCGCTGGCCATCGCCTTCCAGTTCTTCGGGGCGAGCTTCGAGAACAAGTTCATCGCCTCGGCCAACCTCACCTACCTCATCGGCATCGGCCTCCCGTCCATCGCCGTGTGGATCCTCCGGAAGAACCACCCTGACTGGCCGCGCCTCTACCTGGCCCGACGGACCTCCATCCGGCTGGGGGTGGTGGCCGCCTTCGTCTGGCTGGCCTCGACCGTCCTCGGCTTCGAGCAGTTCGGCCTCGGAGTCATCATCGGCGGCCTCGCTCTGGCCTACTCCGGTGCGGCGGCCTACGCCTGGCGCATCCATCGCGACCGGGTGCGCACCGGCACCAAGGGCCCGGCCTTCTCGCTCCACATGAAGCTCACCGGCGCCATGCTGGCGGTGCTCACCCTCGACGCTGTGGGCTACGGCTTCTTCGCCAGCAAGGAGACCGGGGCCAGCCAGGCCATTGTGTTCGACATCTTCGTGGCGGTGGCGCTGCTGACCATCACCGTCGGCCTCGTCCTCCCCGGCATGATCGCCCACACCGCCGACCAGGTGACTGCTGCAGCCAGGAGGCTCGGCTCGGGAACGCTCCGCGACCTGCGCGCCGCCATGGCCTCGCTCGCTGCCGGCAACCTGCGCGAGGCCCACGCCTCGGTGGAGGTGACCCCGGTGGAGATCCACACCCGGGACGAGTTCGCCATCATGGCCAGCGAGTTCAACGTGATGCAGGCCGAGGCCGCCGCCGCCGCCACATCGGTGGACATCACCGCCGACGAGCTCCGGAAGAACCAGGCCGAGCTCAGGCAGCTGTCGGTGGTGGCCTCCGACACCGAGTCGCTGGTCATCATCGCCGATCCCCAGGGCAAGATCGAGTGGGTGAACCCCGCCTTCGAGAAGAAGACCGGCTACACCCGTCGGGAGTCCATCGGTCGGACGCCGGGCTCGTTCCTCCAGGGCCCTGGCTCGGACAAGGCTGTGGCCGACCACATCCGCCGGGCGCTGCGCGAGGGACGCTCCTCGGCCGGCGAGCTCCTCAACTACACCAAGGACGGCACCCCCTACTGGGTCTCGTTCCAGATCACCCCGATCTTCGACGAAGACGGCCGCCTGACGCAGTTCATCTCGGTCCAGAACGACACGACGGACCGCAAGATCCGGGAGCAGGAGGTCATCGACCAGAACGTGATCCTCGAGGAGCGGGTGGCGGCCCGGACCGAGGAGCTCGAGGAGGCCAAGGCCGTGGCCGAGGAGGCCACCCGGGCCAAGGGCCTCTTCCTGGCCAACATGAGCCACGAGATCCGCACACCGTTGAACGCCATCATCGGGCTCACCCACCTCAGCCTGGAGACCGACCTCGACGAGAAGCAGGCCGAGTACGCGGCCAAGACCGACGTGGCCGCCCGCCACCTCCTCCAGCTGGTGACCGACATCCTCGACTTCTCCAAGCTCGACGCCGGCGCCCTTGTCCTCGAGGCCGAGGCGTTCGATCTCGATGAGGTGCTCGAGAAGATCCGGGCCGTCACCGGCACGCTGTGCGAGGAGAAGAACCTGTCGTTCTCCATCGCCTGTGCCCCCGACGTGCCCCGCACCCTGGTCGGCGACGCCTTCCGCCTCGAGCAGGTGCTCCTCAACCTGACCAGCAACGCCAAGAAGTTCACCAGCCGGGGGTCGGTCGACGTGACCGTGGCCCTCCGACGGCGCACCGGCGACTCGGTCACCCTCGAGTTCAGCGTGATCGACACCGGGATCGGCATCGAGCCCAGCGACATCGACGGCATCTTCGAGGAGTTCTCCCAGGCCGATGCCACCACCACCCGCCAGTTCGGGGGGACCGGCCTGGGCCTGGCCATCTCCAAGGACCTGGTGGAGCTGATGGGCGGGACGATCAGCGTGGTCTCCACCCCGGGTCTCGGAAGCACGTTCTCCTTCGACGCCACCTTCACCGTGGCCGACGCCTCGGCCCTTCCGGCCCAGGCTCCCGATGCGGAGGCCGCCGACGCCCGGCGGGAGGTGCTGGACGGTGCCGAGGTCCTGGTGGCCGAGGACAACCCCT
Organism: uncultured Acidimicrobiaceae bacterium; assembly: GCA_963977795.1. GTDB lineage: Bacteria > Actinomycetota > Acidimicrobiia > Acidimicrobiales > RAAP-2 > Bog-756. The sequence continues at coordinate 11,666 of CAXBRB010000021.1, forward strand.
TCAACCAGCTGGTCATCGTGGAGATCCTGGAGGCTGTGGGCGTCCGGGTCACCGTGGCCGACAACGGGGTGGAGGCGCTCGACCAGCTCAAGCAGCACGGGCCGTTCGACGTCGTCCTGATGGACATGCAGATGCCCGACATGGACGGCCTCACCGCCACCCGCCGCATCCGGTCGGGCCACGCCTACGACGGGATGCCCGTGGTGGCGCTGACGGCCAACGCCGGGACCGAGTTCCGGGCCGAGTGCCTGGAGGCGGGCATGGACGACTTCGCCTCCAAGCCCATCGAGCCCGAGGAGCTCTACGCCACGGTGGCCCGGTGGGTCAGCCGGACCCGGGATGCCGCCGGCGCCGGGTCGGAGGCGACGCCGCAGGGGTGACCGTCGGCCGGGGCGCCCCGAAGGTCAGTGGGGCATCTCCCGCTCGGGCAGCTGCTCGATGAGCGCCCGGACCTCGTCGTAGCGGCCGTTGCGCCACGCCTCGGCAATGGTCTGCCCGTCGAGCTGGTCGTGGGCGGTGAAGTTCCACCACTGGGTGACGTCGCTCTCCCGGTAGCCCTTGTTGGCCAGCATGGTGTTGAGGCGCGAGGCCTCCCAGACCGCTTCGTCGGCCCGGAGCGTCGTGGTCTTGCTCTGGGCCGGCGGCACGTCCTCGGGGCGGGGCCCGGGCATCCTCCGGCTCAGCCGCTCCGGCGGGCGCCGGTCCCCGGCGTCCTCCGGCGGCCGTCGGCTGCCGGGCCGGCGGGACGCGCCGGGAGCCTGGGGAGCGGGCGGCCGTGCGTCACGGGCCCGGGTGTGGGGCTGGACGCCGTTGCGGTTGGCCAGGGCGTGCTCGAGCTCACGGTCGAGCTCCCGGGAGACGTGGCCCCGGATGGTCGGGAGCGACCCGCCGGTGAGGGCGTAGCGGTCGGCCACCCGTCGCTCCCGCTCCTCTTCCAAGCCCGACGACCACAGGTCCCGGGCGGCGGCGTCGATGTCGTCGGCGGTCACCCGGAGGCGGAGCCGGCGCTGGATCCGCTCGGCCGTGCGCCCCTGGCTCGCGCCGCGGTCTTCCATCGGGCTCGCCATCCGCTCGTCGTCCCGGAGGTCGCCGGGAAGCTCCGGCGGATCGAAGCGGTTCCGGTCCCGCGGCCGCCGCCGCCGCTCCACCTCGATGCTCAGGTCGGGACGCGCACCGGCGGGCCGGCGCCTCGGTGGGACGCCCTCGCCCAGGTAGGGCGGGGCCGGATCGGGGTCGAAGGATGGGGAGCGGTCCGCCTGCGGCGAACGGGGGCGCCCCGACCCGTAGGCCGGATCGAGCCCGCTCCCGTAGCGGGGGTCCGGATCGGGCACAGGGGACGGGCCCGGGTCGGCGTCATAGGCCAGGCCGGGATCGGCCTCGTAGCGCGATCCCCGGTCGTCCATCTGCCGCGACCCCGGGTCGTCCCAGGCCTCCTCGCCCGGATCGTCGTCCCACCCGCCGGAGGCGCCGAAGGCGTCGGACCCGAAGGCGTCGGCCGCCGTGCCGGCCACGGCGGCGGCCACATACGCGGTGTGCCAGGTGTTCTCGCCCACACGGACGGTCGCCGTGTCGGTCGCCACCAGCCGGGCCAGGGGCACGTCCAGCGAGGCGGCCAGGGCGATGGCCTCGGTCAGGCCGAGCCGGCGGTTGCCCGTCTCGGCCTGGGCCACCGTCTCGCGGGTCCAGCTCACGCCCCGCCGGTACATCTCGTCGGCCAGGGCCTGCTGGGTCAGCTGGGCCCGGGCGCGCAGCTCGGCGATGTTGCGCCGGATGGTGTCCTCGATGCCCGCGCCGCGCTGCGCCCTCATCCCGCCACCCTAACCCTGGCCCTTCTGGCGGTGTAAGGAAAATGAACACGCGACGGGTGCAACACGAGATCCCGTCCCGGTGCGTAGGCAGTTCGCACGTCTTCCGCCACCGAGCGTGGTCGGAGGCAGAACACGGCCGATCTGGTCGCACCGGTCCGCCGCCTCCGCCCGGGGTCCGGTTGCAGGTGCGTGGCCGCGCTTCAGGTGCCCGGTGGGTGTTCCGACAACGTCTCCGTGGACATCGCCCGGCCGAGGTGCCGGGCCCAGCACAGAGGACAGTGACCGCCGTGACCATCGACAACCACGCCGACATCAGCTACCGGCCCCGGGGGTGGGAGGACGTCGACGACATCGACGTCGACGGGCTGAACCTCCCCGAGCGCCAGACCTGGCAGCGCTGCGGTGCCGTCCACTGCATCGACCACGGCCCGTGGATCGGCACCCTGGTGTGCTGCATCCGTCGCAGCGGCCACCGCGACGCCCACACCATGTCGCTGGGCGACCTCGGGTCGGTCGACTACTGGAGCGAGGTCTGGATCTGAACGACGACGGCCGCATCGGGCCCGAGCCGGCCGGTGAAGGGCCCGCCGGCGTCCGGGTCGTCTGAGGCCAGGAGCACGGTGCCGCCGGCACCGGGTACGGCCACGCCGCCGGCACCGGGCCCGGCCACCTCCACCGGGTCGCCGGTCATGTTGATCCACACCGCGCACGCCCCCGGCCCGTCTCCCCGTCGGTAGGCCAGGACCCCCTCGGGCGCCTCCAGGAGGGTGAGCGCCCCGTGGGTCAGCGCCGGGGTGGCATGGCGCAGGCCAAGGAGGCGGCGGTAGAGGTGGAGCACCGAGGCCGGGTCGTCCCGCTGGGCGGCCCGGTTCCGCGTCCCGCACTCGGGGGGCAGTGGCAGCCACGGGCCGACCCCGTCTCCGGTCGGCCAGCCGTGCCCCTCGCCGGCATCCCACGGCAGCGGCGCCCGGCAGCCGTCCCGGCCCCCGGGATCGACCACCCGGTCGGCGGGCACCTCGGCATCGGCCAGGCCGAGCTCCTCGCCCTGGTAGAGGAACGGGGTGCCCCGGAGGGTGCAGAGCAGCACGGCGGCGGCCCGGGCCCGGGCCTCGGAGCGCCGGGCCGTGGTGGCCGGGTCCTCGCCGGCCCGTGCCGCCGACCGGTCGTAACGGGTCCGGTGGCGGGGGTTGTCGTGGTTGGAGAGCACCCAGGTGGGCCACGCCCCCCGGGGGTCCAGACACCGGGCCGTCTCCTCGATGCAGGCCCGCCACCGGTCGGCCCGCCACGGGGCCAGGAGCGCAGGGAAGTTGAAGGCCAGATGGGCCTCGTCGCCGTCCCCGTAGTACGTGGAGATGGCCTCGGTGGTCAGCAGGTAGACCTCGCCCACCATCATGCGCTCGCCCGGGTACTCCTCGAGGAGGCGCCGGATGGCCCGGAGGCGCTCGTGGGTGACGGGCACGTCGTTGAGGGCGCAGTGGGGGATGCCGGCGTGCTCGGGCGGGTCGTCGGGCAGCGCCGGGTCCTTGCCGATGGCGTGGACCACGTCGGCCCGGAAGCCGTCCACGCCCCGGTCCAGCCAGAAGCGGAGGGTGGCGTGCATGGCCGCCTCGACGGCCGGCTCGTCCCAATTGAGGTCGGGCTGGGCCTCTTCGAAGAGGTGGAGGTACCACTGGCCGGTGGGCTCGTGGAACGTCCAGGCCGGGGCCGAGAGGTCGAAGGCAGCCACCCAATTGTTGGGCGGCCGGCCGTCCGGGGTCGGGTCCCGCCACACGTACCAGCTCCGGTGCTCGGCCGTCGGTGACGAGGCGGCGTCGAGGAACCACGGGTGCTCGATGGAGGTGTGGTTGGGCACCCAGTCGATGATCACCCGCAGCCCCCGGGCGTGGGCCTCGGCCACAAGGGCGTCGAAGGTGGCCAGGCTGCCGAAGAGGGGGTCCACGTCGCAGTAGTCGGCGACGTCGTAGCCGAAGTCGGCCATGGGGGAGGGGAAGAACGGCGAGAGCCACAGGGCGTCGACCCCCAGCCAGACCAGGTCGTCGAGGTGGGTCCGGATCCCCTCCAGGTCGCCCACGCCGTCGCCCGAGGCGTCGGCGAAGGAGCGGGGGTAGATCTGGTAGAAGACCGCCTCCTGCCACCAGGGGACCGGGTCGGCGGCGCCGGCGTCGACGTCGGGGGCCACCGGGCGACCCTACCAACACCGCCCGCTGGTGACCGGGTCGTCGAATCTGCTCAAGGCGCGGCCGATCGTGCCGATGAACTCTCCAGAGCACGGGCCCCGAGGGGGCCGAGGACGAAGTCGCCGATGCCGTCGGCGACGTGAGCGAGGAGACCGGTCACATGGTCGCACGACGGATCAACGACGAGGGATCGATGCTCGGCGAGGGGATCGGCGGAGCCGCCCTCCCGGCCATCTCGTACGGCACCGGCCGGGTCTGCCTGGCCGAGGAGTGCAACGTCCACCTCTCGCGCTACAACAGCACCGACTGGTGCGCCCTGCACGAGTGCCCCGGCTCGACCGGCCGCCCCTACGACACCTCCACCCGGCCCAAGGGCCGCCGCCGCAACTCCCGCCGGCGGGTCGCCGTCCCCGCCTGAGCGGGGCGGGCCCCCGCCGGGTCGGCACCACCGCCGCCCTCGGCGGGACTCCTCCCACCCCCTGACCGGCTCCACCGCACCGCCGCCTCCCGGACTGCTGCCTGACGGCCGGCCCGGGCGGACGGCCGGCGGCGGGGGCCGACCTACACTGCGCCGAGCCGCCCGGCCCCCAGCCGGCCGGGAGCCAGGAGGGCGTGGTGGGCCGACGAGCAGACGCCGGGACGACCGGAGCGGCCTGAGTGGCGCTTGCGGGCTACCCGCCCCCCGTCCACCTCCTCGGCGACCTCGGCATGGAGGCCGAGCTGACCGACGAGACCTCGGCCTGGGTCCGCACCCGGGCCGTCCCCCACGCTGCCGCCCCTGACGGCGGGGTCCGGGCCGGGGTGCTGGCCACCCTGGTGGACATCGTCGGCGGCGCGGTGGCCGCCCGGGTGCTCCGGCCCGACTGGATGGCCACCGCCGACCTGGCCCTCGAGGTCACCGGCCCGGTGCACGGGCCCCAGGTGGAGGCCCGGGGATCGGTGGTCCGTCGGGGCCGGACCACGCTGGTCATCGAGGCCGTCGTGGTGTCGGTGGACGACGACGGCCACGAGGTCACCGTGGGCGGCCGCACCCCCGACCCGGTGGCCTGGGCATCCATGACCTTCGCCGTGCTCCCGGCCACCGGGCGCGCCGTGGGGGTCCAGGCCGCCGTGGACCTCCCGGTCCGGTGGTCCTTCACCGGGGACGGCCTGCCCGCCCCGGTCCTCGAGGCCATCGCCGTCGAGGTGGTGGACGGGCCGGCGGGACGGGTCACCCTCCCGGTCCGACCGTACGTGCACAACTCCTTCGGGGCCGTCCAGGGCGGGGTGATGGCCATGGTGGCCGAGGCGGCCGGTGCCGAGGCCATCGGGGCAGCCCTCGGGGGGACGGCCGAGGACGTGGTGGTCACCGACCTCCAGGTGGCCTATCTGGCCCTCGGGAAGGTCGGCCCCATCGTGTCCGAGGCCCGGGTGCTGGGCCCGGGGCCGGCCGGCCGGAGCGCGGCGGCGGTCGAGCTGCGGGATGCCGGGGCGGACGGCCGCCTCACCACGGTGGTCACCGTCGGTGCGGTCCCGCTCGACGCCGCCGTGGGCGGCCGGCCCGGAGGGGGTGGCCGGTGACGGCGGACGACGTGCCCGGCTCGGCAGGCGCCGACCCGGCGCGTGACCAAGCCGCCGAGGAGCGCGACGAGATCCGCCGGCGCCACGTCAGCGACTACTTCCGGCTGGAGCGCCGGGAGGTCCCGCCCCCCGAGGGGAGCGACGCCCAGTCGGCCTTCGAGGGGCGCGTCCCTGTCGACGACCACCACCGGGGCCCGGGCGGGGGCATGCGGGCCGGCGGCCTCCTGACGGCGGTGGACTCGCTCGGCGGGTTCATGAGCGGCCTGGCCGTCCTGCCCGGCTGGATCGTCACCACCTCGTGCATGGCCACCCTCACCCGTCTCGACCACGTGGGGCCGCTGTTCGTGCGGGGCGACGTCCTGCGCCGGGGCCGCACGTCGGTGGTCTCGGCCTTCGACGTCACCGACGAGGGGGCCGGTGGGGCCCACGTGGCCGCCGCCACCATGACCTTCGCCGTGCTCGACCCCGGGGCCATGGCCCTCGACTTCACCCGTCCGGTGGTCATCGACATGCCCCCGCCGGCCGTCGGGGCGCCGGGGCCCGAGGAGTTCTTCGCCATCGAGCCCGGCCGGGGGCCGGTGACCCGCCTCCGTCTCGACGACCGGCTGCGCAACCCGTGGGGGATCCTCCACGGCGGGGCGGTGGCCATGCTGGCTGACGTCGCCGCCGTCCGGGCCGCCGAGGCCACCCGCCCAGATGGCGGGCCGATGGCCGCCGCCGACGTCGTCCTCCACTACCTGGCCCGACCCGGGTCGGGCCGGCCGAGGCCCGCTGCCGGGTGCTGGGGCACCGGGCCGGGGCCACCCGGGTCCGGGTGGCCCTCCACGACGTGGGGGCTGAGGACCGCCTGGTGGCGCTGGGCTCGGTCACCGTCGTCGCCGTGTGACCGGCCGCCGGGTCGGCCGCATTCGATCCGGCCGGGTCGGCCCCATTCGATTCGGCCGGGTCTGCCCCATTCGATTCGGCCGGGTCGGCCGTGACCCCGGAGGCAGGGTGCCCGTCCCGACGTGGGGGCGCCTCACGTCCGCACCGGCATCGGCGAGGGAATAGGTTTAGGGACGGGCCGGTTCCCCTCTTCTGGACCCCGGTCCCGCAGCACGCACCGCACGCTGCGAACTGCACACCGTGAAAGGACACGCGAGATGGCGAACGAGTGGGGCCCCCTCGGGGCACTGGCTGGCGAGTGGGAGGGCGAGGGCGGCATGGACGTGTCGTTCCACCACGCCGAGGGCGAGGTGGGCTCCACCCCCTACCTGGAGAAGCTGACCTTCAAGCCCTTCGGCCCGGTCGACAACGGCAGCCAGCACCTCTACGGCCTGGACTACAAGACGCTCATGTACCGCAACGGTGAGGACGCCCCCTTCCACACCGAGGTCGGCTACTGGCTGTGGGACGGCGCCACCGGCGAGATCCTGCGCTCCTTCGCCGTCCCCCGCGGCATCGCCGTCCTGGCCGGCGGCACGGCGGCGGCCGACGCCAAGCAGTTCACCCTGAAGTCCGCCGTGGGCGACCCCCAGTACTCGACCTCCGAGGGCCAGTACCTCTCCAAGAACGCCAGCTCGGCGACGTACGAGGTCACGGTGACCTTCAACGACGACGGGACCTGGTCGTACGACGAGACGACCATGCTCAAGATGTCGAACCTCCCGGACATGCTCCCGCACACCGACCGCAACACCCTGCGGAAGGTGGCGGACATCCCCTTCCCGAGCTGACCGGACCGCCGCCGACCGGCGGCGCCGACGGGACGACGTCGCATCCGCACGGGCCCGGCCCGGGTTGACACACTGTCAGATTTAGGTGTACCTAATAAATGTGACCGTGTGCGACCCCGGGCCGGCGCTCCGATGATCCAGACGTTCGTCATCTTCCTCCGCGAGGGGATCGAGGCCAGCCTCATCGTCTCGATCCTCCTCTCGTACCTCGACGGGATCGGCCGTCGGGACCGCTTCCGCGATGTGTTCGCCGGCGTGGCCGCCGCCCTGGTGCTGGTGACCGTCGGCGGGGTCGCCGCCTACCTGCTGGTCGACACCTACGCCGGCTCGACCGCCCAGACCGTCTTCGAGACGGTGATCTTCGTCCTGGCCGCCGTGGTGCTGATCTCCATGACCTTCTGGATGCAGTCCCACAGCCGGAACCTCTCGTCCGACCTGGCCCGGCGCTCGGGGGCGGCCATCGAGGGCCGGGCCCGGTTCGGGCTGGGCTTCCTGTCGTTCCAGGCCGTCGGCCGGGAGGGCGTCGAGACCATGGTCTTCACGCTGGCCATCGTCTTCGCCTCCTCGCGCCAGGGTCCCGTGCACGCCCCGGGCCGCGGCCTCCTGATCGGTGCCGTCGCCGGCATGGCCCTGGCCCTGGCTCTGGCGTATGCCATCTTCCGGATGGGGAAGCGCATCAACCTGGGCCGCTTCTTCCGGGTGCTGGGCATCGTGCTCATCCTCTTCGCCGCCGGCCTGGCCGCCGACGCCGTGGAGAACATGCAGACCCTGGGCTGGCTGCCTGTCGGCCGCCACGTCCTGTGGGACACCAGCGGGATGCTCGACCAGTCCAGCGCCCTCGGCGACGTCTTCCACGCCATGCTCGGCTACGCCCAGCGCCCCACCGTCCTCCAGGCGCTCGTCTGGCTGGCCGTGGTGACCGTGGGCATCACCGCCTTCGTGGTCCGTGGGCGGCGGACCCGGCCCCGCCCGGCGGCCCCGGCCGACGTGGCCGCCCCGCCCGCACCCGATCCCGTCCCCGCCTGACCCCCGGGGGGCTGAGCGGCGGGGTCCCCTGCGGGCCCG
>CAXBRB010000022.1:0-19531 GCA_963977795.1 uncultured Acidimicrobiaceae bacterium
AGCCGATAATGCATATTATGTCAGATAGGGAATTGCCGGACGTGGTTCTCCTCTGAGCCCCCCCACGGGGATGTGCCTCAAGCTGGACGCCGTCTGCGTCCAGCCCTGGCGGCGAAACGATCGAGCGCCTCGAGGACCTCGGGCGCCCTCCAGATCCGGTTCCGCTTCCGGTCTGTCGACTCCACGGCCACCTCGGCGTGCACAAGCGCCTCGATCGCCGGATAGACGTTCGAGAGACGTGCATCGAGTTCGGTTGCGGCCACGGTGGCGCTGACTGCAGGACGGCGGAGCAGTAGGTCGGCGATGTCCCAGGCCAGCGCCCCCCGGCGGACGGTGATCTGCTCCGTCCATTTCGCTCGAATGTCTCGGAGATCCTCGACGAGGGTGCGTCCGTTACCGATGGCGGCGAACGAGGCAGACACCAGTTGCTCGATGATGACCGACGGATCGCCGGCTCGGTAGTCGTCGAGGGCGGTGAAGTACGCCCCGGTGTCGGCCAGGAGTCCAGCGGACACGGGGACGGTGACGTTGCGGGTGAGACCCTTCAGCCGCAGGTGTGCCTGGAGCAGGGCTCGGCCTGTGCGTCCGTTGCCGTCCGGGAAGGGATGGATGGTCTCGAACTGGGCGTGAGCGATGGCCGCCTGGGCCAGGACCGGCACGTCGTCGCGCTCGATGAAGGCCACGAGGTCGGCGATGGCCGGAACGACCCGGTCGTGGTGGGGCGGCACGAAGTCGGCCAGGTGGGGCCCGAGTGTGCTCCCTCCGATCCAGACAGCTTCGGTCCGCCACCGCCCGACGATCTCCGGTCGGCTCGGTCCGAGGAGGGCGTCGTGCATGGCCAGGATGCCCTCTTCGTCGATCCGGCCGGCGAGGGCCACGGCCGCCCGCATGGCGCGGGTGTTGGCCACCACCAGGGAGGCATTGTCCGAGCTGGCGGGACGGAGCTCCGCTTCGGCAATGGCCCGGGCAGACGCCGTCAGGTTCTCGATCTGCGACGAGGCCGCCGACTCCGAGCGCAGCAGGACGGGGCCGAAGGGTGCGAGCTCCTGCCCGAACTCGGCATCGAACCGGGCCATCTCGTTGGTGGCATCGTCCAACTCTGCGGCCTGCTCCCCGCTGAGGGGAACGGGCCGGGATGCGATCTCCGGTGTGATGGCCGCCCGATAGGGGCCGCGGTGCCGCCGGGATGCCGAGCGCGAGGTCGGACCGACCTCGCGGGGCTCCCACGGGATCTCCTCGAATCCGATGGACGGCCACGGAGACCGGTGTGCTTCTCCCCTGTCCATGGGTTCTCCTTATTCTGACTTATTGCATAAATCAGAATAACAGGAGATCTACGTCCCCTCGGGAGCCAGCCGCTCCCGCCCATCGGTCAGTCCGTGAACGCCTCGATCGGCGGGCACGAGCAGACCAGGTTCCGGTCGCCGTAGGACTGGTCGATCCGTCCGACCGGCGGCCAGTACTTGTCCGGGCCGATTCCGGCCGGGAAGGCTCCGAGCTCCCGGGCATACGGCCGCTCCCACGCCCCGGCCAGCACCTGGGCGGTGTGGGGCGCATGGTGCAGCGGGCTGTCCTCGAGCGCCCACGTTCCCGCCGCCACCTCGTCCACCTCGCCGCGGATGGCCACCATGGCGTCGCAGAAGCGGTCGATCTCGGCCAGGTCCTCGGACTCGGTGGGCTCGATCATCAGCGTCCCGGCCACCGGGAAGCTCATGGTCGGGGCGTGGAACCCGTAGTCGATGAGCCGCTTGGCCACATCGTCCACGCTCACCCCGGTGGACGCCGTCAGCGGCCGCAGGTCGAGGATGCACTCGTGGGCCACCCTCCCCTGCTCGCCGGTGTAGAGCACCGGGTAGGCCTCCCCCAGCCGCTCGGCCACGTAGTTGGCGGCCAGGATGGCCGACGCCGTCGCCTCGGCCAGGCCCTCCGCTCCCATGAGGCGGATGTAGGCCCAGCTGATGGGCAGGATCCCTGCGCTGCCGTAGGGGGCGGCGCTGATGGCCCCGATCCCCTCCCGCCAGCGTGCTTCGGGAGCCAGCGGATGGGAGGGCAGGAAGGGCACGAGGTGCTCGGCCACGGCCACCGGGCCCACCCCCGGCCCTCCCCCGCCGTGGGGGATGCAGAAGGTCTTGTGGAGGTTCAGGTGGGAGACGTCCCCGCCGAAGCGGCCGGGCGGCGCCGTCCCCACCAGGGCGTTCAGGTTCGCCCCGTCCACGTAGACCTGCCCGCCGGCATCGTGGACGATCTTGCACAGCTCGGTGATCCCCTCCTCGAAGACCCCGTGGGTCGACGGGTAGGTCACCATGGCCGCGGCCACCCGGCCCTGGTGCTCCTGGCAGCGGGCCAGCAGGTCGTCGAGGTCGACGGTGCCGTCGTCCCGGGAGGCCACGACCACCACCCGCATCCCGGCCATGACCGCTGAGGCGGCGTTGGTCCCGTGGGCGCTGGCCGGGATGAGGCACACGTCCCGGCCGAGGTCGCCCCGCGAGCGGTGGTAGCCGCGGATGGCCAGTAGGCCGGCCAGCTCGCCCTGGCTCCCGGCGTTGGGCTGCAGCGACACGGCGGCGTACCCGGTCACCGTGGCCAGCCACGACTCCAGCTGGGCGATCAGCTCGTGGTAGCCGGCGGCCGCCTCGGCAGGGACGAACGGGTGGAGGTCGGCAAAGCCCGGCAGCCCGATCGCCTCCATCTCCGTGGTGGCGTTGAGCTTCATGGTGCACGAGCCCAACGGGATCATCCCCCGGTCGAGGGCGTAGTCCCGGTCGGACAGGCGGCGTAGGTACCGCAGCATGGCCGTCTCGCTCCGGTGCGCGTGGAAGACCGGATGGGTGAGGAAGGCGCTCGTGCGGGCCAGCGCCACGGGAAGTCCGACGCCGGCTGGCCCCTCCCCTCCCCCGGCCGGTGCGACCCCGAAGGCCTCGAGCACCCGGACCACCGAGTCCTCGGTGGTCACCTCGGAGCAGCTGGCCGCCACGTGGTCGGCGTCGACCACCTGCAGCCAGATGCCCCGGTCGGCCGCCGCTGCGTGGATGGCTGCGGCCCGTCCCGGCACCCGGGCCAGGACCGTGTCGAAGACCTGGTGGTGGACGACCTCGACGCCCCCGTTCTCCAGGCCGGCGGCCAGGGCCCGGGTCCGCTCGTGGACCTGGCGGGCGATGGCCGTCAGGCCGTCGGGCCCGTGGTAGACGGCGTACATGGAGGCCACGATGGCCAGGAGGACCTGGGCCGTGCAGATGTTGGAGGTGGCCTTCTCCCGGCGGATGTGCTGCTCCCGGGTCTGGAGGGCGAGCCGGTAGGCGGGGTCGCCGGCGGCATCGACCGATACGCCGACCAGGCGGCCCGGCAGCGTGCGCTCCAGGCCGGTGCGCACGGCCATGAATCCGGCGTGCGGCCCGCCGTAGCCCATGGGGACCCCGAACCGTTGGGCCGAGCCCACCACCACGTCGGCCCCCCACTCCCCCGGCGGGGCCAGGAGGGTCAGGGCTAGAAGGTCGGCGGCCACGGTGACCATGGCCCCCCGCTCGTGGGCCTCGGCCACCAGCGTCCGGTGGTCCCGCACGGCCCCGGAGGCCCCGGGGTACTGGACGACCAGCCCGAAGAACTCGCCGTCGGGCAGCCCGTCGGCCAGATCGGCGACGACCACCTCGATCCCGACGGCCTCGCACCGGGTGGACACCACGGCGACGGTCTGGGGCAGGCAGTCGGCGTCGAGGACGATCCGTGGCGCCCCGCCCCGCACCGAGCGCCGCATGACGGTCACCGCCTCGGCCACGGCCGTGGCCTCGTCGAGCAGCGAGGCGTTGGCGATGGGCAGGCCGGTGAGGTCGGCCACCACGGTCTGGAAGTTGAGCAGGGCCTCGAGGCGCCCCTGGCTGATCTCGGGCTGGTACGGCGTGTACGCCGTGTACCACGAGGGGCTCTCCAGGACGTTCCGGCGGATCACGGCCGGGGTGATCGTCGGGTGGTAGCCCAGACCGATCATGGCCTCACCCGGCCGGTTCCGGGCGGCCAGGCCGGCCAGCTCGGTGGCCACGGTGGCCTCGTCGGCTGCCGGCGGGAGGCCCTCGGCGATGCCGGACCGGACCCCGGCGGGCACGACGGCATCCAGGAGCTCGGACAGATCGGCCAGCCCGAGCCGCTCGAGCATGCGCTGGCGGTCGGCCTGGGTGGTCCCGATGTGGCGGCCGGCGAAGGCGGGATCGCCGCCCGTGGATGGAGTGATCGTGGTCATGGGAGGCCTCCCCGCCGCCCGCTCGGGCGACGCGCTGTGGTCCCGTGCGGGACGGTGGATGCCTCCCCCTCTGTCATCGGCCTGAGAGCTTCGCCGCGAGCGGCTTTCCCCTTGGGCGAGCGGCTCCTCACCGCTTCTTTTCAGAGTCGCCTCGTCCCTGCGGTCCTGGGCCTGAGAGTTTCCGGGGAGTGTTGCTCCTTCGGCGCCCTGCACCCCCGTCCGGGGGCCAGGAGCTCTTCCGCAGCGACGACACGGCGTTTCCTGGTTGTGCCCTCAGGCTACACCGCCACCCGGTCCGGGCCGGCGGAGCGGGATGGGGACCCCCACCCCGGTGACCTCATACCCCCCAGGGGTGTGCACCCTAAAATGCGGCCATGGTCCCGTCACGCCGCTCGCCGGGCTCGATCGCCCCCTCGTGGCTGGCCTGGCCGACCCTCCGGGAGGTGGGGCCGGGTCGGCCGCTCCCCGTGACGGGGGACGTCGCCTCCCGTCTGCCCTCCGATGACGGCACCCCGCAGGGCGTGGTCATGGTCGAGCTCGACTGCTCCGGTGAGGCGGGACCGGTGACCGTGCTGGTGGGCGGCGAGCCGGTCGCCACGATCGATGCTCCGGACGCCGATGCGTTCCGGACCGTGGCCGGCCGCCTCGACCGGCTCGGCCTCCCGGTGACCTGCCGGGCCCGTATCGAGCAGGCTACGGACGGCGTCCGTCTGTGGCTGCTCGGCGTCGCCGAGCCCGGCGGGACGACCTCGCCGTTCCTCCCTCCGTTCGACCGGGTGGACGTGCTGGTCGACGGCGAGGCGCCACTCCCCTTCGAGGGGGGTGGCGAGCGGGCCGTGATGGCCGCGCTCACCGTCCGGTCCGACGTGACCGTCGTCACCGTCGAGGGACGTCCGGTCGGTCACCTCCCGGGTCCGGCCCGGCCCTATGTCTCGGCGGCCCTGGCCGCCGGCTTCCACGCCACCTGCCTCCTCGAGGTGTCCGGGGGCGACGGCTCAGCGGCGACCCTCAAGGCGCTCCTTCCCGACGGGACCTGAGTCCCCGGGGCGTCGCCCGTCGTCGACCCCTCGTCCGCTAGGCGGTCATGGCCACGATGGGCTTGTTGAGGGAGAGCGAGCCGGCCGAGCCGGCGAAGCGGGCGTCGCCGAAGGAGAAGATCCCCCCGTCGGAGGCGACCAGCCAGTAGCCCTTGCCGAAGGGGCTGGGCGCCATGCCCACGATGGGCTTGTTGAGGCGCAGCGCCCCGGTCGAGCCGTAGAAGCCGGCGTTCCCGAAGGCGAAGATGCCGCCGTCGGAGGCCACCATCCAGTAGCCGCCGCCGTTGGGGTTGGCGGCCATGCCCACGATGGGCTTGTTCAGGGCGATGGCTCCGGTCGAGCCGTAGAAGGCGGCGTCGCCGTAGGCGAAGATCCCGCCATCGGAGGCCACCAGCCAGTACCCGCCGCCGTCCGGGGTCGTCGCCATGCCCACGATGGGCTTGTTGAGCGACAGCGCTCCGGTGGAGCCGAAGAACCGGGCGTCCCCGAAGGCGAAGATGCCGCCGTCGGAGGCCACCAGCCAGTAGCCGTTCCCGGTCGGCGTGACGGCCATGCCCACGATGGGCTTGTTCAGGGCGATGGCCCCGGTCGAGCCGTAGAAGCCGGCGTAGCCGTAGGCGAAGATCCCGCCGTCGGAGGCCACCAGCCAGTAGCCGCACCGGCACGGGAGGGCGGCCATGCCCACGATGGGCTTGTTCAGGGGGAGGGCGCCGGCCGAACCGTAGAAGCCGGCGTTGCCATAGTTGAAGATCCCGCCGTCCGAGGAGACCATCCAGTAGCCGGCCACCGAGGAGACGGACTGGCCGGCGGAGATGCAGGACAGCGAGTAGCCCGCCGAACCCCAGGTCAGCCGGTAGGAGACCGTGGCCGGTGTGCTGGACAGACCGGAGAAGGTCACCACGAACTGCGGGTAGGCGGTGCGTGTCTGGAGGGCCAGGCCGGACAGGTCGACACCGCCGAAGGCGTCCACCGAGGCCGCAGGCACGCCGAGCGTGTTGCCCAGTGCGTCCTGGAAGGCCACCGACGCCGAGGCGTAGGCACCCCGGGCCGGGCTGGTGATCTGCAGGGAGGTGAAGGAGTTCGGGGTGCAGGTGGCGTCGGTGCTGGCCAGGGCGTTGGTCTGGATCCGCACCGAGCCCCGGGTGCAGGAGCCGCCGGTGATGGCGTCGAAGTTCTGGATCTGGGCGCCCCCGCTGTCCGAGTTGACCCAGAGGCACGTCGGCCGCTGGGGATCGGTGTTCACCGAGTAGAGCAGCGAGAGGTTGGAGAGCTGCTTGGGGAAGTTCGGGCAGTTGGCCTGGGTGGTGAAGTTGAAGCAGGCCACCTGCGTGTACTGGACGACGGGGACGTACACCGCGTTGGCGATGACGACCGGTGCATCGCTGTCTGCCTGGCCGCCGCCGAAGTGGGCGCCGATGGCGGCGACCATGGCCGCCGGGGCTGCCGTGGGTGCGCCCGCAGTGGTGAAGCACGGGAGGGATGCCGTGCCCAGGCAGGCACCGAGCACGTTGCCGCCGGTGTCGCGCAGCGGGATCGGCGGGCCCCCGAACGCCGTGGCCGATGCCGGCGACGCCACGGTGACCGGCCAGGCGCCGGTGCACGGCGTGTTGGTGGTCGTGGTGATGCACGCCAGGACGTCGGCCGTGGTCCCGGCCACCTGCACGAAGACCGAGGTCCCGGCCGCGCCGATCGGGCTGGGCTGCTGGAACGGCGCCACGGCCTGGCCGCCCAGGTCGACGGCGAAGGGCTGGGCGGTGCACGGGGTGAAGGTGGCCACGCTGAAGCACAGGAGCTTGTTGCGGGACCCGGTGGTCGACCCCGGGTAGGCGTTGAAGGCGTACCACGAGGTGCCCACCAGGACCGGAGCGCTCAGGCCGGTGTCGGCCACGTTGCCCGTCACCGCCGGCGAGACGTAGTAGGCGTCGCTGCCCGTGAGAGCCGTGAAGCCGCAGAACATCTGGGCGCCTGTCGCCGTGGGCGCCAGGGCGGTGTTGATGCACACGACGCCGGCGGCGTTGGTGGAGGTGTTGATGGCGAAGGTGTACAGACGCCCGTTCGTCTGGTTCAGGTAGAGGCCGGCGCCTGCGGGTGTGGCGAAGTCGACGCCGGAGCCGGTGACGCGCTTGGTTCCCGTCCAGCACGGCCGGGCGTCGCTCTGGTTGTGGCAGGCGATCTTCAGGGTGCCTTCATGGTGGGAGACGTTGAACACCTGGGTGGCGCTCACGGCGGCCGCCCACCCGTCGCTGGCCGATCCGCTGCTGTAGGAGGCGGGCAGCGGTCCGGGCTGGCTCCCGCTGGCGGCGTACGTATAGGTGGACCCGGCGGCGCCAGCTGTCTGGGCGGGCCCGGCGGCGGTCCCGGCAGCCAGCAGGCCGAGGCCGAGCGCCCCGGCCAGGAGGAGGCGCCGCCCCGTCGTGCGGCGCCCGTCGGTCGTAGTCCCCATCGTTGCCCCTCGTCCCCTCTGTCCTCGCAATGGAGGACCGTCCCTCGTTCGCCGTCGTCGTGCTGCGGTGGGCCACATCCGGTCGCCCTGTCGCCCCGTTCCTGCCGGGCACCGTGATCGTACGGCCACCGTCCGTTCCGTAGGCATCGGTCACCTGACCTGCACCGGTGCGCACCGTGGTGCAACCGTGCAGCGGTCGGTGTGCCCTGACGGCCCGGGCCGGGCGGAGCGGCGGGCCTAGACTCGCAGGCGTGCGGGCGTGGGCCCGCCTGGTGCCCGAGGAGGATCCGTGCCCGAGATCGTGCAGCTGCCCGAGTCGATGGCGTTCGCCTCACCCGCCGAGGAGCGCCTCCACCGCAAGCAGCGCCTGGCCGCCGCCTTCCGGCTCTTCTCCGCCTTCGGCTTCGACGAGGGCGTGGCCGGCCACATCACGGCCCGTGACCCGGAGCACCCCGACAGGTTCTGGGTCAACCCCTTCGGCATGCACTTCGGCCACATCTCGGTGTCCGACCTGCTCCTCGTCGACCACGAGGGCAACGTGGTCGAGGGAGACCGGGCGGTCAACCGGGCCGCCTTCGCCATCCACTCCCAGGTGCACGCCGCCCGGCCCGACGTGGTGGCCGCCGCCCATGCCCACTCGGTGCACGGCAAGGCATGGTCGTCGCTCGGACGACTCCTCGACCCCATCACCCAGGACGTCTGCGCCTTCTACGACGACCATGCCCTCTTCGACGACTACACCGGCGTGGTGGTCGACCTCGAGGAGGGCAAGCGCATCGCTCACGCCGTGGGGGACAACAAGGCGGCCATCCTGCGCAACCACGGCCTCCTCACCGTGGGCCACTCGGTGGACGAGGCGGCGTGGTGGTTCATCACCATGGAGCGCTCCTGCCAGGCCCAGCTCCTGGCCGAAGCGGCCGGCACCCCCGTCCTCATCGACCCGGAGATGGCCCGTCACACCAGCGGCCAGGTGGGGACCCACCTGGCCGGCTGGTTCAGCTTCCAGCCCCTCTTCGAGCGGATCGTCGGCCAGCAGCCCGACCTGCTGGACTGAGTTGGTCCGGCACCGCCGGCCCGCCGCGTCGACCGGCCGAGCGGAGGGAGCATGACCCGGCGGGGCTGGGCGCTCTTCGCCGCCATGTCCCTGATCTGGGGTATGCCCTACCTGTTCATCCGGGTGGCCGTCCGCCAGATCGACCCGGCGACGCTCATCTTCTTCCGCACGGCACCGGCCGCCCTGCTGCTCCTGCCCCTGGCGCTCCGGCGCCGGTCCTTCGTGGGCCTGGCCCCCCGTTGGCGCTGGCTGGTGGTCTTCACCGCCGTGGAGTTCGCCATCCCCTGGTACTTCGTGAGCCGCGCCGAGATCCACCTGACCAGCTCCCTCACCGGCCTCCTCATCGCCACCGTCCCCCTGGTGGGGGCGATCCTCTACCGCCTCACCGGCCATGACCGGTTCGGACCCCGGCGCATCCTCGGCTTGCTGGTCGGCTTCGCCGGAGTCGCCGCGCTGGTGGGGGTCGACGTGCGCGGTGCCGCCGTGGTCCCGGTCTTCATGGTCCTGATCCCCGCCGTGGGCTATGCCCTCGGCCCGCTGGTCATCGCCCGGCGCCTGGACGACCTGGACGGGATCGGCGTCACCACCGTCTGCCTGGCTCTGGCCTCGGTGGTGTACGCCCCGGTGGCGCTCACCCGCCTTCCCGGACACCTCTCCCCCGCCACCGTGCTCTCAGTGATCGGTCTCATCGTCCTGTGCACCGCGCTGGGCTTCGTCCTCTTCTTCCAGCTGATCCTGGAGGTCGGACCGGCCCGCTCGACGGTCGTGACCTACGTCAACCCGGCGGTGGCGGTGGCCCTCGGGGTGGTCGTGCTCCACGAGCCGCTGACCACCGGCATGGTGGTCGGCTTCCCCCTCATCCTTCTGGGCAGCTGGCTGGCCACGGCGTCGCCGGAGGAGGGAGAACCTGGCGGCCACAGCCCGCTGGCTGCCGAGCCCCCTGTCGGATGAGCGGCGCCCGTCCGTCCGGTGCCGTCAGTCGGCGGACGCCCGGGGGTCCCGGTCGGGACGGATGAGGACCACCGGGATCTCCCGGCTGGTGTGGCGCTGGTAGACGTCGTAGCGGCCGGCCACCCCGGGGTGGAAGATCCGGGACAGGCCCCGGTTGGTCCGGTTGACCTTGGGCCACAGCTGGGCCCGCTCCTCGGGGGTGGCCACCCGTGCCGTCGCCGCCATGACCCGTCGGCCCACCCGCACGGTGACCCGGGGGTCGGCCTCGATGTTCAGCAGCCAGGCGGGCGGGCGGTCGCTGCCGCCGTTGGAGGCCACCACCACCAGGTCGCCCCGGTCGGTGCAGTAGGTCAGGCCGTTGGTCCGGGCCAGGCCGCTGCGCCGGCCGGTGGTGGTGATCAGGAGGGCGGGGACCCGGCCTGAGTGCGCCCCCACCCGGCCGTCGGAGCGCTCGTAGGCCCACTTATGGAGCCGCAGGTAGGGGTCGACGAACCGGGTGGTGAAGATGCCGCCCTTCACGGTGCACCCCTGCCGGCGCCGCGCACGTGGTCGCCCCGAGCAACAGCGACCCACTGTGCCAGGGCCAGGCGGTCCGTCACGCTCCGTGCGCCCACTGACCGGGACGGGTGAACGGAGTGGCGACCACCGTGGCAGGCAGGGCCCGTCCCCGCTGGACGAGCGCTGCCCCGTCGCCCACCTCGATCCCGGCGCCGGCGTCCACCAGGGCCAGGGCGATCCCGTGGCCCAGCATGGGTGAGAAGTTGCCGCTGGTCACGGTGCCGACGACGGCGTCGTCCACCACGACATCGGCACCCTCCCGGGGCGGCTGGCGGCCCTCGGTGGCCAGGCCGACCAGCCGGCGGGCCACGCCGGCCTCCCGTTCGGCCGCCAGGGCGTCCCGGCCCCGGAAGCCGGGCTTGTCCCACCCGACGACCCAGCCCAGACCGGCCTGGAGCGGGGTGATGCCCGGACCGAGCTCGTGCCCGTGCAGGGGCAGGGCCGCCTCGAGGCGGAGGGTGTCGCGCGCCCCCAGGCCGGCCGGCGCCACCCCGGCGGCCAGGACGGCGTCCCACAGGGCCGGTGCCGCCTCGACCGGCACGGCCAGCTCGACCCCGTCCTCGCCGGTGTAGCCGGTCCCTGCCGCCACGCACGGCGTCCCCTGCCACGACACGGCGGTCACGCCGAACCGGCGCACGGCGGCCGCCTCGGGCGAGACGGTCGCCAGGAGGCCGCGGGCGGTCGGGCCCTGGACGGCGATGATGCACCGCTCCGCCGTGGTGTCGGTGCCGCCCACTGCCTCGGTCACCCGCGCCGTGTTGGAGGCGTTGGGCATCACGTCGAAGGTCTCGTCGTCCAGCCACCACACGATGATGTCGTCGACCACCGAGGCGTCCCCGGCGTCGAGGAGGTGGGTGTACTGGGCCCGCCCGGGAGCGATCCGGCTGAGGTCGTTGGTGAGGACCGACTGGAGGCGGTCGAAGGACCCCGGGCCGGCGACCCGGACCGTCCCGAGGTGGCTGACGTCGAAGGCCACGGCACCCGTCCGGCACGCCCGGTGCTCGGCGATGGTGCCGTCGCCGTAGGCCAGCGGCATCTCCCACCCGCCGAAGCCGACCAGCTTGGCGCCGAGGGCCCGGTGGGCATCGAACAGGGCGGTGCGGCGGAGTTCAGCTTCGGGAGCGGTCACGGGAGCAGGCTACTGCTGCCGGGGCTCAGGCAGAGCGGGCGCCGGCGAGCCCCTCGAGCCCGCCCGAGAGGCCGTACTTGGCCAGGAGGGCCAGGGTGTCCCGCTGGTGGAGCAGGGTGACCCGGACGTCGGGGTAGAGGGCGGCCATGCGCCGCACCTTGCCGTTCTTCTTGGTGACCAGGCGCTGGTTCATGGTCGTCACCTCCACGAACAGTCCCGGCGTGGGCAGCCAGAAGTCGGGACGGAACCCGGAGGTGGGGCGTCCGTCGGACCCCCAGGCCAGGACGAACTCGACCGGCTCGTACTCCCAGGCCACACCGTAGAAGTCGAGGATGCGGGCGAAGCGTCGCTCGGAATCGTGGGCGAAGCGCACCGGGCCGTCGGACCCGGGGACCACCGACGTCAGCGCCGTGGTCACCGTCCGACGGCGATCGGTGCCGTCGGGTCCTCGGGGGCGGCCTCCACCGGCGAGGTGATCTCGACGATGGCCGCCTCGAGCTCGGACACCACGCCGGCCAGCGGCAGCACGTTGAACACCCCCTGGCCCCCGGCCAGGAGGTCGACCAGCTCGCCGTCCGTGGTGGCCAGCACCGAGCGGTTGTCCACCATGACCAGCTGCGCCGTGGCCAGATCCACTCCGAGGTCGCCCCGGAGGCACTCCACGGCCTGGCGGGCCTGCTTGAGCTTGAGGCCGGCGTCGAGCAGGCGCTTGATGACCTTCAGCTCGAGGACGTCGCCGTACGAGTAGCGCCGCTGGCTGCCGCTCCCGGTGGCATCAGCGATGGAGGGCCGCAGGAGCCCGGTGCGGGCCCAGTAGTCGAGCTGGCGGTAGGTGATGCCGACCACGGCGCACACCTGCGGGCCCCGGAACCCCTCGTCGGGTCCGAGCGGGAGGCGATTGGCGCCAGGGGCGCGTCCTTCGGTTCGGGTTGCCATCTTGTCCACCATCCTCCACCTCGAGCAAAGGTTCAGGGTCGTCGGATCTCAACGTCAACGAGCGGTCCAACGTACCACACGGCCGTAGTTACGGACGTGTATTCCCCCAGGTCACCGGGGTGCCCGGTGGGGGTGGGCAGGCGATTTGGCGCCTGATCGCAGCGGGGCCATGATCGCGGCATGCCGGACCGCGACGCCGTGGAGGTGCCCGAGGGCGCCGTGGAGCTCCACTACCGGGCCATCGACCTGCGGGCCTACGCCGTCGGCGACGACCTGGTGGTGGTCGGGCGGCTCAGCGACCGGCGGCCGTGGGCGGCGGGCACCGGGGCGGTGGCCACCGTGCACGACCTCGAGCTCCGGGTCCGGGTGCGCTCCGCCGACCTGGTCATCACTGCGGCCGCAGCCACCATGGGCACCTACCCCCACGCCGAGTGCCCCTCCATCGAAGGCGCCTTCGAGGACCTGGTCGGCCTGTCCGTGGCCCGGGGCTTCACCCGGGAGGTCCAGACCCGCTTCGGCGGCCCCCGCGGGTGCACGCACCTCGAGCACCTGGCCCGGTCGGTGGGACCGCTGGTGATCCAGGCCGTGACCTCCCGGCGGGCCCGGGCCGTCGAGCGTGGCGAGGCGGCCGACCTGCTGGGCGGCGCCACCGATGGCTCGAGCAGTCCGTGGGCCCTCGGCTCCTGTCACATCTGGGCCGAGGACGGCGTGGCCCCGGCCAAGCTGGCCGCCGGGTGGCGCCCGGGGGTCGGGCCCTATCCGGCGCCGCCCCTGGCCACCTTCGTCCCGCCCCCGGAGCGTCGGTGATGCCGGGCCGACACCGCCGCCGGTCCTGGTCCGTGCGCCTGCCGTCCCTGGCGGCGGCCCTGGCCGTGGTGGCCCTGTCGGCGGGGTGCGGGAACGGGACCTCCATCCGCTCGCCGTTCGCCGCCGCCCCGAGGCCGCTGGCCGACGGACCGGCCTGGGAGGTCCGGACCGGGACGGTCGACGGCCTCGGGACGGTGCTGGTGGACGGCCGTGGGCTCACGCTCTATGTCTTCGCCCACGACCGGCCCGGCCGGCCGCCGACCTGCTACGGGATCTGCGCCGTCCAGTGGCCTCCCGTGCTCCTCACCCCCGACGTGGGCCGCCCCGTGGCCGGGCCCGGCATCCACGCCGACCTGCTGGCCACCACGACCCGGCGGGACGGCCCGGTCCAGGTCACCTACGCCGGGTGGCCCCTCTACACGTGGCCGCCCGACCGGCAGCCGGGGCAGGCCACCGGTCAGGCCCTGGCCAACGGCGGCGGCCGGTGGTGGGTGCTGGGACCCGACGGCCGCCCGATCACCACGCCCCGAGCCTGAGCGCCACGCCCCCCGTGTGCGCCACCCGGGGGCCTGCATCCGGGGGTCAGCCGATCTGCTCGAGCTGCTCCTTGTAGCGCCGGGCGTTGGCCACGTACTCGTCGGCCGACAGCTGGATCATCCGGAGGTTGGCGGCGTCGGGCTTGATGGTGACGGGCACGCCCACGGCGAGGGCCCCCGGGGGCACCTCGGTGCGGTTGGGCACCACGGCATTGGCCCCCACGATGGCCCCGGTGCCGATCACCGCGTGGTGGAGGACGACCGACCCCGATCCGACCAGGGAGTGGTCCTCCAGGGTGCACCCCTCGAGGTGGGCCAGGTGGCCGACGACGCACCGCTCCCCCACCAGCGTCGGGAAGTGGGGGCCGGCGTGGACGACGGTGCCGTCCTGGATGGACGTGCCCGCCCCCACCACGATGCGGCCGTAGTCGCCCCGGAGCACCGCGCTGGGCCAGACGGAGGCCTCGGGCCCGACGGTGACGTCGCCGATGAGCACGGCCTGGGGATGGATGTAGGCGTCGGGGTGCACGTCGGGCACCAGGTCGCCCAGTCGGTAGATGGCCATGGGGGGACGGTAGCCCAGGGGGGCGGGGACACCCCGGAGTCCGGTTGTGGCGTCGCTGGGGAGGGCCGCCCTGGCGACGCCGGTCAGCTGATGGCGGCGATGGGGTGCTTGGGCGGGTAGGGCCCGAAGCTCATGAGGTGGTCGCGGAGGCCGGTGGTGAAGCTGTCGATGTAGGCCAGCTTGCGGATCATGTAGCTGTGGCTCTCCTTGGGGTCGAGGTAGAGGTTGTAGAGGCGGCCGTGGGAGTACTTCTGGGTCACTCCGGTGAAGCCGCCCAGGTTGAAGCAGTCCCGGTCGTCGTCGGACGACGAGGCCACCATGAACTTCCACTCCCCCACCCGAAGGCCCGAGAAGACGTTGGTGAGCCAGTAGTAGAGGAACTTGCGGTTGGACACGCCCTCCGGGTCGAGCAGGAACGAGGTCTGGTCCACGGCGTCGATGTAGCGGTCGGTGGGGACCGACGCACTGGCGTCGGCCAGGGTCAGGCAGGTGGCGAAGAGGTCCATCAGGGAGAAGATCCCGTCGGTGGCCCGGTCGGCGGGGATCATGCCCGGCCACACGGCGATGCCCGGGACCCGCTGCCCGCCTTCCCACGTGGACCCCTTGGCGCTGCGGAACGGCGAGTAGGCGGCGTCGGGCCAGGTCTCCATCTCGGGCCCGTTGTCGGAGCTGATGAAGATCAGGGTGTCCTCGAGCTGGCCGGTGGCCTCGAGCTCGGCCACCAGCCGGCCGACGATGTCGTCGAGCTCGATGATGGTGTCCTTGTAGGGGTGCTTGGCCGGCGAGGACCCGAGGAAGCGCTCGTGGGGGTAGTTGTCGAAGTGGGCGCCCCGGGTGCAGTGGTAGAGGAACCACGGGGTCCGCTCCTCCCGTGCCGGGGTCCCCATCCGACGAATGAAGTCGAGGGAGTACGCCGCCCACTTGTCGTCGAGGAGGGAGAGCTCGGGGATGGTGACCTCGGACACGCTCTCGGGCTCGCCGCCCCGGGTGGCGTGGACGAAGCACTTGTTGAAGGGCAGGTTCTCCACCCACGTCGTCCGCTCCTCGGAGTAGACGATCTCCGGAAAGAAGTAGGGGTCCCGCCACTCGGTGTACATGTCCGAGACCGACAGGAAGCCGTAGAAGTCGTCGAACCCGACGTTCTGGGGCTGGGACTCGACGTTCTCGCCGATGTGCCACTTGCCGACGGCCTGGGTCACGTAGCCGGCGTCCGAGAGGAGCGAGGCCAGGGTGACCTCCCCGTCGAGGCCACCCTCCTGGCCGTACATGGGGGGCCGGAGCAGGCCGTGGCGCATGGGCAGCCGCCCGGTCATGAGCGAGGCCCGGGACGGGGTGCACGACGGCTCCGAGTAGCACGACGTCAGCAGGAGGCCCCGGCGGGCCAGTCGGTCGATGTTGGGGGTCGGGGCCCCCACGGCGACGCCGCCGCCGTAGCAGCCGAAGTCGCCCCATCCGACGTCATCGAAGAGGATGACCAGGATGTTGGGCCTGCCATGGCGGGCCCGGTAGCCCTCGAGGGCCTCGGCGGCCCGTGCCTCCTGCTCGGGGAGGACGAACCGCGGCTCCAGGCTGTCCCGGATCTTCGTCGCCTCCGCCACCACCGGATCGTGCGCCATCGGGACCCCCCTGCTCGTCGGTGGCGCCATGGTAGCCACGGACATTCCTGGTGCCCCGGGCCGTTGGTCCCTTCCCGGGGCCGGGCCCTACACTCGCCGGAGGCCACCCATGCCGTCGCCGGGTCACTGCCCGGCACACCCGCCTGCCGAGGAGGACCGCCGATGTCCGATGCCGAGACCCTCAGCCACCCGGTGTTCGACGCCGACAACCACTACTACGAGGCCACCGACGCCTTCACCCGCCACCTCGACCCGGCCATGGGATCCCGGGTCATCCAGTGGTGCGAGATCGACGGCCGCCGGTACCACGTGATCGGCGGCCGGGTCAGCCGGGCCGTCACCAACCCCACCTTCGACCCCGTCGCCCTGCCCGGGGCCATGTACGACTACTTCCGGGGGAACCCCGAGGGCCGGAACCCGCTGGAGTTCCTGGCCGGCCGGGAGCCCATCCGGGCCGCCTACCGGGATCCGGCCGCCCGGCTGGCCACGCTGGACGAGCAGGGCCTCGCCGGCTGCCTCCTCTACCCCACCCTGGGCATGATCTACGAGGAGCCCCTGGCGCACGACCCCGAGGCCGTCTGCCACCTCTTCGCGGCGTTCAACCGGTGGCTGCTGGAGGACTGGTCCTTCAACTATGCCGACCGCATCTTCGCCGCCCCCTACCTCACCCTGGCCGACCCGGCCTGGGCCGAGGCCGAGCTGGCCTGGGCCCTCGACCACGGGGCCCGGTCGGTGGTCATGCGGCCGGCCGCCCCGGTCACCGCCCTGGGCCGTCGCTCCCCCTTCGACCCGATGTTCGATGGCTTCTGGGGCCTGGCCAACGAGGCCGGCATCGCCGTGGTCGTCCACGCCGGCGACAGCGGCATCTCCTCCAACGGTTTTGCCGTCGACGGCTTCGCCGCCACCTTCAGCGGCGAGTGGAAGCCCTCGATCAAGTCCTTCGCCATCGAGCAGGCCATCCGGGACTACCTGCTCACCATCATCTTCGACGACCTCTTCGGGCGCTTCCCCAACCTGCGGGTGGCGTCGGTCGAGAACGGCGCCCAGTTCCTCCC
Organism: uncultured Acidimicrobiaceae bacterium; assembly: GCA_963977795.1. Classification (GTDB taxonomy): domain Bacteria; phylum Actinomycetota; class Acidimicrobiia; order Acidimicrobiales; family RAAP-2; genus Bog-756. Next base: position 16,919 of record CAXBRB010000022.1, read on the forward strand.
CGACCTCCTGGGCAAGCTGCGCTCCACGGCGGCCAAGATGCCGGGCTACTGGAAGGAGGACCCGGTGGAGGTCCTCCGCCGCCACGTGTGGATCAACCCCTTCTGGGAGGACGACGTCAACGTGGTCACCGACTGCATCGGCCCCGACCGGGTGCTCTTCGGGTCCGACTGGCCCCACATCGAGGCGCTGCCCGAGCCGCTCGACTACGTGCGGGAGCTCAAGGAGTTCAGCGACGCCGAGCGGAAGATGATCCTGCTCGACAACGTCACCGAGCTGATGACGCTGCGCCCGGCCTGAGCCGCCCGGGAAGGGCCGCCGACTGACAACGTCAGTGGGCGCCGCGGCCCCGGTGGTTGCGGCCGGCCTTGCCGTGGTGGGAGCCGCCGTGGTGCTGGCTCTTCTCCTGCTCGGCCTTGCGCTGGGCGGCACGGCTCCGGCCCACGAAGCCACCGGCCACCATCACGACCAGCACGATGGCCACCACGATCCAGATCACCAGCATCTCGGTCCTCGCTCCCGGTCGCCTGCGCACGCGGCATGCGGTGCACTGACTCTAGATCCGTCGACGGCCGATGGGCGCTCGTTCAGAGAAGCACCACCTGCGTCCGGACGGTACCGTGCGGGCGTGCCTATCTGCTCACCCTTCGTGGTGGCTTGGCCCATCCGTCCGGTCAGCGCACCACGGTCCGTGAGCATCGGGACGAAAACCGTTGACCCTTGTGCGAACCGGATGGTGCACTTCGTCATGGGAACCGGCCGAAGGGCCGGAACGAGGAGGGCGTGATGCGTGGTCGTCGGCAGGGTCGTCGTGTCGTCAGCAGTGTCGTGGCAACGGTCGTTGCGGCCGGCGTGCTCGTCGGGGCAGCCGGAACGGCGTCGGCAAAGGTACCCAAGCCCGCCTTCTTCGGCGTCTTCAACTACTCAAACTTCGTCGTCCATGCGGAACAAGCGGCAGAGTTCCACCTCCAGATGATCAACGCCACGACGTGCACGATCACCTCGGTCCCTGCGCCCATCACGGGCGGCAAGTCCGCCGACTGCTCCGGCGGTCACTTCGATGCCTACCTGTACTTCCCGAAGGACCGGGCGACCAAGGACGCCAAGTACAAGGTCGCCGTGACCCTCGTCGGCCCGGGCGGGACGAAGGTGAAGAAGTTCACCGTCAAGGTGGTCCCCGGCGCCGGGGGCGCCACGGGCCAGGTGATCCAGACGGTCACGGCGGGCGACGGTGTGAACGGTGTCTCCAGCGACGGCCAGGACGTCTGGGTGACGAACTTCAACGACGGCACGGTGACTCAGCTCGACGCGACCTCGGGTGCCTACGTGCGGACGATCAGCGCCGGTGCGGGCGCCGACGGCGTGGCGTCGGACGGCGTGCACGTCTGGGTCACGAACTACAACGCCAACACCGTCACCGAGATCGACTGCGCCACGGGGACGGTCGTGCGCACCATCGCCGTCGGGAGCCACCCCTATGGGGTGTCCTCGGACAGCACCCATGTGTGGGTGGCCAACTCGTCGGCGGGCACGGTGACCGAGATCAACGCCGCCACGGGAGCGGTGGTGGCCACCATCGCCGTGGGGGCATCGCCCTACGGTGTCTCCGCCGACGGGACCAACGTCTGGGTGGCCAACCACGACGACTACACGGTCAGCCGCATCAGCGCCAGCTCGGGAGCCGTCGTCCAGACCGTGAGCCTCTCCTGTGACCCGTACGGGATCTCGTCGGACGGGGGCCAGGTGTTCACGTCCGTCTGCGGTCCGATGGGCGGCGTGGACCTGCTGTCGGCCACCGGCTCCTCGATCGGCACGGTCATCGACGCCGTCGACTTCACGGTCCTGGGCTTCCCGCAGCCGGGGTATCCCTACGGTGTGTGCTCGGACGGGACGCACATCTGGGTGACGGACCGGGCCAATGCCCAGGTGGTCATCATCGATCGGACGAACGGCCTCGTCACCGGGACCGTCCCCGTCGGCCCCGACCCTCTGTCGGTCTCCTCGGACGGGACCCACGTCTGGGTCACCAATTGGGACAATGGCGGCGGGACCACGGTCACCGAGCTCTCCGCCGTGTGACGGGACGCCGCCATGGTGCGGCGTGACCGTCGATCAGCAGTGATGGCAGCGGTGCCACATGCATGAAGAATGGCAGGGACAGGACAACGTCAGATGAACCGAGATGAGGGGGATGCGATGCGTTCGCACGGGCGAGGGCGACGGGCGGTCGGAGTGCTCATGGCGACGGTTGTCGCCGCAGGTGTGCTGGTCGGTGCGTCCGGGTCGGCATCGGCGTCGGTCGCCAAGCCCGCCATCGGCGCCTACGGGTGGAGCCCGACCGTCCTCGATGTGGACCACGGAGCGTCATTCCATCTTTCCGTGACCAACGCCTCGACGTGCACGATCACCTCGGTCCCGGCGCCCATCGCCGGCGCCAAGTCCGCTGACTGCTCCGGCGGGGTGTTCGATGCCGACCTGTACTTCCCCAGGAACCAGTCGACCAAGAAGACCAAGTACAAGGTCGCCGTGACCCTCGTGGGCCCGGGCGGGACGAAGGTGAAGAAGTTCACCGTCAAGGTGGTCCCCGGCGCCGGGGGCGCCACGGGCCAGGTGAT